>JBIKOG010000453.1:0-3114 GCA_044358225.1 Bryobacteraceae bacterium | reverse complement strand
GGGCGCCGGAGTTTGCGTTGGATGAGATCATGTGGAAGTCGGTGCGCGGGGCACGGCGGTCTGAGAGGTGGGCGTGGGGGGCTCCTTAGCAACTTATCCTCTTGCCTTCCGCGGGTGGTTGCTCGTCTTGGGGGACCGGCCGTCGCCCGATGGGCTTTGGCCGGCAAGCAATTTCATCGGGGGTTTGCCCGCCATGTCCCCGGCCGGGTGGTTCGACGGGAGAAGAGGAAAGCTGCGGCGATGGCGGCGTGGAGCTCCCTGGCTTCGGCGTACAGGCCGGGCAGACCCAGGGTTTGGGGTTGGCCTCGGTATCGGGGGTTAGTCCGTAGAAGCGGAGCCTCCGTTGCAGGGCAGCGCGGGCGGCGGCGATACCGGGTTCGGAGAGCGGGAGGAGCCACTGGATTTAGTCGTGGACGGCCTCGATGCGCGCGTCGTCCCAGGCAAGAATCTCATGCAGCAATCGACTATGGAAGGCGGGGGCGGCGTCCCGGTAAACGGCGAGCAAGGCGGATGGCATGATTTATCGTACGAGGGGTTGCGGTGGGCGCGCTGTTGTGATGGAATCGCGCGGTATGCACATTGGACGCAGAGCAGCTTTTCGCCATTTGGCAGGGATGTTTGGGGCGGCGCCGTTTGCGGCGTTGGCGCAGGAGGCGACCGTGATGGACCCGGTCAATGTCTTCGACTTCGCGGCGCTGGCGAAGAAGAAACTGGACCCGGTGGCGTGGGATTACCTGGAGGGCGGCTCGGAGGACGAGCAGACCTTGCACGACAACCGGGCGGGGTTTAAGAACATCATCCTCCGGCCGCGGATGCTGGTGGATACGCATCAGATCGACACGTCGCTGAACCTGTTCGGGATGAATCTGCCGTATCCGATTCTGTTCGATCCGGCGGGCGGGAAGAACTGCTTTTTCATGGGCGGGGAGCTGGAAGTTTCGCGGGCGGCGGGGAAATCGAAGACGCTGCATATCACCAATGGCGGGATTGAGAAGACCCTGGAAGAAGGCTCGGCGGCGGAGAACTGGTGGCAGTTGACGACAGGCGGGATCCTGACGAATAAGCAGCAGACGCGGTCGTTCGTGCGGAAGATCGAGGCGCAGGGTTGCAAGGGGATCTGCTTCACGGTGGACATCATGCACGTCTCGCAACGGGAGCGGGAGATCCATAACAAGATCGAGCGGTCGTGGTGCGAAACGGGGCTGCCGAAGCGCGATGCGCAGGGGCGGTTGCCGGAGGCGAAGACGGCTTGGAAGGCGGGGATTCTGCCGGCGAAGAAGTCACCGTTGCCGACGTGGGAGACGTTGCAGGAGCTGTGTTCGACGACGTCGTTGCCCGTTGTGGTGAAGGGCATTATGACGGCCGAGGACGGGGACCGGTGTGTGAAGTATGGGGCGAAGGCTTGTATCGTCAGCAACCACGGGGCGCGGCAGCAGGACAGCGTGGGCGGGACGATTGAGGCGCTGCCGGAAGTTGTGAAAGCGGTGAATGGGCGGATCCCGGTGTTGATGGACGGCGGCATCCGGCGCGGGACCGATGTGCTGAAGGCGCTGGCGCTGGGGGCGACGGCGGTGTGCATTGCGCGGCCGTATTTGTACGGGATGGCCTGTTTCGGGCAGGCCGGCGTGGAGCGGGTGATTCATCTGCTGCATACGGAACTGGCCCTGAATATGGGCATGGCCGGGGTGCCGAATTTAAAGTCGATCGACAAGAGCCTGGTGAGGATTCGGGGATGAGGCGGCGGGCGTTTCTGGCTGCGGCCTCATTGGCGGCGTACGGGGGCGTGCCGACGCGGGCGGCGAAGGTGGTGCGGCTGTTCAAGACCCCGGACGGGTTTCCGAACGCGATGGAGGCGTCGGCGGAGGGCGTGTGGGTGGGGGAGCAGACGACCGATACCGCGTATTTGCTGGACTGGAAGACGGGGAAGGTGAAGCGGAAGATTGAGACGGCGTCGTCGAACACGAGCGGGATGGCGTTTGGCGGGGGATTCCTGTGGATGGCGGCGAACGGGTTTGCGTTGGGGCGGAGCAAGAAATCGACGGATCATCCGACGGGGGCGATTTTGAAGGTGGATCCGGGGACGGGGGATACGGTGGCGGAGTGGCCGATTCCGACTGGCGGGGGCGGGGTGCATGGGCTGGAGTATGTGGACGGGCATTTGTGGATGGCGTCGCACCGGTTCACGCGGTTGGCGAAGGTGGATGTGCGGGACGGGAAGTTTCAGCCGGTGCATGATATCCCGGTGACGCTGGGGCGGTCGCATGGGTTGGCGTGGGTGGCTCCGAATGCGTTGTGGTGCATGTTCTCCAGTGACCGGGTGATTCACAAATTGGATGCGACGGATGGGCGGATTCTGGAGGTGATTACTTTGGGGAAGGATGATCCGGATCCGCACGGGATGTGTATTCACAAGGGTCATTTGTACTATTGCGATGCCGGGATTGCGCCGCCTGGGGTGCCGAATGATAGCCCGGCGGCGGGGTATGTTTGCCGGATTGATTAGGTTTTGAAGGGTGGGCTTCGGCGGGTTGTGATGCGTCCTGGGGGGTTGGGTTGGGGTCCTCGGGTTGAGCACGCTCGCTCCGGCGGGTTGTGTCGTGTTTTGGGGGCGGCGTTACTGGCGGTTTTGTCCGACATGCCCCCGGTGGGGTTGCGTGGGCATGTTCTTCCCGGCGCCGGCCGCCTGGGACTACCCGAGGATGGACACACTACGGGTAGTCGAATGGAGTGGGAGTATTCGGTTGTCATAGATCGGGTGTCCTTGGGCGCGATGGGGTGGGCCAAGACGCTTGGGACGGATTCGGCGGCGCCGAATTTAGGCCGCGCGGCGGGGCGCGGGGGGTAGGTCGTCCTCGTAATCGATGCCGTTGGCGACGTCATCGGGCGGGAGGACGACGATTCGGTGGTTCGGGAACTCGCGGCGGTAGGCGGCGAGGACTTCCGGGGTCGGTTCGGTGACGTAGACGATGGGTTCGCTATTTTCGATTTTTGGTGGTTCGACCGGAGTTTCTTCCTTTGTTTCCATCGGGATAGCGACGGTGGGGAAGTTCTTATTTATGTTGATTATTTCGCGGCGGAGGCGGGTGATCCGCATTTGGAGCCTGTCGATGTGGC
>JBIKOG010000314.1:0-7599 GCA_044358225.1 Bryobacteraceae bacterium | reverse complement strand
TTGGGAGACCTGGGCCTGGTAGTAGTAGTCTTCGTATTCCTTGGCGACGGGGGCCGGTTGCTGGGCGGCGGTCAGGAGTTCATCGTTCCAGATGCAGTTGAGGTCGGTTTGTGTGCGCTCAATCTGCCAGCGGGCGATGGCGATCTGGCGGACGAGGAAGGCGGCTTCCTGGTTGACGGGGCGGTAGATCTGGGTGAGTTCGGCGATGAGGGCGTAGAACTTTTTGCGGTCCTCGTGGCAGAGGACGCCGGAGTTGGGCGGGACGAATTGAGCGAGGGTTTCGGCGTGCTCGCCGGTTTTGATGGAGTTCATGCGTGACTGGGCTTTGCCTTCGGGAGTGATGGGGCCACGGCTCTTGGCTCCATTTTCGCGGGCGATGCGGGCGCGATCTTCTTTGGTCATGGCGTTGCCTTTCTGGAGGTGGAAAAGCAAAAGCCCTCGCTGGGGCGAGGGCTTTTGCGGGTGAGAGTTGGCTCACCTGGTTTCACGCTAGCATGGGGTGGCAAGGGTGTTAGGGGGTGAAAAATTTCATGTTGTTGATTTGGCGGGAAATATAGTTTTCCAAAGTCTGTGAATCAAAATTCCGGGGCGGGCAAAACCGGTGTATTTGCTAGTGCGCGCCGGGTGACGGACGAGGTCACTATCGGCAGGTGGCGGGCGCCTATAACCACACCGTTTTCCGGAGTGCACACCCGGCGCCCCTGGAATTCGACGTATCCCTCCTTCTTACAGCCGGTTTGCGGATGGGCTCTCAAATGCATTAGCCAGGCTGATGTTAACCCGAACCCTATTCGTTCCATCGCGAATGATGCTCATCGCCGTGGCCGCGGCTGGCATGGCGGCCGGGCAAGCACGCCCGCAAGCGGAGACCCGCTTATACGATCGGGGATTGCTGCTGATCGAGGCCGGTGAGTTTGAGAGGGCGCGTCTTAGCCTGGACACCTTACTCAACGATTATCCTAAATCAACACTGAGAGCAGAAGCCAAGGCGGCGATTCGCGCCTCCTGGGTCCGGCAAGGCATCGTCGATCCCGACCCGATGCTGTTGTTCCAGGAAGGGCAAAGCCGTCTCACCGCCGGGAAGCGGGAGGGGGCGTTGATCTTCTTTGCGACGTTCATCAACGTTTATCCGGCGAGTGAGTACGCACAAAAAGCCAGACAAACGATCAAAGCTCTTGCAGCTAAGGATTGAGCTTCAGGTGAAGGCGGAACCGGCAACCTTCAGCACCGTGGTCGACGCTCCGCGGGATCGGCCGGGGGCGGCGGGCACGCGTGTCGCCATCGTTCGCAGTTTGCGGCGCAGGCGCGGGAGGCCCAATTGGGAGCAGCACGATTTTCCGCCGCGGAAGGTTGGGCCGATGGAGGCGTGGACAGGAGCGTGTTTCCGGAGGCCGGCTATTGCGCCAGTTGTGCGGGGTTCATTCGGCGAGCGAGAGAGCGGAAAAGTGAAAACGGTGATGTTTCCCTTGTTTTCGTCGATACTCTCTCCGCCGGGTGTTTCGGCGCCGGCTGTAGTTTGGAATGAAGTTTATGCGGATTGACGTTTATGCAGGTATGCGAGAGGCGCGGGCGACTGGAGCCGCTCGTGGTATTCTGCTGGGAACGCGGCGTTGCAGGACGACACCGCGCCCAGGTACATGATTCGCTTTTTTCGCTCGCTTTGGATTTGGACCGCCAGTGTGTTGCTGGTGCTTTTCTGGTTGCCGCTTTTGGCACTGATTTGGCTGTTTGACGAGAAGCCGGACTTGCGCCGGACGGGTTTCTGGTTGCGGCGGCTGGGACGGATCGTCGGGCGGGTGACGCCGTGGATCATCCACATCGAAGGCCAGGAGAACCTGGACCCGAATCAGGTGTACCTGATTGTGAGCAATCACCAATCGCTGGCCGATATTCCGCTGATTTGCTATCTGAAAACCGACACGAAGTGGCTGGCGAAGGCGGAGTTGTTCAAGGTGCCGCTGTTTGGGCAGATGCTGCAGTTGGCCGGGGACGTGGCGGTGGAACGGACGTCGCCGACGCAGGCGGCGCGGGCTTTACTGCGCTGCGGCAAGTACCTGCGGCAGCGGTTTTCGGTGGTATTTTTCCCGGAGGGCGGACGGTCGACGACTGGGGAAGTGCTGCCGTTTAACGAGGGCGCGTTCCAGTTGGCGATCCGGGAGCAGGTGCCGGTGTTGCCGTTGGTGGTGGACGGGACGTCGCGGGCGTTGCCGCGGTCGAGCTTCTTCTTTAGCGAAAGCTCGGAGATCTGGTTGAAGGTGTTGCCTCCGGTGCCGGTGGCTGGGCTGGACGTGAAGCGGGGCGGGGCGGCGTTGCGGGACCAGGTGCGGCAGAGCATTGTGGACGAGTTGGCGCGGCTGCGGCAGGATCACGCGGTGCTGCGGAACCTATAATTGAGCTATGAGCGACGGTAAGGAAGAACGGGAAGAAGCCAAGGCCCGACTGGAGCAGGAGAAGCGGGAAGGGCGCGTTGCGGAGCGGGAAGACCTGTACGAATGGGAGCCGGAGCGGGAAGACTCGTAGGGTCGTCTCCCCGCGGGACGGCGGGTGTTAGAGGGAGACCCAGCGATTTTCGCGGGCGGACTGGAAGACGGCGTCGATGGTGAGCATGTTGCCGCGGGCGGCTTCGAGCGGGACCGGGACGGGGCGTTCGCCGCGGACGGCGGCGGTGAAGGCTTCTCCTTCGATGGTGTATTGGTCGCACGTATCGAATGTCTGGAGGCTGATGCCGGAGCCGAAGACATCGCGGCCGTCGTCCATGAAGACGCGGGTGGGCCGATCGGGCGGGGCGTTGAAGGGAATTTCGATTTCAATGCGGCCGCGGGTGCCGTGGAACTGCATTCGCTGATACGGGTTGGTTTGAGTGCTGCAGATGAACTGGCAGTGGACGTCGCCGAAGTCGAGGATGGCGCTGGAGAGGCGGTCGGTTTGGAAGTTGGGGTCGCGTTCGATTTGGGCGCAGACGCGGAGGGGGTCGCGGCCGGTGACGAAGCGGGAGGTGAAGATGGGGTAGCAGCCGATGTCCATGATGGCGCCGCCGGCGGCATCTGCCTGGTTGCGGATGTTGGCGGGGTCGGTATTGGTGTAGCTGAAGAAGCCCTGGATGGCGCGGAGTTGGCCGATTTTGCCTTCGTCGATGGCGGCTTTGACCCAGAGCCATTGAGGGTGGGTGGCGACCATGAAGGCTTCGCCGATTTTGACGTCGGCTTCGTCGCGGGCCGCGATTAGGGCGTCGACTTCGGCGATGTTGACGCCGAGGGGTTTTTCGCAGAGGACGTGTTTGCCGGCGCGGGCGGCACGAATGGACCATTCGACGTGGAGATGGTTGGGGAGGGGGTTGTAGATGACGTCGATGGTGGGGTCGGCGAGGAGCTCGTCGTAGGAACCGTAGGCGGTGGGGATGCCGAAGGTGGCGGCGTGGGCCTGGGCGGCGGCGAGATCGCGGGAGCAGATGGCGGCGACTTCGAGCGATTCGGCGCGGAGGAGGGCGGGGATGACCTTGGTACGGGCGAATTTCGAGGAGCTCAAAATGCCCCAGCGGAGACGGGTGGACATGATCAACAGCATGGCAGAAAGTGGTGCCGCGATGTGACATAATTTGCCCAATCGCATGTCGTCGTACCGGGGTGTTCTCATTGCGGCTTTGCTGTGCCTGCCTGCCGCCGCGCAGGAGTTTCGTGCCACGTTGCAGGGGCGGATTACCGACCCTGGCGGGGGCGTGATCGTAGCGGCCGGGGTGGCGCTGCGGAACGTGGACACCAACGAGGCGATGCACGTCAAGACGGGCACGGACGGGCTGTTTACGTTCGCGCTGGTGAAGCCGGGCAGCTACGAGGTGCGGGCGGAGAAGGCGGGATTCAAAGCGCTGGTGCGGCGGGGGCTGACGCTGCAGGTGGCGCAGCAGGCGGAGCTGAACCTGACGCTGGCGCTGGGGGCGCTGGCTGAGACGGTGACGGTGACCGACGAGGCGCCGTTGCTGGATACGGCGAACGCCGACCGGGGCGGGGTGTTGGACGAGCAGTTCATTAAAGAGATGCCGCTGAATGGGCGGAATCCGTTCATGCTCTCGATGCTGGTGCCGGGGGTGAATTACAACGGGTCGCAGGCGTATCAGCGGCCGTTTGATAACGGCGCAATTGCCGATTGGGGGATCAGCGGCGGGGGAAACCGTTCGAACGAATTTCTGATGGACGGGGTGCCGAACAACGCGCAGGCGGGCGGGAACAATATCGCCTATGTGCCGCCGGTGGATTCGGTGCAGGAGTTCAAGATCCAGACCAACGCCTACGATGCGCAGTATGGGAAGACGTCGGGCGGGGTGGTAAATGTGGTGTTGAAGAGCGGCACGAACAAGATGCACGGGACGGTGTACGAGTTTGCGCGGCGAAATGCGTGGGACGCCAATTCGTTTCAGAACAACGCGCGAGGGGCGGAGAAGGACGGGCATTTCCAGGACCAGTACGGCGTGCAGATGGACGGGCCGGTGCGGATTCCGAAGTTGTACAACGGGCGAAACCGGACGTTTTTCCTGCTGAATTACGAGGGATACCGGGAGGCGACGCCGCAGCCGCTGGTATTGTCCGTGCCGGCCAAGGAGATGCGGAACGGGGACTTTTCGAAGCTGTTGGACGGGCGCGCGCGGCAGGTGACGATCTATGATCCGGCGACGGGCTTCCAGAATACGGCGACCAACCGGTGGGACCGGGTGCCGTTTCCGGGGAATGTGATTCCGGGGGACCGGATCAACCCGATTTCGAAGAAGATTGTGGGCTATTTCCCGGAGCCGAACACGACGACGGCATCGACGAACTATGCGCAGAGCAACTACTTTCTTTCGGGCGGGAACAGCCTGGCGCGGGACACTTTTTATAACTTCGTGGTGAAGATTGATCAGAATCTGGGGGAGAAGCACCGGTTTTTCTTCCGGCATGCGAGCAATGACCGGACCGAGGACCGGTCCGTGAACGGTGTGCGGGACCGGCCGGGGCAGGATGGGCAGCATCCGTTGAAACGGATCAACGACGCCTACGTGCTGGACTGGGTGAGCACGCTGTCGCCGACGGTGATTTTTAATGTGCGGAGTTCGTTTTCCCGGTACGTGGAGGGTTCGCGGGGGGACGCCAATGCGGGGTTTGATTTGACGACGCTGGGGTTTCCGAAGAAGCTGGTGGACCAGTTGCCGTATGGGGCGTTTTTCGGGCGGTACACGTTTGCCGACTACATCGCGCTGGGGCGTTATCCGAGCAACAACATTACCAACACGTTTACGCTGCACCCGACGGTGACGCGGATTCGTGGGAACAAGACGTTTAAAGCGGGCGTGGATATGCGGTGGACGCAGTATTCCACGCAGACGTACGGGAATGTCTTTACGCTGGGGGCCACGAAGGTGTTTACGCAGCGGGACTATTTGCGGGCGGATGAGTTGTCGGGGAATTCGATTGCTTCGTGGTTGTTGGGAACGCCGAATTCGGGGAGTATCAACTACAACGTGTTTCCGATTTTCCTATTCCCGTACACGGCCCCGTGGGCGCAGTTGGACTGGAAGATTTCGCGGAAGTTGACGGTGAATGCGGGCATGCGGGTGGACTATAACCGGCCGCCGGCGGAGCGTTTCAACCGGATGAACCGGGGGTTTGACCCGACGGTGGTCTCGCCATTGGACTCGCAGATTAACCGGGCGCAGTTTCCGGAGTTGCCGCCCCTGCGTGGAGGGATGCAGTTTGCGGGCGTGAACGGGGTGCCGCGGCGGGCGGCGGATGTGTACCCGCATACCTACCAGCCGCGGATTGGGGTGGCGTATTCGTTGAATTCTAAGACGGTATTGCGGGGCGGGTGGGGGCGGTATTATTCGAACCCGAATAACGACTATTTGCAGACGACGGGCTACAGCCTGACGACGCCGTTCGTTTTCAGCGCCAACGAGAACAGGACGCCGGTGAACAACAAGATCAACGACCCGTTTCCGACGGGGGTGCTGACGCCTTACGGGAACGATTTGGGGCCATTGACGTATGTGGGGCGCGGGTTCAACTTTGTGAATCCGAAGTTCCAGATCCCGCTGGTGGAGCAGTTCAGTTTTGGCGTGCAGCGGCTGGTGTTCCGGCAGGCGCGGCTGGAGGTGACCTATTCCGGGAGCCGGGGGAAGAACCTGCAGAACACGAAGGTTTACAACGAGGACGCGGTGGAGGTACGGGACCGGTGCAACTTCATGCTGGGCGGGAACCCGTCGTACTGCGACCAATCGTTGCCGAATCCGTTCCGGGGACTGCCGGCGCTGGAAGGGACGAGTTGGTACGACAGCGTGACGCTATCGCGGGGGCAACTGCAGCGCCCGTATCCACAGTTCGGGGCGCTGACGGAGCTGATGCGGAACGATGGGGCGAACTTTTATAACTCACTGCAGAGTTCGTTCAGCGTGCGGACAAAGCGGACGAATTTGCTGGCGAATTACACGCTGGCGAAGAACATCGACCGGAACTCGTTCCTGGACCCGTTGCGGGGGGTGTTGAACAGCAGTTTGGCGGCGTTCGACCGGACGCACCGGTTTGTGGTGAGCGCGGTGACGCCGTTGCCGTTTTTCCGGCGGGCGACGGGGTGGAAGGGACGGATGTTGAAGGGCTGGGAGAACTCGCTGATCCTGCAGACGCAATCGGGGCGGCCGTGGCCGTTGCCGGGGAATGTGGTGTATCTGAAAGAGGCGCGGCTGCCGATTGATTGGAAGCAGGCGCGGATTCAGGCGGTGGCGCCATGCGTGCAGCGGTGGAACGAGAACAACACGGTGACCTGGCAGCGGTTCAGCCAGGAGGCGGGCTGCACGGAACCGAATTTCCTGATTACGCCGCGGTTTTCGGCGCGGTTGACGCCGTTGACGGATGGGCGATTGCGGCTGCAGGGGACGCGGTCGATCGACACGTCGTTCAACAAGACGACGGCGATTAATGAGCGATATCGGGTGCAGTTCCGAGCGGAGGTATTTAACCTGCTGAACTCGTTTTTCGTGAGCAATGCGGCTTTCAATAACAACCCGGAGGACGTGAACTTTGGGAGCGTGATTAAGGCGGCGGTGTCGGCGCCGAATTCGAATTATCCGCGGCAAGTGCAGTTGGCGGTGAAGTTGATCTGGTAAAAAGAATAGCGCCGGGGCGGGGTTTGCATGCATCCGGTTGCATATGAGGAATCTCGTCATCGTTTTGGGCGACCAGCTCAACGACGATTCAGCGGTCTACGACGGGTTCGAACGCAATAAAGACGCTGTCTGGATGGCGGAGGTGGCGGAAGAATCCACCCACGTGTGGTCCCACAAGGCGCGCATCACGCTGTTCCTGAGCGCGATGCGGCACTACGAGCAGCGGACGACCCAGCGGGGGTACTGTGTGACGTATCGCCGGTTGGACGACCGGACGAATACGCATTCGCTGCGACAGGAGTTGCTGCGGTCGATTGCGCAGTTTAAGCCGACCGGGTTGGTGGTGGCCGAGCCGGGGGATTACCGGGTGCGCGAGCAGTTGGAGTTGGCGGCGAAAGAGGCTGGGCTGCCGTTGGAGATCCGGCCGGACCGGCATTTTCTGTCCAGCGTGGATGATTTCCGGCGCCATGCCG
>JBIKOG010000250.1:0-10846 GCA_044358225.1 Bryobacteraceae bacterium | reverse complement strand
CCCTCGCCAAACAGGCCGCCCAGCAGGGGTTTCAACTTGTACCGGCATAGTGCCTTCAACCTGGATACCTCCAGAGCCACACCCCGCCTAATCACTGGGTTCGGAGTGTGGTTTCTGGAGAGGGAAAGGGGAGCAACGAAGCAAGAAGCAAAGCAAGAAGCAACAAACACAGAAGTGCTACCATCCCCACAAATGCCAATCCAAATCAAAATCCAACTACCAGCCGACCGCACCAAATACGGCACGCTAACCCTCGAATCAAATACCCAAACCATCGGCCCCTTCGACTGTTACGGCAAAGCCGACAACGCTTCCGCCGCCGCCAAAGGCAACCCCACCCGCGACCCCACCAAATCCTTCGGCGACACCCCCACCGGCCGCTACCGCGGCTTCGTCAACAAAATCGTCAGCACCCCCGCCAACGACAGAACCTACGGCCCCCAACCCGTCATCACGCTCGACCCCCAATCCGGCCAAGCCAAAATCGCTAAGGAAAACGGCCGTTTCGGTCTCCTCATCCACGGCGGAGCCCTCAACGCCGCCGGCCGCCTCCGCCCCACCTTCGGCTGCGTCCGCGTCGCCAACGACACCATGGTAAAAATCCTGGCCGCCATCCCAACCACCGAAAAAATCGAAGTCACCATCACCGCCCTCTAACGCATCCAACCGGGGAACCCGGCACCGCGGACAATCAATTGGCGCTACCCGCCAATCGCCGCTGTGCCGCCCCCTCCTTTCCCCGTCCCGCCCGCTCCAACGCCGCCGCCCACGCCAATCGCATCGCCGGCTCGTCCGGCCGCAACCCAACCGCCGTCCCCAACGCCCGTTCCGCGCCCACCACTTCGCCCTCTTCCAACAGCCAGACACCCAACTGGTACCACGCCTCCGCAAACCCCGGCCGCCCCCGCAACACCTCCTCCAAAATCCCTCGCGCCGCCCCAACCCGCCCCAGCTTCGCCTCCGCCAATGCCACCTGATAACGAGCCAGCGGATCCGCCTCTCCGCCCAGCACCGCTCCCACCTCCGCCGCCTTGCCCTTCCGTAACAGCACTACCGCCAAATCAATCTTCAGCGTCAAGTCCGGAGCCATTTCCAACGCCGCTCGATACTCCGTCTCCGCCCCGTCCAACTCCCCTGCGGCGGCCATCTTCTGCGCCAGCGCCGCCCGGAACCGCCCCTGCTTCCGCGCCTCGTCCCCGGCGCGTAACTCGCGCACCCGCTCCCGCTCCCGCGCCGCCTCCTCCGGCCGGTTCAGCTTCACCAGACATCCCGCCAGTACATAGTGCTTCTGCGCACTCGTTGTCGCCGCTTCCAGGTGTGGCAACGCCCTCCCGCAATCCCCCTGCTTGGCCAGCGCCGCCCCCAACTGGAAATGAGCATTCCCATTCGCCGGCTCAGCCTTCACCACCTGCTCGAACATCGGAATCGCCGCCGTCAGGTTCTGCGAATCCACATACGCCAGCCCCAACGCAAAGCGCGCCCCAGCCAGCTTCGGGTCCAAACGTAGCGCCGTCTGGAACGAAGCAATCGCCGCCGCCTGCTCCCCTCGCTTCGCCTGGCTCCGCCCAAGGTGGTAACGCACTTCCCCATCCCCCGGCTCCAATTGCGCCGCACGGCGGCAAACGCCCATCGCCGCCTCGTACCCGCTCTCCCGCGCCATCGCAAACTCCGTGTCCAACTCGCACAGCCGCGCCTGCGCGGCCCCGTTCCGCGGGGCCAGTTTCACCGCCCGCGCAAACGACTCCCGCGCCGCCTCCCTCCGTCCTTCGCTCTGCCGCACCAGGCCCAGCAGATAGTGCGCCTCACCCTGGTTCGGGTCCAACGCCAACGCCTGCACCAACCGCTCCGCCGCCTCCCGGAACTCGCCCCGATTGGCAAAGGCCACACTGGCATCCACCAGGGCCGACGCCTGTTGCGCCGCCGGCCCCTGCGCGAATGCCAGCAAAAGTATCGTCCACATCTACCAGGTCAGCCGCATCGTCAGTTGCAGCACCCTCGGCGTATTGGCAGACGTCCGGTTCAGAATAATACCGTCACTCCCCGGCAAATTCGTCCCCGGCATGTTAAACACGTTGTTCAGGAAGTCCGCATTCACGCGCAACACCACACCCTCCCGGATCGGAACCGCCTTGAACACAGATGCCGCCATATTCCAAATCAACGGCCCCATCACAAACTGGTTCTGCAACGGATGCATCCCCGGGTCAAACGTCGTCCGCTGAGTCACCCCGTTCGCTAGCTGCACATTCACCGTATTCGTGTCATAGAACCCGAAGTTCGGATCGCTCGCGTTCCCGCCGTCTTTGGGAGTCGGAATCAGCGGCGTCTGGAATGGACGGTAACTGTCCGGCACACCCATCACCCCATTGGGCCGCCCAGTCCGCGGGTCCGTACTGTTAATCCGGTTCGCCGGAATATAGCCGTTCCAATACAACCACCCGTCATAGCAAATCCCACTCCGGCAGTCCTGAATCGGGTACTTCTTGTCATACTTCTCCACCCCGTTGTACTGGCCCCAGAAACTCGTCGGCAGCTGGAAGTACCGGCTCGTCAACGAACCGTTCCCCGCAATCTGCCATCCGCCGATCACCGCGTCCGTCAGCCGCCCCGCATTGCCCGCGAACTTCTTTCCCTTCCCCACCGGCACGTCCACCAGGAAGTTCCAATTCACCCTGTGTTTCGGAATCCCCGTGTCCCGCCGGTAGTTCAACAACCGGTTGCGCGCCGCATCGTCAGCCGGCACCGTCCCGGGCAGAAACATGTTCGTCGCCCGCAGCGTATCGTCACGCCAACCGTCCCCGGCCGATCGCATCGCATTGCTCATCACATAAAACAGCTGGAACGCGTACCCCTTCGAATACCGGTGTTCAATCTCCGCCTGGATCCCGTTGAAGTTGGACCACCCCGTCTTCTGATATCGCTGCATCGTCCCGTACAACTCCTGGTCATACGGCCGCCGCGCTACTCCCGAAAACGTCCCCGTCGGGAACGGCTGCTTCGTCGTCGTGTACCAGACATAGGCCGGCGCATTGTCGTTGAACGAATAGAACTGCGACATCCGCATCCCGTGCGTTCCCACATAGCCAACCTTCACCACCGTGTTCTGCAACACCTCCCGCTCCAGGAAAAAATTCCACTCATGCGCCCGCGCCGTTGGCTGCCGCGGATTCAGGAAATACATCGCGCCACTCCCGCGCGTAATCCCGCTCACGTTGTTCACGTCCAATGCGTCTTTGCTGTTCACGCCCGCCACCACCGTCGGCACCGATCGCAACAGGTAGTTCGGCAACCCATCCGGGCTCTGCTCCGCCGCGTTCGGATTGTACGTAATCGTCCCCAACGCCGGCATCGAATTTGCCATCTGTCCCGAAAACAGCCGCAGCGATTCCGGATAGGCAAACAACGAATACCCGCTCCGCACCACCATCGCCCGGCCTCCCGAATTCAAACGGTACGCAAACCCCGCACGCGGCCCGAAATCCCACAGATTCGAATACACCAGGTTCTCCGGCAGCCCCGCCTCCTTCGCCGTCGTGAACTTCATCCCCAACTGCCGGTAGGTGTTCACAATCGATGGCAGCACAACCTTCAACGCCGCCAACTCCTCAAGCGAGCGCGGCAAAATTACCGACTTGCTCTTCTCATCAAATCCCATCAACGTCCGGTCCCGGTCGTTGATCGGCGTGTTGTACTCCCACCGCAACCCCAGGTTCAGCGTAAACCGCGAGTTCACCTTCCAGTTGTCCTGAAAATACAACGCCCGTTCCTGATTGCGCGGCCGGTAGTAAGACCGATTGAACCGCGCCTGATACGTGCCCAGCCCCAGGAATGTGTTTGCCGACGTGTGGCCCGTAAATGGCGTCGCCGAAAAGGCCGTCGCCGAAGTCGGATCGTACAGCGCCGTCGGGTTCGGACTCGCCATATCGAACTGCCCCTGCGAAATCTGCTGATCGTTCAACGTGTCCAGGTGCTCATACCGGAACCGCCCGCCGAAAAGAAACTCGTGCCGCCCCCGAATCTTCGTGAAATTCTGATCGAAGTTATAGATCTTCCCGTAATTAATCGTCGGGTTGATCGCCGCGTCATAGGCCATCCCGCCCGCCCCAGGCCGCACCGTATTCGGAATCCGCGGAAACCCAATCCCGTTAAACGGATTGGGGAGTCCCAGGGTCGATGCAATCTCGGCATCGCCTGTAAACGGCAGTTGCCCGCGGTAGTCTCGCGAAGCAGTCACCAGCGTCTCGGAAAAAAACGTCGGAGAAAATGTGTGCGTCCAGTTCCCCACCAAGCTGTCGTTGGACTGCTTATCGATCAACGCATTCGCCCGGAAATCCAGCGTCGTCGGCGATCCGCCAAACGGATCGTTCGTCCGCGATGTCGTCCCGGGACTGTGCGAATAACGGAAGAACAGATGGTTGCCATCGTTCACTTTGTGATCGATTCGCAAGGTCTCCGTATGCTGCTCGGTCTTGTTGAAGTCCGGTCCAAACCAGTTCGACGCAACCAGCGGATTGTCCGTCGCCGTCGGCATCGGCGTCACCGAATACAAATACTTCGATAGCGGCGATTGTCGCTGCACCGGAATCCGGTTCCCCGTAAAAGGCATCCGCGTCCACGTGGGCCCCGCTCCCGTCGATAACGGATCGTAGATCGTAAACCGCCGCCCGGCGCCGTCCATCAAGCCGCTGAAATCGCCCTGCCGCATCGACTCGGTCGGCACCGCGATGTTCCGCGTGCTCCCTTGCCGTAACTGGAACCCTTCATAGGCAAAGAAGAAGAACGTGCGGTTCCGGCCGTTGTACAGCTTTGGAATCCAGATCGGCGCGCCTACCGAGGCGCCAAACTCATTGCGCACCAACTGCGGCGGCTTCGTAAAGAAGTCCTGCCGTGCCCGCGCCACCCCAAGCCCGCTATTACGCGCCGTCTCAAAGATCGCCCCGTGCAACTGATTCGTCCCGGACCGCGTCGTCACCATAAACGTCCCCGGCCGGTTCAACTTCGCCGACGAGTTATTCGTCTCGCTCCGCAGCTCCCCAATCGTGTCCAGTCCCGGCGGCCGCGCCGGTATCGATTGCCATTCCCGATTCTCCAGCACCGCCCCGTCCTGCAACAGCTCGGTCGCATACCGCAGTCCATAAACGCGCGGCACCGAACCAGACTCCACCCCCGGCGTCGTCATCCCAATCAGCGTCGTGATAAACCGCCCATTCATCGGCAGCTGCTCAATCCGCTCCCGCTCCACCACCGTCGCCAGCGTCGCGCTCGTCGTGTTCACCATCGGGGTAACATCGCCAACCGTTACCGTCGTACTCGTTGCCCCAGGAGTCATCACAATAGGCACAGCCGCCGCCTCGCCGGCCGCCAGCGTCAGCCCGCCCTTCCACGTGTTCATCCCCGCGGATTCGGCCGACAACTCATACGCCCCGCTCGGCATCGCCGGGAATAGGTAGAAGCCCACCTCATTTGTCTCGGAAACATACTTGCGCGCCGTCGACGTATGCGTCGCGGTGACTTTCGCTTTCGGGATTATCCCCCCGGTGGAATCGGCGACGGAGCCTTGAATATTGCCTGTACCAGTCTGGCACCAGCTAAGGGAACTAAACGCTAAAAGAAGAACCAGTATCCGCATGGAAGCTCCTCAACTTACAAACGATTCCGAGTAGGTTAGCACAGCATTCTCAGCACGCGGCAGCGGACTTTCAAAAGACGTCACCAATTCAATGCCGCGCCAGACAGGCTCGTTGCAATCACATAAAATAGGCGGGTGCGAATCGCCCTCCTAGCCTTCCCTGCCCTCCTGATAGCCCAAACCAACTGGCCCCACTACCTCGGCGACAAAGCCACCGCGCACTACTCCCCCCTCACCCAAATCAACAAACAAAACGTCAAAACCCTCAAACAAGCCTGGACGTTCGACACCGGCGACAAAGGCGAATTCCAATCGAACGGCCTCGTCATAGACGGCGTCCTCTACACCGCCTCCCCCAACCGAAAAGTCTTCGCAATAAACGCCAAAACCGGCCAGGAAATCTGGCAGTTCAACCCCGCCAATCACCAACAAGGCCCCATCGGCCGCCGCCAGCGCGGCGTCACCTACTGGAAAGAAGGCCCAGACGAACGCATCTTCACCGGAGCCGGCACCTACCTCTACGCCCTCAACGCCAAAACCGGCCAGCCCATCCCAACCTTCGGAACCAACGGCAAAATCCACTTGGGCGAAGGCGTAGCCACCCCCGCCCCCACCGTCCAAGTCAACACCCCCGGCGTCATCTACAAAGACACGTATATCGTCGGAGGCCAGACCAACGGTCCCGGCACCATCCGCGCCTACGACGTCCGCACCGGCCGCCTCCGCTGGCTGTTCAACCTCATCCCCCGCCCCGGCGAACCCGGCCACGAAACCTGGCCCCCGGAGGCCTACAAAACCGCCGGCGGCGCCTCCAACTGGTCCGGTCTCTCGCTCGACGAAGCCCGCGGCATCGTCTACGTCCCCACCGAATCCGCCCTCCCCGATTTCTGGGGCGGCGATCGTCCCGGCGCCAACCTCTTCGCCAACTCCCTCGTCGCCCTCAACGCCGAAACCGGCAAACGCCTCTGGCACCGCCAACTCGTCCACCACGACCTCCTCGATAAAGACCTCCCCACCCCGCCCGTCCTGCTCACCGTCACCCGCAACGGCAAGAAGATCGACGCCGTCGCCCAGGGCACCAAAAACGGCCTCCTCTTCGTCTTCGACCGCGTCACCGGCCAACCCCTCTGGGACATTGCCGAACGCCCCATCCCAGCCTCCCAACTCCCCGGCGAACCCGGCTGGCCCACCCAACCCGTCCCGCTCAAACCCGCCCCCCTAACCCGCCAAACATACACAGAAGCCGACGCCTCCAACATCTCCCCCACCGCCCGAGCCCAGACGCTCTTAAGGATCCGCAAATCCGGTTCCCAAGGAGCCTACCCCGCCCCCAGCCTGCAGGAGCGCATCATCATGCCCGGCTTCGACGGCGGCATGGAATGGGGCGGCGCCGCCGTCGACCCCGACGGCGTCTACTACGCCAACGTCAACGAAATCCCCTGGATCTACCAAATGATCCCCACCGCCGCCCCCTCCGGCAAACCGCTCACCCAAGGCGAGAGAACCTACAAAATCCACTGCGCCGCTTGCCACGGCTTCGACCGGGCCGGCGACGCCGCCAGCGGCTTCCCCGACATCCGCAACCCCAAGGACCGCGCCCAAGTCACCCAGGTCATCAACAGCGGCATCGGCCGTATGCCGGCGTTCAGCGCCCTACCGGAAGCCCAACGCCAGACGCTGATCGACCACCTCTTCGGCACCGAACAACCCACCAATAAACCCGCCAACCCAACAGACCCACCCTACGTCTTCGGAGGCTTCCGCCGCTGGGCAGACGCTGAAGGCTACCCCGCCATCAAGCCCCCCTGGGGCACGTTGAACGCGGTAGACCTCAACACCGGCGAGATCAAATGGAAGGTCCCCCTAGGCGAATACCCCGAACTAACCAAGCGAGGCATCCCGCCCACCGGCACCGAAAACTACGGCGGCCCGGTAGTAACGAAAGGAGGCCTGATCTTCATCGCCGCCAGTGCCGACGAAACAATAAGAGCCTTCGACAAAGACACCGGCAAGGTCTTATGGCAAGCCAAGCTCCCCTATAGCGGCAACGCCACCCCGAGCGTCTACAGTATCGACGGCAAGCAATACGTAGTGATCTCCGCTGGCGGCGGCAAGTCCAACCGCCCCTCCGGCGGCCACATCGTAGCCTTCGCCCTCCCCGACGAAAAGTGAGCGGCCCGACCCCCATGGACAAAACTAACAACTCGCACCACCACCTCGGAGCCACCGAAACAGCCCGCGAGGACGCAGCAACAATCGAAGCCCTCCGCCGCGGCGCCGTCCAAATGCAGCAAGGCGAAGGCATCGATCTCGATACCGCCGAACGCCAACTTCGCCTCAAACACGGTTTCCGCCCATACTTGGTACCAAGCACCGGTGATTTGGACCGTCCGGCTTCTCCTTAACGCTCCGGAGCAACCAAATCCGCCGAATCCACCACCACAACGTCTCCGCCACTCACATCACCGTGCAGAGCGTGTATTTATCGCGGTCCAGACTCGAAATCAGTGTCACTTCACTCGGCAAAACTGCATCCTCTACGCGATCCCAGCAGCGGAAGTCCCACCCGCCGTTGTCGTATTCCCTACCTCAAGGGTCACCAGCAGCGAATGGACGTTCGGACAGCAGCCGAACACGAGCCGAAGTCTTCTTCAATCCGTGAAAGTTTGCGAGAATGGCAGATGGAACTGCCCCACCATTTGCGGGGCCGATCTCGATCCATATGATTCGATCAAATTGCGGCATTAACAAAGAAAAAGGAGTTTCCCCACGCTCAAGTACCTCAAGCTGAAAAATGTCGGCCCAGCCGCCAGTATGGAACTGGAGTTTGGCCAGCGCCTCAACCTGCTCACTGGAGACAATGGGCTAGGCAAGAGCTTTTTGTTGGACATCGCTTGGTGGGCGATGACAAGAAAGTGGCCAGCAGAGACGAATCCAGCCCTTACGGCAGGAAAGAAGGCTCTACCCGCAGACGATGGGCCAGCTCGTATCGACTTCGCGTTCACGGCCAAATCAAAAGCAGAGACTTACGAAAGCGAGTTCCTGCGCCGTGACCAGACTTGGGCAGGGCGCCCAGGCCGACCTGCCAACCCTGGCTTGGTTATCTACGCCATGGCTGACGGGGGATTTGCCGTCTGGGACCCGGCGCGGAATTATTGGAAAGCTCAGAGTTCCGAAATCGATGTAGTTGATCGAATCCCCGCATACGTGTTTTGCCCGGCTGAAGTTTGGGATGGGCTGCAGGGAAAGGATAGAAACCCTATCTGCAACGGCCTGCTTCGCGACTGGGCTGGATGGCAAAAACAAAGAGGGGCGGCCTGGAAAAATCTACGTGCAGTGCTAGATGTGCTCTCCCCATCCGAAAAGGAACCGCTGGAGCCAGGCAGGTTTACGCGCATCAGCCTCGACGACGCGCGCGATATCCCGACCATTCGAATGCCATATGGGCAGGATGTTGCCATCCTGCACGCCTCAGCTGGCATGCGTCGGATTTTTGCATTGGCATATCTATTGGTTTGGACCTGGGAAGAACACAAGAAAGCCGCAGCTCTCTTGGGCGAGAAACCCACGAAGCAAGTAGTGTTTCTGATCGATGAAATTGAGTCGCATCTTCATCCGCAATGGCAGCGAAGGATTATACCTGCGCTAATTTCTGTAGTCAATGAATTGATTGATTCCTCACAGGTCCAAATCATCGCCGCCACCCATTCTCCCTTGATTATGGCGTCCGTTGAACCGCTCTTCGACCAAAACACGGACGCGTGGTTTGACATTGACCTTGAGGGGAAAAAGGTCACACTCCGCCGACGGGAATTCGAAAAACATGGCGACGCCGCCAAGTGGTTAATCAGCGAAGCATTCGACCTCCCTAGCGGCCGCGCCCTCGAATACGAACAGTTAGTCGGCCGTGCAGCCGACTTGCTTGAGAAAGAAGTGGCCAGCATAGAAGCCGTCCAGCAAATGAATCAACAACTCGTCGATGCCCTCAGCCCAAAGGATCTTTTTCTTTCGCGTTGGCGGTATATTTGCAGAAAAAAAGGCTGGCTGCCGTGATCCCGGTTCAATTGCAGCCAGAGCCGACTAACTTCGATTCAGACGTCAGGATGAAGGGGCGAGTATGGCTGAGCAAAAAAGGGCTTTCGCCTACCTCTCCGCCCCCGAAGGGAACAAAATTCCCTCCCTATTGGTCCACGACGAACAGGCAGCTTTGGGATGCCTATTCCCGGACATGCAGCTACCTATCTATCTATTTCGAGTTCGCAACTGGCGCGAGTTCGACGGATCACTTCATTGCAAAGTCGGCGAACGCCGGCCTGGCGTATGAGTGGAGTAACTATCGACTATCTTGCCTCGGCCCCAACAGAATAAAGAACAACTTTGCCGATGTATTGGACCCGATCGGACTACTTCCCGAGACGTTTCACTGGAGTCCGGCTAATGGAGCTATTGCCCCGAACCCGACTCTACCACCAGAACAGAAACGACTTGCTCGCCTGACAATCAAACGACTCAGACTTGACAGTCTCGAGAATCGGGAAATGCGACTTGGGTTATTCGACGAGTACATATCAGGAAACATAAGCAATCAGCATCTTAAGCGTTCCTGTCCGTTTGTGTGGTATGAGGCAAATCGTCAGGGACTGCTCTGATTGGTGGTCGACGTCATCAGCCCTCCGATTCAGCCAATCCAGACGCTAGAGGGTTATGTCCGGCGGCCATATAAGTGCAACACCAAACGTTACGATTGAACAATGATCACTCTCTCCGAAGGGATTCTCGGTTCTAGACGCTCTTCTTCCGCTCGACCTTTGAACCTACTGGCCCCGCCGTTCCGATTTCCAAGGCTTGGCTAGAAATACGCAGGCGTGTTAGTGCAGCAGGATGGCTAACAATGAAGACCGTGAGTATGGCAAGAATCAGCAGCCCGATCGCGGACCACACTCCGAGAGTGAAGTATGTTATCAAGAGCACCCAGACAATCATCGTGGCAATGCATAGGGTGAATTTCGTTAGGACAACTGTTACGGATCTACGCTCCACATCGTGTATCGCTTTTAAATCCGCCTCGGCCTTTTCTCGGTTCCTTCGTTCGATTTTCAAGGCTCCCGCAGTTTTCTCCAGTTCCTGCATGGCGATTCCGACCAAGCCGAACAGCAATCCGAAGGCAAGGCGAACAGGATTCCGGCGTGAAGCCGAACAGCAATCGGAGCGAAGCGA
>JBIKOG010000253.1:0-10496 GCA_044358225.1 Bryobacteraceae bacterium | reverse complement strand
GTTCACCGGATTCAGCGTTCCGCCCTGGAACCCCGTCACCACCCGCGACGGAATCCCCAGCGACCGCAACATCAGTGCCATGCTCGACGCAAAATACTCGCAATGACCCTTCTTCCGCTCAAACAGAAAATGCGAAATCGGGTCCGCCTGCTCCTCCCCGGGTAACTCCAACGTGTACCCATAGTTACTCTGCAGGTAATCCACGATCCGCCGCGCCTGCAACGCCTGATTATTCTCCGTCCCAGCCGCCTGCTGTGCCAACGTAAAGATCCTCTTATCGAACCCGCGCGGTATCTCCAGCAACCGCCGTAACTCATCCCGCGTCAACACCGGCGTCCCATCCCCGCCATACTTATCAAAGAAACTCGTCACGTTATACCGCAGCACCGCCGGCATGTCCGACATCGTCCGCAGCGTCCCGTTCGACAACACCGCGATCGACCCCACATTCGCTTCCAATAATTCCGGAATCCCCGCCACAAACAGCGCGTTCATCCCCGTCTCCGTCAACTGCACCTCGTACTTCTCCCGCACCCCCGCCCGCCCCCCGTGCGTCCGGATCGGGATCGCCGTCGTCCCATACCGCAACCGGATCTGCTCGGCCAGATCCCCGGAAGTCATCCACCGCTTCCCGTCGAACCGCGACATCGCGCTCCCCCGCCAGCGCAGCGTCAGTACATCCCCATGATTTGGAATCCGCACATACATAATCGTGCGGCTGCTCGTCTGTATCTCCCCAATCTTCCGCAGGTCAACTTCCCCGCCAAAACCTGGTAAGTGGAACTTATTGCTGACTAAGTTCTGCAGCGCCGCCCGCGCCGTCCGCGGCAGAATAAAGAACAACCCAACCGTAAACACCAAAATCCCCAACGAAGTCGCCACGCTCACCGTAACAATCCGCCGAAAGAACCCCTTCGACGAACCATGGATCGCCGCCCGCGCCCCGCGCCCACCCCGCCGGATCTCCCACACCGCGAACGTCGCCACCCCGCAAAACAAAAACAACGTCAAAAACACAAAAAACAACAAACTAGCCGACAGCAACGCTGCCGCCAACAACTGCGTAAAGCCAATCAAAACCGCATACAGCGCATCCCGATCCGTCCGGAATGTCAGCCCCTTCACCACCGTCAAAAAGCAAATCAGCCGCACCGTCGAGCCCAAAAAGTCGCCCGACAAATACACAAAATCCAAAGGGTAAAACCCGGCATACAAAATCACCAGCGTGTTCACCACCCACACCGGCACCGCCACCGCCCGCTGAAAAACCAGCAGCAGAATCCGCGCCGTAAACCCGACCACCGACAGCCCCAACACCACCGGCGACAACTCCCCCGTCGACGCCAGCGCCAAAAACCCGCTCACCAGCAACCCCAACAACGCCCGTTCAAACAGGCGATCGGCGGCCGTGTGTTTCGGAGCGGGCGCAGTCGTCACGGCAGTACCTTGCTCACACCTTCCTGAAAGTCACCCAGCGCCTGCTGCGGCACGCCCGTCGCATCCAGAACGACGAAGAACGCCCCCCGGTAAAACGGCCGGATCGTCGCGTTCTTGTTGATTTTCTGAATCGCCTCAAACGCCACCGTCTCCCCCGGGTACAAAATCCACAGCCCCGAAATGTCCTGCGGGCCTCTATATGTGACGCGCCAAACCGTCGTCGGGTTCAAAGTTCGAAGGCTCTCCGGCACATCGGCCGCCGTCTTCACTTCCATCGTTTCCCGGATCCACCCCCCGTGAATCAGCTTCGGCGGCTCGGTCACCGCTGGCTTCCCGGGGCCGCACGATGCCAACACGCCCAAAACAAAAACTGCTCTCCGTGAAATCCGCATGCGCTTCCCATGGTAGAACAGGACTTGCGGAATTTATGGCGAAGCTGAGACCGGCCCCGAAATCATTGAAGGCTCCGGAGCCGAAAAAACCCGACTATGCGCGGGATGCAAAAGGGGCTATCCCCTGTCTTTTGTTAGTGATTGGTGCGATCCTCGCAGTCGGCTGGGTCTTCTCAGCCATGCTCAAATCGGCCAAATAGGGTAAGGAATTCACATGCGTGTCGATGGCAGACAACCGGCGCAACTGCGCCCCATTACGGTAGAACCCGATTATCTTTTGACCGCCGAAGGTTCCGTCCTCATCAGCGTCGGCCACACCCGCGTCCTCTGCGCGGCCACCGTTGAAGACACGGTTCCCCACTTCCTCCGAGGCTCCGGCCAGGGCTGGGTCACGGCCGAATACGCCATGCTCCCCCGCGCCACCTCCACCCGCACCACCCGCGAAGTGAAGAAGGGACGCGAGTCCGGCCGCACCATGGAGATCCAACGCCTCATCGGCCGCGCCCTCCGCGGTGTCGTCGACCTCAAAGCGCTCGGCGAACGCTCCATCGTTCTCGATTGCGACGTCCTCCAGGCCGACGGCGGCACCCGCACCACCGCAATCACCGGAGCCTTCATCGCCCTCGGCCTGGCCATCGGAAAACTCGTCCAGGGCCGCGTGCTGGCCTCCAACCCCATTCGCGACTACGTCGCCGCCACCAGCGTCGGCATCCTCAACGGCGAAGGCCTATTGGACCTCTGCTACGAAGAAGACTCCGCCGCCGAAGTCGACATGAACATCGTCATGACCGGCGCCGGTAAGTTCGTCGAGTTACAAGCTACCGCCGAACACAAAGAGTTCGACGATGACCAACTCGCGACACTCCTGAAACTCGGCCGCCAGGGCGTCAGCGAGCTAATCACTCTTCAAAAGCGATTCGTCACCCTCCCATCGTGATCGTCTACTGCGCCACAACGAACCCGGGCAAACTCCGCGAGTTCAATCTGATCGCCGCCCACTACGGCGCTGGAAAACTCGAAGTCCTCCCCGTTCCCGGTCTGAAGCAAATCGAGCCGCCCGAGGAAACCGGCGCGACGTTCTCCGCGAATGCCGCCCTCAAGGCCGAATACTACAGCCAGTTCGTCGACGGCATGGTCTTCGCCGACGACTCCGGCCTCGCCGTCGACGCCTTGAACGGCGCCCCCGGCATCTACTCCGCCCGCTACGCCGGCGAAGCCGCAACCGACCCCGCCAACAACGCCAAGCTCCTCGAAGCCCTGAAAAACGAACCCAACCGCACCGCCCGTTTCATCTGCGCCATCGCCGTGGCTAGCGGACGCCAGACGCTGTTCGGCTTCGAAGACTTTGTCGAAGGCGAGATCATCGACGCTCCCCGCGGCCCCAACGGCTTCGGCTACGACCCGCTTTTCTTCTACCCCCCGTTCGGAACCACCTTCGGCGAAGCCTCCGCCGAGCAAAAACTCCTGGTAAGCCACCGTGGCCAGGCCATGAAAAAAATGATCGAGCGGCTCCTGTCGCTCTAAAGTTCTGTCCGCAAGCCGCCGATAATCCCTAATAGGAACCCGCAGTCTGAGCATCTCGGAGGAGTCAATCGAGCTTTGTTCGGTTGATTAGGATGTTCACGTGTTCTGACCGGGAATGATCTGCCGCTATGCGTAAAGAGCGAAGCGAATCCCCCGGCGTTACACAACTGCCCTATGGCCCGCGCCCCCAAAAGCGCGGGCCTTTTCTTTCCCTGATTTCCCCTGGTACCGGGTAACCGGGAAAACCCCAGATCACAGACATCCCTGATCCCGCCCATCCCAACCGCCCCACTCCCCACCCCGGATTTCCCCGGGAGCCGGGCTACCGGAGAACCCCCAGATCACGGACTGTTCCGGCCCCGCTCATCGCAAACGCCCTCCATTCCTCTCGGATTCCCCCGGGAGCTGGGCCGTCGGCGAAGACCCCGGATCACCGCCATTTCCACCGCCGCCCCGAAAACTCCCCGCCAACTCGCCCCGGATTCCCCTTGGTACCGGGTAACCAGGAAAACCCCAAATCACGGACATCCCCGGCCCCACCCATCCCAAACACCCCAATCCCCACCTCAGATTCCCCTGGGAGCCGGGCTACCGGGGAACTCCCAGATCACGGAGATCCCCTACCTTGCCCATGGCGAACTCCCTCCATCCCGCTCGGATTCCCCCTGGACTTCCCCGGTATCGCCCATAAAACTCAACCAAGACCTACAACTGACCCAACAGCGTCTTCACCGCCGCCGCTAACTGCGAATCGACCCCAAGATAACTCTCCCCCATCGGCCGCGCCACCGGCACGTCCACCGGCCGCGGATTCAACTCCATATTCTCGCCCTTGGCCGTCGTAATCCGCGTCGACGGCACTCGAATCGACGACCCGTCCAGCAACGGCAGGTTGCTCGTGTAAATGATCCACCCGGCCGTCGGCTCCCCGACAATCTTTCCCAGTCCCAGCGCCCGATACCCTTCACTGAAATCCTCCGCGTCGCTCAGCGAATGTTGATTGGTCACCAACACCGTTGGCTTCTCAATCGCCCGCTGCCCCAACGCTGCCCGCGCCGGTCCCGCCTCCAGCCCCCGTGGCTGCATGTTCAAGTAATTCCGCCGCGTCAGAATATCCAACGCATACGCATTCACATACCCGCCATTGTTGTTCCGCACATCCACCACAACCCCATCCTTGCCCTGTGTCCCGGCGTCTAGATCTCGAATCAGACCTGCCAATGACTCATCGCCCATATCATACATATGGACGTAACCCAATCGGCCTTTACTGTATTGACTTACTAAGTCCCGCCGCTGCTCGACCCAGTGGTTATAACGCAACGCCTTCTCGGCCTGCAGCGAAATGGGCGACACACGGACCGTCTTCCCATTCGCCAATCCCAATGTTACTTCCTTCCCCGTCTGCCGTTCCAATAAAGACGGCAGCCCCACCTGTCCACCCAGCGCCGTGCCATTGACCGTCGCGATGCCATCCCCAACGGCCACGCCACCGGCCAACGCCACCGGTCCGCGCGGCAAAATCGCCGACACCACCAGCTTTCCACCCTGCTCTTCCCAGTCGATCCCCAGGTGTCCGAACACGGCCGAAGGAGGACCAAACGGCCCGCTTACGCCCAGATGCGAGGCATTCAATTCCCCCATCATCAGGTTCAGCACCCGCCGCATCTCATCTGGTGTACGCGCCCCAGCCACCGCCTCCCCGTACGCCCGCTTCACCTCCCCGGTCCAATCGGCCCCATGGAACTGCGGGTCGTAAAAGGAGTCGCGCATCCGCATCCAGGCCTGCCGGAACACCGCCATCTTCGTCTCTTCAAACCGCTCCACTAACTCCGCCGTCACCGCAATCGGCCGCGGTACCCGCGCCACGAGGTCAATTGCCGTAACTCGCCCCGCCTCCAGGTAAGTAACTGTCTTTCCATCGGCGCTGAAGAACGGCGAGCTTTTCGGTGTCGCAGTCGAGGTGATCTGACGCGGCGTCGGCCGCTCGCGCGCCGCCCGGTCCAGGGAAAAAGTGTACAAGTTATCCTGATTCGCCACTGACCCCACATAGAGCAGGGTCTTTCCATCCGGACTTACTGCCAGATCCCCCGCGTCCATGCCTAACTGCAGATACCGCAACCGGTCCCGCAATCCGTCCTTTACTAACTCCGTTTTCGGAATGACTTTCTTCTCCGCCGCCGGCTTCTCGAATAACTGACGGAACGAGTCCTCCCGGAACTCCGGCGCTCGTGGCTTCAGATCCACCACCACCACCCGCCGCGTCTCCGTTCTCTGACCCGTCGCAAACAGAATCGACGCCCCATCCGGCGTCCAAGTCACATCCCCGCCGAACGTGTTCGGCACCCAACTCACCTGCTCCTTGGCCGATCCGTCGCTCTTCAGCAGCCAAACGTTCCGAAAATTCTTCACCCCCGGCAGCAACGCTGCCAGCCACTCCCCATCCGGCGACCACGCCATGTTCAACCCCTGCCGACCGAACTTACCTGTATAAATGGTCTTCTCACTCCCATCGGCCATTGTCCGGACCCGAATCTCCTCGCCATCCACCGTATAAGCCAATCGCTTCCCATCCGGCGACCAGCCCGGCCCCGAATGCACCCGCGCCGCCGTCGTCAGCGCCTTGGACTCTTTCTTCGCGAAGTCATACAGCATGACCTGCCGCGACCCGTCCTGGTCGCTGATATACGCCAACTGCGTCGAATCTGGCGACCACGCCGCCTCGCCGTCAGAGTCCGCGCTCTGTGTCACCCGGAAGGCCGCGCCGCCGTCTTTGGCCGACGCCGCCCATATCTCTCCCCGCGCCGAAAAGGCGAGTTTTCTCCCATCGGCCGATACGTCCAACCCTCGGAAGCCGCTCGTCACCGTGACCCGTTCCGAGAGCGCCGGCCCCGCCGGCGCGCCCCGCATCGCCACCGTCACTTGCTCCGCTCTCCCGGTCGCCGTGTCCAATTTCCAGATGCCAAAATCGCGCTCAAACACGAGAGTTTTCCCGTCATTGCTCAAGCTGGGATAGAGCACCCGGCCCTTGGTAAACGTGGTGATCTGCTTCTCGCCTTTGCCCATCGTGTAGACGTGTATGTTCTGCTGGCCGCCGTTCCGGTCCGACACAAAGTAGAACGATTTCCCATCCGGCATCCACTGCGGCCAAAGTTGCTTGGCGCCGCGTCCCAGCAGCATCTGATCCTTCACGGTGGCGTTCTCGTCCAGGATCCAGATCTCGCTTTCGTCCAGGTGGCTGCGGCCCTTTCGCCACCACTGGGTGGCCCCGAAGCCCCGGGCGGCGAAGAGCAGACGCTTCCCATCGGGCGTGGGCGCCGCGTGGAACTCGCTGGCATACCGGTCCGCCGACATTTTGACCGGCGTGCCGCCATCCGCTCGAACCCTCCAGATATCGGAGGTGCCGCCGATGTCGCCGGCCGTGGTGGAGTAATACAGATACTGCCCGTCCCGCGACCAGTTATCGAGTATCTCAGACGAGTCGGAAGAAGTCAGCCGGCGTACGGCGCCGGTGGCGAAGTCGAGTAAGTAGATGTTAGCTGCGCCATCCCGGTTGGAGAGAAACGCTAGCCGTTTTCCATCGGGTGAATAGACCGGGCGGGACTCGTTGGCGCCGTGCGAAAGCAGGAGCCGGCCCTCACCGCCCTGCGCGGGTACGGTCCAGATATCGCCACCGGAGACGAAGGCGATTTCCTTCCGATCAGGTGAGCTGGCGGGTTCAGCCAGCGGCTGAATCGCGGCAAAGCAGGAGAGGGAAGCGAGACCCAGGACCAAAAGTCGCATAGGCACAGGGTACAACGCTTCGTGCCGCTACAGGCGCGGAGCATCAAGCAGTGCAGGATCGCCGGGATCGAACTTGGGCCCTGTCGGGCCCCAGTCGTTCAGTCGGAACATCCGGCCCTGCCCGGTGGCTTCCTTCACGGTCATTTCCACTTTCCCATCCCGGACCTGGACCCAGATCCAGTGGTAGAACCAGCCTTCCTTGAAGCCCTGACCGAGCTTCAGCCCCCGCTCGATGCTCCCGCCGGAACTGCCGATTTCCAGGTAGCGCACGCCGTCCAGTTCCAGGTGGACGAGTTGGTGGCCGTGCCCGCTAATGACATAATCGACCCCGTATTTCCGGGCCAGCGTGTGCAATGGGAAGTTGCGGTTCCCGACGCGGGCGTCGAGCAGCCAGCTGGGCCGGTGGCAGAAGACGAACTTCGGCCGCAGGTCCCGATGGCGGGCGAGCGTCCGCTCGAGGTATTCGAGTTGGCCCGGTGGCAGCGCGTCGGTCAGGCTGTTGTCGAGGATCACGAACAGCGCCCCGCCGTGGACGAAGGAGTGTGTGGCCGGGTGGCCGGCCTCGATTTCAAATAGGCGTTTGGATTCGGCGGACCAGATGTCGTGATTCCCAGGGACGAAATAGGTGGGAAATCGCCGGTAACGGCGCCAAACGTCCTCCATTTCGCGCCATTCTTTGACTGCGGTGGCGTCGTTGCCGCCCTGGATGGTGTCGCCGATGGAGATAGCGAGGTCGGGGCCGAGGAGGCTGACCTCCCGCCAGACGCGTGAGTAGATTTGCGGCGCGGCGGTGCCGGTCCGGTCCCCGATGAGCGCGAACCGGAAGCCAGGTTCGGCAGCCCGGAGTGCGGGGAGACCGGCGGCGGCCAGGTAGAAGAATTGACGGCGAGTCGAGCCGCCGGGTGCCGGGCCCTGAGCGCGGATGGCATTCCGTTTTGCGGATGCGGCAATGACCGGGATGTGGGTGCGCATGGCGTCGTGCTTGGTGTCGGCGGATGGCGCGATGCCGGCCCGTGCGGACTGGGCTGCGGCGAGTTGGCGCGTGGCGAAACCGTCGGCGTCGGTGGCTTTGGCGGATGGCGCGGTGCCGGCTTGTGCGGGCTGGGCTGCGGCGAGGTGGCGCGTGGCATAACCGTCGGCGTCGGTGGCTTTGGCGTACGGAGCGCTACTTTCGCGGTGGTCGGGGGCGGCGGTCATGGGTCGATGGCGTCCTTGGCGGTGGCGGCGGGTGCCGTTATCGAGAGGATACTCCGTCTCGAGGGGGCTCTGTTTCAGATTTATCTGCAATTTTGCGCCGTTGGCATGAGAATTCCTCCCGCTTGCGGCCACTAATCTAACAAGTGTATTTGTCCGACTCATTGGCGTTTCTCCTTCCTCCGCTGGCCATTTGGCTGGCCGTGAGCGGTATTGACGATCTGGTTCTTTTCGCCTTTTGGGCCTACTTCCGATTCCTGGAGCGCGGCGCGGCGGCCGTCGCGGTCCCCGATGGCGGCCCGGAACGGAATATCGCGATTTTTACTCCCCTTTGGCAGGAGGAGGCGGTGGTGCGGCAGATGGTGTCGCACAACGTCACTGCGATCCAGTATGCCCGCTTCCACATCTTCATCGGCGCCTACCCGAACGATGAGCCCACCGTGGAGGCGATTCGCGAGCTGGAGGGGCGGTTTCCGAACGTCCACCTGGCGCTGGTGCCGCACAACGGGCCGACGTCGAAGGCCGATTGTCTGAACTGGATTTACCAGCAAATGCTGCTCCAGGAGGAGTTGTCGGGCGAGCGGTTTGACGCCGTTGTGACGCATGACGCCGAGGATTTAATTCATCCGTTGGCCCTACGTTCCATTCATAATCACCTTCCTTCGTACGATATGATTCAGGTGCCAGTACTGCCTCTTCCAACCGGGTTGAGCGAATGGGTTCACGGCGTCTATATCGACGAATTCAGTGAATTCCAGTCACGGGATTTGTACGTGCGCGCGCGGATGGGCGGGTTCCTGCCCTCGGCGGGCGTGGGTACCGCGTTCAGCCGGCGGGCGCTGGAGCGATTGGCGGTCAGCGCGGAGAACCGGATTTTTGAGCCGGGGTGCCTGACCGAAGATTATGAGAACGGGTTCCGGGTGCGGAATCTGGGATTCCGCCAGATTCTGTTACCGGCCGGGCCCGATGTTGTGGCGACGCGGGAGTATTTCCCACGGAATTGGCATTCGGCGACCAAGCAGCGAACGCGGTGGGTGACCGGGATCGTCTGGCAGGGCATGGAGCGCCACGGCTGGCAGGGCGGCGCGCGGCAGTGGTGGTGGCACTGGCGGGACCGGAAGGGGTTGCTGGGTAACCCGATCAGCCTGTTGGCGAATTTCGTGTTTTTGCTCGGCCTGTTTGCCCCGTTGCCCTTGCCGCCGCTGGTGATGGCGTTGGCGCCGTTTACGGTGGCGATGGCGGCGTTGCAGGCTGCCTCGCGGGCGGCGATCGTCTACCGGTTCTACGGGTGGCGGCAGGCGCTGATGGCGCCGTTGCGCATTCCGCTGGCAAACGCGATTAACACCGTGGCGGCGGTGCGGGCGACGTGGCGGTATTGGACCGCTCGCTTCCGCGGGGAACCTCTGGTGTGGCTGAAGACCGCTCATCAGTATCCGAACCGGTTTGCGCTGGAGGCGCACCGGCCGACATTGCAAGAGGTGCTGGTGCAGTCGAGTTACTGCACGCAGGAGCAGTTGGACGCGGCGGTTGCGACGAAGCCGGCCGGTCAGCGTCTGGCGGACTGGATGGTCGCCCGCGGCGATCTGCAGGAGTCCGAGATGTATGAGGCCTTGAGCCTGCAATTGTGCGTTCCCCTGGCGACGGTGCGGCCGTGGGAGGTTCCTCCTTCTACTTCGCGTTGTTTGCCCGCGCATGTGGTGCGGGCGATGTCTGTGATCCCGATCCGCCGGCAGGCGGGCGAGTTGGTTTTGGCGGCGACCGAGTTGCCTCCCGAGGAGGCGCAGCGGAGCCTGCAGGAGTATACGCGGATGCCGGTCCGGTTTGCGTTGGTGACGCGGTCGAATTATGACGAACTGCGCCGGGCGGTGCTGGCGGAGTAGTTTTGTTTTTTGTCCGCGGCTTTTGGGCTCGCTGGTTTTGGCGTCTTGGGGTGGTCTTGTTGGGTTTCTGCCCGGACCGTCCCCTTGGGGTTTGCTGGGTTGTGCTGCTCCTTGCTCTTTCCGCTTTTCGGGCTGCGGGTTTTGGCGCGTCTTGGGGGACGGGCCTGTTTTGTCGGACTGGGGTGGTCTTGTTGGGTTTCTGCCCGGACCGTCCCCGTGGTATCTCTATGCGGCGCGGTTCGGGCGGATGAGATCGCGACGGACTCTTGTGGCGTACCAGGCGGCG
>JBIKOG010000249.1:0-10918 GCA_044358225.1 Bryobacteraceae bacterium | reverse complement strand
GGGTGGTTCGGGAGGTTGTGGGTTGGGGGGGATGAAAGAGGTATCGGGTGGTTCGGGAGGTTGTGGGTTGGGGGGATGAAAGAGGTATCGGGTGGCTCGGGAGGTTGTGGGTTGGGGGGGATGGCATTGATGGACAGAAATGGCGTGGGATATTGTGAAGTATTGAGAAGCGGCTCTGGTGGATAGGGAGTGATTGTGTATTTCGGACTATTTCTACTGACGGCGTTGGTGACTTGGGGACAGGGGTTCCGCCAACAGATGGCCGAGACGGGCGGGTCGATGCCGGCCGACACGGCGCGGACCGCGGGGCTGGAGGCGCGGGCCGACGGGCTGTTTGAGAATGGCGTTCGGGTTCTGCCTCGGGCGGGGGCGCGGAGTTGGGCTCCGGTGGATGTGAAGGGGGCGGCGTATGACTCGCGGGGACGGTTGTGGTTCTGCTCCCCGCAGGGGGTGGGGGTACGGGATGGTTCGGCTTGGTCGCTGTATTCTACCGAGGACGGGCTGCCTTGGGATGAGTGCACCGCGCTTGCGCCGGCACCGGATGGGAGCGTCTGGCTGGGGACGACGCGCGGGGCGATTCACTTCGACGGCAAAACCTGGGAGTACCGGCAGGGGCGGCGATGGTTGCCCGATGACTACGTCACGGCAGTGGTTGTCGATGCGGAAAACACGGCTTGGTTTGCGACGGCGAAGGGCGTGGGGAAGATTCGTTCCGTGCCGATGACGCTGGCGCAGAAGGCGAAGTTCTTTGAAGACGAGATCGACCTGCGGCACCGGCGCACCGAGTATGAGTATGTCCTGGAGGTGCGGCTGGATAAGCCGGGGGATAAATCCAAATGGACGCAACATGACTCCGATAACGACGGACTGTGGACGTCGATGTATGGCGCGGGGGAGTGCTATGCATACGCCGCTACGAAAGACCCGTTGGCGAAGAAGCGGGCGAAGAAGGCGTATGACGCGATGCGGTTTTTGTGGACCGTGACGCAGGGCGGGACGCCGCCGGCCCCGAAGGGATATATTGCCCGGACGGTGGTGCCGGCGTCGGCCGGGAATCCGAACGCGACGCAGTACACGCCGGCGAAGGACCGGGCGATGCAGGCGACGCGGGACCGGATGTGGAAAGTAATGGACCCGCGGTGGCCGCTGAGCGCCGATGGGAAGTGGTATTGGAAAGCTGACACCTCCTCCGATGAGTTGGATGGGCACTATTTCTTCTACGCGCTGTATTTTGACCTTGTGGCCAAGGGCGATACGGCGGAGGAGGGGCGGGTGCGGGAGCACATCGCGGCGTTGACCGACCACATTATCGACCACAATTTCCAGCTGGTGGATCACGACGGGAAGGTGACGCGGTGGGGGGCGTTTAATCCGGAGGCGCTGAATTTTGACTTCCGTTGGGCCGACGACCGGCCGCTGGATTCGTTCAGTATTCTGGCCTATTTGAAGACGGCCGAGCATGTGACCGGGGATGCGAAGTATGGGCGGGCGGCGCGGATGCTGATTGAAAAGCATGGGTATGCGGTGAACACGATGATGAACAAGCATCATATGGGCGCGGGGGGCGGGAACCAGAGCGATGATGAGATGGCGTTGATGATGCTGCACAATCTGGTGAAGTATGAGACCGATCCGGTGCTGCGGTCCGTGTATGGGGTGACGCTGCGGCGGCGGTGGGAGACGGAGGAGGCGGAGCTGAATCCGGTGTTCAACTATTTGGCGGGGTCGGTGTTGAAGGGGTTGACGTATGAGGACTCGCACTCGGTGGACCAGTTGACGCTGGATGGGCCGTGGCAGGAGGAGGCACTCGATACGCTACGGCGGTTTCCATTGGACCGGGTGAGTTGGCGGATGGCGAATAGCCATCGGAAAGACATCCGGTTGTTGCCGCGGGGGAACGGGCGTGGGGCGCGGATGAACGGGCGGGTACTGCCGATTGATGAGCGGTATGTGAACCATTGGAACCATGACCCGTGGCGGTTGGACCAGGGCGCGAATGGGCAGGAGTTGGCGAGCGGGGCTTCGTATTTGCTGCCTTACTATATGGGGTTGTATTACGGGTTTTTGCGGGAGTAGGGGGGGGGCACTCTCACCAGCGTGGCTGGTTCGCCTTTGGCTTATCGCATTGGCGAATTTGATTCAAGGGTACAGGGGGGAGTATCGCGTTGGGGGACACTCTTCGTCTCGGACAGGGGTGTGCTGCCGGACTGGGGATCAGAGTGTCCCCGTGGGGGGTATCGGGGTTGGGGAGATGGGGGGGGGGCGCAGGGCTGGCGATCCGGAGCCAGGCACCCACCTTCGCCCTGCGGGCTTCGGCGGGCGAGCCTAGCGGGTTCCGTCGTTGGGGGGCCTGTATTATGGGACAGACATGCGGATTCTCTCGTTCCTGCTCGCGGTGGTGCCGCTGGGCGCATTTACCTTTCAATCGCCGGTTTCGCTGACGCTGACGCGGCAGTCGCTGGGGGCGGTGGCGGTGACCACCGCTGACTTCAATCGCGATGGCGTGGCGGATGTGGCTAGCGCGAACCTTGGTATCCCGCCGCTGGCCGGGACACAGGTTTCGACGGTTGGGGTTTTGTTGGGGACCCGGGGTGGGCTGCCGGGCGGGCTGAACGAGATGGCGCTCGATGGGAATGTTGTGGAGCTTGCGGCCGGGGAGTTTACCGGAGATGCGAATCCGGACCTTCTTGCATTGACGATTACGGCGGGCGGGGCGCGACTTTGTCTGTATGGCGGGAATGGCGCGGGCGGGTTTGCGGCGCCGTTGTGTTCGAGCGTGGCCGGGACGCCGTCGCGGATGGTGAGCGGAGACTTTGACAAAGACGGGCGGCTGGATGTGATGCTGCTGCGCGCCTTTGACGGCGTGGTGTTCACGATGCTGAACAGCGGGGGTGGGACGTTTACGGCCGGGCCGGTGGTGATGGTGCCGGTGCCTTCGGCTTTGGCCGTGGCCGATTGGAATGGCGATGGGATGCCGGACGCGGCGGTGGTGAGCCGGACGGGGGTGTTGACGCTGCTGCTGAGTTCGGCGACGGCTATCTTTCAGACGACGCAGACGCGGACGGTCGGGGTGGCGGTGAGCGATGTGGTGGCCGTGGACCTGAACCGGGACGGGCGGGTGGACGTGCTGCTGACTGATCCGCAGACGGGCACCATTACCTACGGGTTGGGGCGGAATGAGGCGGCGGCGGTGCTGGGCACGCTGACTACGGTGCCGTTTGTGGCGCGGGGGGCGGTGCTGCGGACCGCCGATCTGAACGGGGACGGGTTTGCGGAGGTGATTGCGTCGACGGCGGCGGGGATACTGGTGATTTCGAGTAACGCCGATGGGAGCTTGAATGTACCGTCGCCTCCGGGGGCGCCGCCGGTGGCGACCGGGGCGTTTGGGGTGGGCGATATCAATGGGGATGGGCGGGTGGACTTGGTGGTGGTGGCCCCGGGGGTGGGCGGGAGTGGCGTTTGGCTGATCAACGGACAGGCGACGGCGACGGTGACGACGTTGGAAGTGACGCCGGCGACGTCTGCGTATGGGCAGAGGGTGCAGGTGACCATTCGTGTGCAGTTGGCGACGCCGCAGCCGACGGCGGTGCCGCTGGCGGGGGCGAGGGTGGAACTACTGGACGGGGCGACGGTGTTGCAGACGCTGACGGCGCCGGCGGTGGCGACGGGGACGGTGGAGTTGGCGAACTCGCGGTTGGAGCTGGCGTTGCCGGCGGGGACCAGGGATTTGTCAGCGCGGTTTGTGGGGACGGCGACGTATACGGGGTCGGCTTCGGCGGCGGTGCGGGTGTCGGTGGCGGCTTCGACGAGCTTTGTACGGTTTCAGGCGCCGCCGGCGGAGGTTTCCTACACGCAGGGGTTGCGGTTGAACGCGGCGGTGACGGGGCCGCTGGCGTTGGCGAATGAGGGCGTTGTGCGGCTGTCGGTGAACGGGGCGGTGGTGGCGCAGGGGTTGGTGAGCGCGGGGGTGGCGCAGTTGGTGATTCCGCCGGCGATGCCGTTGGGGAGGATCCGGGTGCGGCTGGCGTATGAGGGGACCAACTTTTTGCCGTCCAGTTCCGAGGAGGTGGAGTATTTGGTGAAGGGCGGGACGGTGGCGGGAGCGTCGGCGGCATCCTATCGGGGGACGGTGGCGCCGGATTCGCTGGCGGTTTTGAGCGTGCCGGGGTTGACTCGGGCGAATGGCGTGGCGGCGGGGGAGGTGCCGTGGCCGTTGTTGTTGGGGGGCGTTTCGGTGGAGACGCGGGATTCGGCGGGACGGGTGCGGGCAGGGTTGACGTATGCGGGAACGGGACAGTTGAACGTCTACTTGCCGGCGGAGACGGCGGTGGGGACGCGGACGGTTTATGTGACGGTGGACGGCGTGGAGGTGGCGAGCGGGGAGTTGACGGTGGCTGGGGCGGCGCCGGGGGTGTTTACGGCGAACGGGGCCGGGACGGGGGCGCCGGCGGCGTATGCGGCGTTGTACCGGGCCGATGGGACGATGGAGAACCAGACGGTGTTCAGTTGTGGGGCGGGCGGGTGCGCGACGGTACCGATGGATGCGGGGGCGGCGGGGGATTCGCTGATTGTGACGTTGTTCGGGACGGGATGGCGGGGCGCGAAAGTGGTGACGGCGACGGTGGATGGGCGGCCGGCTGAAATTTTATTTACAGGTGCGCAGCCGGGGGTTCCGGGGCTGGATCAGGCGAATGTAAGAATTCCTAGGGAGAATGCGGGGCGCGGGGAATTAGATATGGTGTTGTTTGCTGACGGGGTAGCCGCGAATGGGGTGAAGATCGCCCTCCGATGAGGGTCCAGTACCAGGGAGCGGGGGAAGCGCGAGGAGTTTCCCATGGATTTGCGCGAAATACGTGAATTCAAACTCCTGTTCAATCCATTACCAAACCGTAAGATGTTGATTTTTTGGGGCTTGAAAAAAGCCAGTCACAAGAAAAGAAAATTTATATTTCCTTTATTTTCTAGAACATGAAAAAATTCACCCCTTAAGTAGTACTAGGCCATGCGGTACTTTTGGATCGAGGTGGCACCAAGCCACTGAGATCCGGGGGCCAAATGGATACGGTAATCGTAATCATTATTCCCGGACTGTGATCCTATGTGTAGCTAAATAAACCTCTTGCGCTCACAGTCGCAAGACAAATGTACGCCCATACTTCCGGGTTGCACTAAGCAATAAGTCTGGTATGATCCTAGGAGTACCCCCAGTTTGGAGGACTCCTAGGACGCCAGCCATCGCGCCCATCTTCATGTTGTTTTGTGAGGGAAGTATTTTGGCATGCGTCTGGTTGTAGTTATCGCAGGGATCGTAATGATGGCTGGGGACAGCCAACAACGAGAGTTGCGTGCGGCCGATCCGGAAAAGGTATGGTTGGGGGCGGAGTTCGGACAGTACCGGCGGAACGGGTACTATGCGTTGCAGCGGGGGGACTACCGGGTGGCGATCCGGGAGTATACAGCGGGCGCGGAGGCGGCGCGGCAGAGGCGTGATCTGATATCGCGGGGGCGATTTCTGACGAATTTAAGCGGGGCGTACCTGTTGCAGTTTGACAACCGGAACGCGATCCAGGCGTTACTGGCGGCGCGAGCGGCGGCGGGGGAGGGGCAGGACCTGGCGACGTTGCAGACAGTTGAGGCGAGCCTGGCGAACGTCTATATACAGACGGGGGACGCGGCGGCGGCGGCGGCGGCGGCGTTGCGGGGGGCGGCGTTGCATCCGAAGCAACAGGTGCCGGAGTCGCGGATCACGATTTTATTGAGTTTTGGGCGGGCGATCTCGCGAGCGAGAGGTTTGGCGGCGGCGGAACCGACGATCCGGGAGGCGTACAGGGAAGCGGAGCGTCTGGGATTGACGGCGCTGGAGGCGGAGGTGCTGGACCTGTGGGGGAACGAGGCGATGGAGTTGGACGCGTTGGCGGAGGCGGAGGATTTGTTGGCGCGGGCGTGGGGGAAGCGACGGCTGGCAAAGGATCCGCGGATTTCGTTGACGGAGGGGAAGTTGGGGCGATTGTACCGGAAGATGGGCCGGTACGACATGGCGCGGATGTGGATGGACCGGGTGCGGGCGGCGGTGGCGAGCGGGAAGAAGATTCCGATACCGGAATGGGTGTTGATGGCCGAACAGGGGCACGTGTCGGCGGGAGAGGGGAACCTGCGGGAGGCGTTGGGGAGCTACCGGGAGGCGATGGAGTGGGCGCGGCGTTGGCGGCGGGCGTTGCCGCCGGCGGAGCGGTTGCGACTGGGAGGGGAGAGGCGGCTGCAGGAGCTGTTTGACGGGTATTTGCGAACGGCGGCGCGGCTGTACCGGGAGAAGGCGGACCGGAACCTGTCGGCGGAGATGTTCACGCTGATCCAGACGACGCGGGCGTGGAGTATGGAGAAGAACGGGGAGGGGGGCCAGGCTGGGGAGGCGCTGTATGCGAAGGCGCGACGGCTGGAGGGGCGATGGCTGGGCGGCGACGCGGGGGCGGCGGAGGAGTTGCGGGTGGTGCGGGCGGCGATTCTGGAGGAGGAGTCGGCGGCAGGAGAGGAGGGGCAGGACGCGGGGGGACGCTTGGAAGCGCCCGGGGATGGGGAGATGGTGTTGACGTACTGGCTGGACGAGGAGGCGTCGTGGCTGTTGGCATGGAGTCAGCGAGGACTGCGGGTGACGCTGTTGCCGGGGCGGGCGCAGATTCTGCGGGAAGCCGAGGCGTTCCGGAGGGCGGTGGCGGAGAACCGGCAGGACATGGGGGAGAAGGGCGAGCGGCTCGTGGGGACGTTGTTGGGTGATTTGCGGGCGGAGTGTTTGCGAGCCAAGCGGTGGGACGTGGTGGCCGATGAGGGGTTGTTCGGGGTGCCCTTCGCGGCGTTGCCGGTGGGGAATGGAGCGTATTTGATGGAGAAGGTGGAGTTACGGCTGGTGCCGAATGCATTGCGCTGGGAGGGGACACGGACGGGAACGCGGCGATTTTTGGCGGTAGCCGATCCGATCTTCAACGAGGCCGATGAGAGGCGGAAGGCGGAATGGCGGTGGCAGCGGCCGGTGCATGCGGGGACGGCGGCGACGGCGTTGCCGCGGCTGCCTGGGACGCGGCGGGAGGCGGAAGCGGCGAGGGGAATCTGGAAGCGCCGGGGGTACGAGACGGCGGTGCAGTTGGGGGCCGAAAGCAGCGAGGAGGCGGTGTTGGCGCGGATGGGGGAATGGCAACCGGGGATCATCCATGTGGCGACGCACACGGTGACGCCGGCGAACGACCAGGCGCGGCCGCGGCTGGCGCTATCGTTGCGGGGCGATGGGAGTCCTGGTTTGTTGGCGGCCGAGGATATCGCGGCGATCCCGTTGCGGGCGGAGTTGGTGGTGATGAGCGCGTGCCGTTCGGCAGGGGAGGAGACGGCGCGGGGAGTGGGGCTGTTGGGGCTGACGCGGGCGTGGTTGACGGGAGGGGCGCGGCAGGTGGTGGCGACGTTGTGGCCGGTGGCGGATGAGTCGACTGCGTTTTTTGAGGAGTTTTACGAACGGCTGGCAGAGGGAGATGGGGAGTCGGCCTTGCCAGCGGCGGCGGCATTGCGGCAGGCGCAAATCGCCTGTTTGCGCGCCGGCGGAAGTAGTGCGGAACCGAGAAGTTGGGCCGGGCATGTATTGCTGGCGAGAAGGTAAACGATGCTAACGATTCCTGAAGAGATCATTCCAGACGCACAGCCGGACCCGGACATTCCGGGAGAGGCGGCGGCGGAGTGGACCGAACTGGTGGAGAGTATCCGGGCTGGCGACCAGGATGCGATGTCGCGACTGTATACAACGTTCGGCCGGGGCGTGCGGTACTACCTGTCGCGGCAGTTGGGTGCGCAGGAGATTGAAGACAAGGTGCACGATACGTTCCTGGTGGTGCTGGGGGCGATCCAGCGCGGGGAGTTGCGGGAACCGGAACGGCTGATGGGATTCGTGCGGACGGTGGTGCGGCGGCTGGTGGCGACGCACATCGACCGGCTGGTGGAGGAGCGGCGGGAGCGGACGGACCTGGAAGACGGCTACGCGATGGCCGATGAGCGGTCTGACCCGGAGAAGGACGCCGAGCAGCGGCAGCGGGTGGAGATTATGGAGCAGGTCCTTCACACGATATCGCGGCGGGACCGGGAGATTTTGACGCGGTTTTACCTGTACGAACAGTCGCAGGAGCAGATTTGCCGGGAGATGGGATTGAACGATACGCAGTTCCGGTTGTTGAAATCGAGGGCGAAGCAGCGGTTCGCGGAGATCGGGAAGCGGAAAATTGAGAAAGCGAATACAAGTGAAAACAATTTTTTGAGAAAAAGTGCCGGCGTTTGACACTACTCAATTAGAAGGCAAAGGACTGCCCCTTACAATGAACAGGAAGCTCAAACAAATTCAGATTGAGGAGTTGCGCATGACCGACCCGCGGAAGGCGCATCCCGAAGAAGAGACGCTTGAACTCTACGCGCTGGGACGGCTGGACGAGCCGGAACTGGGCGAAGTGGAGGAGCATATTCTTATCTGCGCTCCGTGCCAGGAGCGGCTGGATGAGGCGACGGAGTACGTCGCGCTGATGCGGGAGGCGGCGCGGAACGTGTCGCTTGCGCCGGTGCAGGAGCCTGCGTGGAAGCGGCTATTCCAGCTGGACTGGCTGCCGATGCCGGGGCCGGCGCTGGCCGGGGCGTTTGTGGTTTTGTTGGCCGTATTGGTTTGGCAGCCGTGGCGGGTGACGGCGCCGGGCGAATGGCAGCAGGTAGAGTTGGCGACGATGCGCGGGGACCTGGCCGGACCGGTAGCTATGGAAGGGTTCGGGTTGGACCTGCGATTGGACGCGCGGGGGTTGGCGTTGGCGGGGGCGACGGCGCAGATTGTGGCGGCCGATGGGGCCGTGATCGGGGAGTTCCCTGCCCTGATGGAGACGGACAAAGTCGTTGTGAAATACGCGCCGGGATTGCGGGCAGGGCAGTACTGGGTGCGGTTGCGCGTGGCCGGGGAGACGGTGCGGGAGTACTCGCTGGCGGTTAGAACACGCGGCGTTTGAGTTTGTCGATGGTGAATTTGGCGGTGTCGGCGATGGCCATGACGGTCATGACGCCGGCTTGGACGGGATCGGTAACGACGAGGTCGGCTGCGTCGGGGACGCTGCCGGCCATGTTGAGGCTAACGACGAGCAGGCCTTGTTCGCGCACGTCGCGGACGGCCTGTTCGATTTCGCCTCCCATGAGAGAGCCGGCGAGGACGAGGGCTTTGGCGCGGGGCAGGCGGGCAACGGCGCGGACCGCTTCGGCGAGGGCGGCTTCGCCGACGAGGGGGATGGTGTCGATGGAGATATGTTCGCCGCGAATGTTGTGGCGATCGGCTTCGGAGATGGCGCCGATAGCGACCTGGCCGACTTGCGCGCCGCCGCCCATGATGATGATGCGCTTGCCGTAGATCTTCTGCATGGAGTTGACCATGCGGACTTCGTGGACGATGGGGAGGGTGCGGAGTTCGTCGAGCATGCCGGCGGAACCGGCACTGATTTCGACTTCGAAATACGTCCGGGAGCTGGGACGGGACTCCATGATCTGGACGCTGGTGATGTCACCGCCGCGGCGGGCGATGACACTAGTCAGCTGGGCGAGGAACCCGGGACCGGCGTCGCCTACGACTTCAAATGCCGTGCGTTCGCTGGTCTCGTCGATCACGGCTACTTGACCTCGTATTTGGTGAGGATCTGGTCCCAGAGGCCTTGGGCCTGGAGGATCATTTCGACGACTTCGCGAACGGCGCCCTGGCCGCCTTTGGCTTCGGTGACCATGTGGGCGGCACCTTTCACTTCGGGGCGGGCGTTGTTGACGGAGATGGCGAGGCCGACGCGGCGGAAGATGACGACGTCGGTCAAATCGTCACCAATGTAGCCGATTTCGTCGGCGGAGATTTTGGCGTCGGCCATGATCTCTTCGAGAATCGGAATCTTTTCGATGTGGCCCTGATAGATGTAGGACATCTTGCACTGCTTGGCGCGGATTTCGGTGGCGGGCGAGACGCGGCCGCTGATGACGCCGGTCTTGATGCCATTCCAGCTGAGCCATTGGAGGGCGATGCCGTCCTGGGAATCGAAGCCCTTGGTTTCGGCGAAGCCGCCCTGGCCGTCGGGGACGTTCCAGAGAGTGCCGTCGGTCATGACACCGTCGACATCCATGAGCAACAATTTCACGCGAGCGGCGCGGTCGGTGACGTTCACAGGTTAGGTCTCCTCTACAATGATTGCAGTGCTCGAACGAATCGAGAGTACGATCCTTCGTTATAACATGATCCCCTCCGGAATTCGGCTTGGCGTGGCTGTTTCGGGCGGGGCGGACTCGGTATTTTTGTTGCATTATCTGGCGGCGCGGGGCGGGGCGGCGTTGACGGTTTTGCATGTGAACCATGGGCTGCGGGGGGCGGAGTCCGACGGGGATTGTGAATTTGTGCGGGGGTTGGCGGCGGGGTTGGGGGTGCCGTTTTTGACGTATCGGATGGGGGAGGCTTCGGGGAATTTAGAGCAGTTTTGCCGGCGGGAGCGGCTGGCGTTTTTTGGGCGTTCCGGGATGGACCGGGTGGCGACGGGGCATACGGCGTCGGACCAGGCGGAGACGGTCGTCATGCGGCTGTTACGGGGGGCGGGGACGACGGGGCTCCGGGGGGTTCTGCCGGTGACGGCGGAGGGGCTAATCCGGCCGTTGTTGGTGGTGGGGCGGGAGGAGGTCCGGGGGTGGTTGGTGGAGCGGGGATTGGGGTGGCGGGAGGATGCGTCGAATGAGACCGATGTGTATTTGCGCAACCGGGTGCGGGCGCGGGTGATGCCGGTGTTGCGGGAGCTGGATCCGGCGTGTGAGGCGGCGTTGGGGCGGGTGGCGGAGTTGGCATTGGCGGATGAGGAGTATTGGCGGGAGACGGCGGGGGCGGTGTTGGAGGGGATGG
>JBIKOG010000452.1:0-3184 GCA_044358225.1 Bryobacteraceae bacterium | reverse complement strand
CGCCACCCGACCATGCCAGCCCTGACGCAGCCGAACCCGCGCCCAAAACCTCACCAGCACCCCGCCATGCCGGCCCCGACCCCGCCAATCCCGCACCCCAAATCCCACTGCCACCGCGCCATGCCAGCCCTGACGCCGCCAATCCCGCGCCCAAAACCTCACCAGCACCCCGCCATGCCGGCCCTGACGCCGTCAATCCCGCACCCGCAATCCCACCGCCACCCGACCATTCCAGCCCCGACGCAGCCAAACCCGCGCCCAAAACCTCACCAACACCCCGCCATGCCGGCCCCGCCAATCCCGCACCCCAAATCCCACTGCCACCGCGCCATTCCAGCCCCGACACAGCCAAACCAACTCCGAATCCCCGCACACCAAACGCACTCCCGCCCGCCAACCCCGCAGCGCCCCACCACCCCAACTGCCCACACAAAAAACTAATCAAACTTCTTCCCCCGCTCCTCCGGCACAATCCGCCGCAGCGTATAAATATCCGTCCCCGCCAACTCCGCCCCCCAAGTCCCCATCGTCTCCCACGGGTCCCACTTCGCACTAATCAACCGCCCCGTCACCCCCCGCGCCTCGTCACTAGCCAAAAACGCAATCAGCCGCGCCGCCACCGCCGGATCATCTCCACCCTTCTCCTTCTGCACCACAGCCTTCCCATACTCCCCGCCCGCCGCCTCCGGCGCCGCCCGCAACACCGCCTCCAACATCTCCGTATTCATCGCCCCCGGCGCCACGCAATGAATCCGCACCCCCAGCTCCGCCGCCTCCACCGCCAGCGTCTCCGACAGCCGCACCAACCCCGCCTTCGCCGTCGCATACGCGCTGAAATTCGGCCGCGGCGCCGTCGCCCCGCCCCCCGACAAATTCACAATCACGCCACCCCCGCCCGCGCCCATCCACGGAATCGCCCCGCGCATCAACGCCGCCGGCGCCAGTAGATTCACCTGCAACGTCTCCGTCCACGCCGCCGCGTCGTTCTCCCAAAACTTTCCGATCGGCCCCACCATCGCCGCGTTGTTCACCAACACGTCCAGCCGCTCCACCCGCTCCCGCGCCGCCCGCAGAACCGCCGCACCCGCCTCCGGATCCGACAAATCCGCGGCCATGGCAAAAGCACCCAACTCCTCCGCCAGCGCCGTCAGCCGCTCCCCGCCCCGTGCCACCAGAATCAGGTTCGCCCCAGCACGGGAAAACTCCCGCGCAATCGCCTCGCCCAGCCCGCGTGACGCGCCCGTGATCAGTACATTACGCCCGGAAGTCAAATGAATGAGCCCTTTGCATGAAATAACCATTGTATGCTGAGTAGATATAAATGAAGAGCAGAACCGCGTCGGAACCCGATATCTCATTGATCCTACCGGCCTACAATGAAGCCGCGACGATCGTGAATACCATCCGCGAATCCCATCGCTATTTCGAGTCCCGCGGTCTCAAATCCCAGATCATCGTTTCTGCCGATGGCAACGATGGCACCCGCGAAAAATCTCGCGAGTTAACCGCCGAAATCCCTGGCTTGATCGTCATCGGCAGCGCCCAGCGCGCCGGCAAAGGCCGCGGCATCCGCCTCGGCGTCCAACAAGCCACCGGCCAGATCATCGGCTTCGCCGACGCCGACAACAAAGTCCCCATCGACGAGTTCGATAAATTCCTCCCGCTCCTCCGCGCCAACGCCCACGCCGTCATCGGCTCCCGCGCCATCGATTCCACCAAAATCGAAAAGCCCCAGCCCATCTACCGCCAAATCGGCTCCCGCGGCTTCTACTTCTTCGTCCAAACCGTCGTCGGCCTCCCCGGCATCACGGACTCCCAGTGCGGCTTCAAATTCTTCCGCCACGCCCTCGCCAAAGCCGTCTTCGCCAAGCAGGAAATCGACGGCTATATGTACGATGTCGAAATCCTCGCCCTCGCCCTCCGCATGGGTGCGAAGCTGGAGCAGGTGCCCGTCCGCTGGCGTGACGACGCCGACTCCCGCCTCGACCTCGTCGCTGGCAACATCCAAAACGTCAAAGATATCTTCCGCATCCGCCGCCGCCTGGCCGCCATCCGCCCCGAAGAATACGCCTCCGCCCGCCAGGCCGTCGCCAATCAAAAATAAACGCATGCACGTACTCATCACCGGCGCAGCCGGCTTCATCGGCAGCTCTCTCACAGACCGCCTTCTCGCCAATGGCCACTCCGTCACCGGTGTCGATAACCTCTCCACCGGCCAGATCGAGTTCCTCGCCGGCGCCCAGGCCAATCCCAACTTCACCCTCCGCCAGCACGATCTCCTCGATCTCGCCGCCCTCACCGAATCCGTCGCCGGCGCCGACCTGGTCGTCCACTTCGCCGCCAACGCCGACGTCCGCTTCGGCCCCGATCACCCCGATCGCGACCTCCAGCAAAACATCATCGTCACCTGGAACGTCCTTGAAGCCATGCGCCGCAACAACGTCAAGCGCATTGCGTTCTCCTCCACCGGCTCCGTCTACGGCGAATCCACCGTCATCCCCACCCCCGAAGACGCCCCCTTCCCCATCCAGACGTCCCTCTACGGCGCCAGCAAAATCTCCGCCGAAGCCCTCATTAGCGCCTACTGTGAAAGCTTCGGTATGGAAGGGTTCATCTTCCGCTTCGTGTCCATCCTCGGCGAACGCTACACGCACGGCCACGTCCTGGACTTCTACAAGTCGCTCAGCATCGATCCCACCCGCCTCCGCGTCCTCGGCAACGGCACCCAGCGCAAGAGCTATCTCTACGTGCAGGATTGCGTCGACGCCATTCTCACCGTGCTCGAAAAGGCGAAGGAGCGCGTCAACATCTACAACCTCGGGACGAACGAATACTGTCGCGTGACGGATTCCATCGGCTGGATCACCGGCCACCTCGGCGTGAAACCGGAGTTCGATTTCACCGGCGGCGACCGCGGCTGGATTGGCGACAACCCGTTCATCTTCCTCGAAACGAAGAAGCTGCGCAGCCTGGGCTGGGAGCCCAAGCTAACGATTCAGCAAGCCGTCATCAAGACGGTCGAATATCTCCAAGCCAACCCCTGGGTCCTCGAGCGCCGCTAAAACCCTAAGACAAATCCTAGGTGACTGTCAGTGCGCCGGGATAAACCGGCATGTAGTAGGGAATGAAAGAGTCCTACAGGAAAGGAGTAGCGCCCCATCTTGGCCTCGAGTTTTGCGGGTGT
>JBIKOG010000247.1:0-10970 GCA_044358225.1 Bryobacteraceae bacterium | reverse complement strand
CCGCTGCGGGCGTTCTGTTTGCTGCGGGCTTTGTAACGATGTGCTATCCTACAATCTGGAAAGTCATGAAAGCCGGAATTCACCCCGCCTATACCCCCGTCAAAGTCATTTGCGCTTGCGGTAGCCAGTTCGAAACGCGTTCTTCTCACAAAGGGGACATCCGTTTGGAAATCTGCTCCGCTTGCCATCCGTTCTTCACGGGCAAGCAGAAGCTTATCGACACCGAAGGTCGCGTCGATCGCTTTCAGAAGAAGCTTCTCAAGTCGGCTGCCATCAAGGCCGCTCGCGAAACCGCTTCCACCAACTAATCAAGTTTTACCCAACCCAACGAAAAAGGCCTTGCCACCCGGCAAGGCCTTTTTCATTTCCGATCTGCCCCGGGACTACATCCCGCCGCCAAATCCCTCTTTCCGTTTCGCATCCCGCTCGGCGCGCATCTTGTCGTACTCCCGCATCTGCTCGTCGCTCAGAATCCCGCGCACACCGGTGGTCTGATCCGCCTGGATCTTCTCCATCTCCGGCTTCGTCCGCGTTCGGAACTCCTTATACCGGTCCCGCGTCGCGTCCAGCACCTTCTCCAAATCAGACGCCTGCTTGTCGGTCAGCTTCAACCGTTGCTGCATCTCCGCCATGTAGGCCCGCCGGTACTGCTCCGGCGTCTTCCGCTTGCTGGTCGCACTGACCGTCTTCACCGTGTACAAATGGTAGCCAAAGCCGCCTACCGCCACCCCGCCAACAAACACCAGCAATACATACAGAGCAATCGTCAGGCTGCTGCGCTTCATCGGCGGTCTCCGCCCGACTCCGACGACTCCATCGACACCGGATGCATCGCCGCCAGATCCTCCGGCACCTCATCGTCGTCCAAAACTTCAATGTATGTCGATTGGTAGAACTGCGAATTCGTCAACGCTGTCGCCATCACCACGCCCAACACCAGACACACCGCCAACGCCCCGGCCAATGCACGCCGGCTCATCGTCACCCACTGCAACACCGGACTGCGCCGTGATTCGATTCGCTGCCACATCATGGGCATGAAGTTCGCCCCCGCCTCCGGGTCCGGACAAGCGGCCTTATAGGCTGTCAGCAACTGGTCCAAGCGTTGTTCACGATCATTTGACGACGACATGCGGTCTCCCAAAATTCTACCCGTTTTTCACCGGGCTCGTAGGAACATTGGCTGGCGCTTCCTGTTCCTCACTCTTTGCAAAAGCCTTCAACACACGCTGCCGCGCCCGAAACAACCGGACCTTCAGCGCATTCTCGTTCACTTTGTACACCGATTCCAACTGCTTCAGCGACAAACCTTCCACTTCCTTCAGCGTCAACAACACACGGTCTTCTTCACTCACGGCCCCCAGCAGAGAATTTACAAAATCCCGGACTTTTCCCTGCCGGACCTCTTCCCGCTGCGCAATCGTGCCCGCATCGGCATCGGCCATCATCACCTGCTGCTCGCTTAAGTCGCTCATCCGGGCCTCCGGACGCCGCCTCTGCCGCCGCAAATAATCGTAGGCCGCGTTTACCGTCAAACGGTACAACCACGGTTCAAATACGTCCGGTTCCCGGAGTTGGTCTAGTGAGTAATAGAGGCGTACAAACACTTCCTGTCCGACGTCCTCCACATCCTCAGGCCGTCCGATAAGCCGTGAGATCGTACCCAATATCCTGCGACGGTACGCCTGCACAACCTGGTTGAATGCCTGATCATCGCCTTGTTTGGCCCGTAAGATGAGATCAAAGTCAACCAGCATCGTGGCTCGCTACACTGTCCTCGTGGCGCGGCCCGTTCAGTCCTGGCTTGCCTTGGTCTCGCTTCTCGCTGACCGTACACTCCAGAAGGCGCTTTTCCACTGTCTATAGGTTACAGTAGTTCGCCTCAGGGGCGAAGAATGAGAAATTCTTCATCCCATCCCCTGCGCCGCCAACCCTGTCGAACTCTGCCCCTTGGGCAGAGTTCCTTCCCGCTCCCGGGAATACGTCTCCAACGATCGCAGCAGCCGCTCGATCGTTGCTCTCCGTTGAAGCAGATATGACAGCTGCTCTTCCACCGGTGCGTTCCGCAACGGAGGGGGAAACAATTCGTGGGGGATCATGGTGCTTGCTTTAGAACTAACAGTACTATTTTCGTATTGCAATGAGAAGTTAGTACTACGCTCCACCCATTTGCGCCCGCGCTGACTCCCACGCGCGCCCCATCCACGCCACTCGGAGCGCCCGTTCCCGGATCTCTTCCAGCCGAATCCCCAATAATTCCGTCTCAAAACTCACCCCAAAGTACTTCCGCGGCTCGGCCATCGGACGAAATCCATACAGCCGCTGATAAATCTCGGAATGTTCCACCCGCGGGCACGCCGTCAGCCATTCCACCCCATAGCGTTCCCCCAGTGCCGCCATATTGCCCAGCAGCCCATAAAACGCATCCCGCCGCGCCGTCCGCGCAAAACAGAGCCGGCTGGCCTCCACAAACGTCGACCTCGCCAACGCCTGAAACGCCGGATGGTCCCCAAACACCCGTTCCGCCGGCGAGTCGGTCCACCCCAGGTCCGGACGGACGACAGAAATACGCACCGTCGCCAACGGCTCCTCCCCCGCCTCCCGAACCAGAAAACTGAACTGGTTCGGCATCTCATCAAAAGAATCCAGGAACCGTCCATCGGCGCGTTCCCCAATCGCCCCGCGACGCTGATAACAAAGGTAGCGGAGCCGAAACACATCGTCCATCTCCGCCGCCGTCCGCGCTATGCCGCACCGCAGCGAGTCCCGATAAGTTGGTGAAGTTTCCATGTCCCCCTCTTAGCGCACACCGCGCCCGCCAGAGGCCACAAAGAAACCGCTAAATCCATCACGGCAGGACTCCCCCAAAACGCAGAGCCCCGCCCCAGCAAAACCTACGGCAAAGCAAACGCCACATAGGCCCCAGGAATCTTCACCTGGGTTCCCGGCGTCAACCCCACCTGCGCGGCGGCGCAGAACACCACATACTGCTTGCCGCCCACAGAATACACAGCCGGCATCCCCTCCAACGCCGCATCCACCTCGGTCTCCCAAAGCGTCGCCCCGGAATCCACATCCAGCGCCCGAACAACACGGTCCCGCGTCCCGGCAAACAGGATCCCGCCCGCCGTTACCACCGGCCCCACTTTCGGATAATGTGACCCCGTGTTCTTGATTCCCTTAGCAGCCAAATGCGGCACATCCCCCAACGGAATCTTCCACTTGATCGTCCCCTCGTTTAAGTCGTACGCGGTCAAAGACGACCACGGCGGCTTGATAGGCGACAGCCCATCGCTCGCGATCATAAACCCAAACCCGCTCAAGTACTTTTCCGCATCCGCCCAACTCGACCCCGCCGGTACATTCGCCCGCGCCCGCGCCGGGTTATACAGATACGCAATCAACTCATCCACCTCCGTATCCTTCAACTTCGGATACCCCGGCATCGGCCCCACGCCCTGCCGGATGGCGTTGACGATCTTCTCCCGCGGCATCCGCACCGCGACATCGTCCAGCCCCGGCATCGCCGGCGGCGCCCCCCGCCGATCGGCCTTATGGCAGTTCAAACAATGCACCTGGTACAAAGACTGGCCCCGCTGCTCGGCCGAGTCGTTGAACCCGCTCTTCGCCGTTCCCTCCGGTTCCAACTTCAGCATCGCCGGCAGGTCTTTTGAGACGACATACAACATCCCCCGCCCCGGCTCCACCGCCGCCCCGCTCCAATTCGCCCCGCCGTTATTCCCCGGCATCTGAATCGTGTTCCGAGTCCCCGGCGGCGTAAACAACCCCTCATTCCGAGCCGACAAAATATCATCCCGGAACTTCGCCCGGTCCTCCGGGCTCAAGTACGGGCTCAAGTCATCAACCGTGAATTTCTGCCGCGCAAACGGTGGCGGCTTGGTCGGGAACGGCTGCGTCGGCCACGTCTTCTCGTTCGGCATATCGGTCTTCGGCACTGGCCGCTCTTCGATCGGCCACAACGGCTCGCCCGTCACCCGATTGAACACCCAGATGAACCCCTGCTTGGTCACCTGCGCCACCGCGTCAATGGTCTTCCCCTCGTGCTTCACCGTGATCAGCTTCGGCGCCGTCGCGTCGTCGTAATCCCAGATGTCGTGATGCACCATCTGGAAATGCCAAATCCGCTTCCCCGTCCGCGCATCCAGCGCCAACAGCGAGTCACTAAACAAATTCGCCCCCGCCCGGTCCGCCCCGTAGAAGTTGTACTTCGCCGAAGCCGTCGGCGCATACAGAATCCCGCGCTTCACATCGAGCGACATCTCCCCCCACACATTCGCCCCGCCAACGGTTTTCCACGCATCCTTCGGCCACGTGTCATACCCAAACTCACCCGGCCGCGGCACCGTATGGAACTGCCAAACCAGCTTCCCCGTCCGCACGTTAAAAGCCCGAATATCCCCAGGAGCCGACCCATACCCCTGGTTCGTCGCCGACCCCAGAATCAGCAGGTCTTCAAACACCCGCCCCGGCGTCGTCGATTGCACCAGCGAAATCGTCGCCGGGTCCCGATCCAGGCCCTCTTTCAAGTTCACGTCAAACCCCGGCACCGCCTTCCCCGTCAGCACATCCAGCGCCCGCAAACGGTGGTTCGCGCAATACAGCAACCGCCGTTCTTTCCGGTCTTTGCTCTCCCAGTAATTCAACCCGCGATTCGTGATGACTTTGATATCGGAACCCGGCGAAAACGCCCACTTTTCCTTCCCCGTCGCCGCGTCCAGCGCGACAATCGAGTTCCCCTTCGCCATCACATACAGCTTCCCGTCCACCATCAACGGGTTAAAGAAATACTTATTGTTATCCCCCGTCGGATAGGTCCACACCCGCTGCAACTTCGCCACGTTCGTCCGGTTAATCTGCGTCAACGGCGAATACTGCGCCGCATCCGGTCCCCCGCCATAATCCGGCCACGACTGTCCAAACGCGCAAACTCCGACCAACAGAAGCAAAAATCGCATCCCCCAATCCTACCGCCGCAACCGCGCCGCCACCAACGGCGCCAGCCACAAAACCAACAACCCCAACGGCAGCAACCCGCCCCGCCACAGCGCAAAGTCAGCCCCGACGTCCTCCCAACTCCGCCTCGCCAGCCACCGCCCCGCTCCCACTTCAAACGCCACCGTCAGCGCTACCCACATCGTCCCCACCAGCAAAAGCCGCCCCTCCGCCCGCATCCACGGCACCAGCCGACACGTGATCCCGAACAACAAACACGACCCCGTGAACACCGCCACCTGCCGCGCCCGAAAATCCCCAATCAACGGCTTCAAATAAAACTCACGCATCGCCCCATGGACAATCTCGGCCAGCATCAGGACAACCCAGACCACCAGCGGACGACCCATCAGTTCCACCTTGCCCACCTCCGCAACACCGCTCCCACTCCTCCCAATCTGAACGGTTCCGCGATCCAATACAAGCGCCGCCGGTCCAGAACGACAGCCAAACTACTCCTGCCGGATCGCCGTCACCGGATCAATCCCCATCACTCGCCACGCCGGCACAAAACAAGCCCCCGCCGCGACCACCAAAAACAACACCCCCGCCAATACAAACGTCACCACATCCGTCGCGCTCGTCGCATACAACCAGTGCGCCAGAAACCGCGTCAACCCCACCGCGCCCAACACCCCCAGCACCAGCCCCAAAACCGTCATCCCCAACCCCTGCCCCGTCACCAGCTGCAACACCGATGCCCGCGGCGCCCCCAACGCCAACCGGATCCCCAGCTCCTGCGTCCGCTGGCTCACCGCCAACGCCATCACCGCCGCCAGGCCGCTCATGCTCATCACGAGCGCCAACCCCGCAAACAGCCCCAGCAACAGCGTCGTCAACCGCGCCGGCGCCATCGAGTCCTCCTGAAACCGTTCAATCGTCGAAACTCTATCCACCGCCAACTCCGCATCCACCCCTGCCAACGCCCGCCGCACCGGCTCCACCATCCCCAGCGGCGCCCCCGCCGTCCGCACCAGCAAGATCCCCGCAAACCCCGTCTGCCGCGCGGGCCGGTACAACTCATCGCTCACCGGCCTGTCCAACCCATGCTCCTTCACATCGCCCACCACACCCACAATCTCAATCCACGTCTTCCCCGCATCAAACGTCACCCGCCTACCCACCGGGTCCTCCCCCGGCCACCGGTGCCGCGCCATCGAATCGTTGATCACCGCCACCGGCAACGTGTCCACATCGTCCCGCTCCGCAAACTCCCGGCCCGCCAGCACCGGCTGCCCGATCGTCCCGAAATACCCCTCGCTCACCCCCGTCACGTCCACCGTCGGAGCCAGCGTCCCCGGCGACACCGGCCGCCCCCCAATCGCAAAGTCCACATTTCCCGGCCCAGCCGCAATCCCCGCCGGGTCAAACGGCGCGTTCGTCGTCGTGGCCAGAGCCTTCACCCCCGGCGCCTCCGCAACCTTTCGCATCGCCTCCCGCCACATCGCGTTAAACTCCGGCCGCCGCCCCTGATACTTGTAGAAATTCGGCGTCACGCGCATCGTCAACAACTGATCGGTGCGGAACCCCGGCCGTTCATTCTGCAGCTTCTGGAACGAGCGGATCATCAGCCCCGCCCCCACCAGCAGCACAAAGGAAACCGCAACCTGCGCCACCACCAATGCCGCACGCAGCCGCCCCCGGCTCCGCGATCCTGTCTGCTTCCCCGCCCCGCTCTGCACCCGGCTCACCGCCAGCGCCGGCGCCAGGCTGAACAACAAACCCGTCACCACCGCCAACGCCAGACTGAAAATCAGCACCGGCGTATCAATCGAAACCTCCGCCGCCCGCGTCGTCAACCGGCCCGCGAATCCCACCAGCGCCCGCAATGCCAACGGCGCCAGCAACACTCCCAACACCCCGCCCGCCACCGACAACAGAACCCCCTCGGCCAATAACTGCCGCACCAGCCGCCACCGGCTCGCCCCCAGCGCCGCCCGCACCGCCAGTTCCCGTTCGACTCTCAACAACCTCGCCAGCAACAAATTCGCCACATTCGCACAGGCGATCAGCAACACAAATCCCGTCGCCCCCAGCAGCACCAGCAATAACGGCTGCGCCCGCTCCGTCAACTCATCCCGCAACCCGCGCGCCACGACCCCATATTGCCGCTCCCGCGGATAAAACTCGGAATAGGATTGCGCCATCCGCCCCGCCTGCGCGGAGAGATCGGCCTGCGCCGACGCCAGCGTGACGCCCGGTTTCAACCGCCCAAACACCGTCATCATCCGCCCCGCCCGGTTCTCCTGAAACCGCGCCGAAGAACGCGTCGGACACGCCGACGTCGGCATATAAACGTCACTTTCCTGCGGATACTGCGGAATCGGCGGCAACACCCCGATCACCGTATGAGGCCGGCTGTTCATCTGAAAAACCTTCCCGACAATCGAAGGATCCCCGCCATGCCGCGACATCCAGTAGTTGTGGCTCAGCACCAGCACCGCATCCGCTCCCGGCTTCTCATCATCGGCAATAAACGTCCGCCCATACTTCGGCTCCACGCCCAAAACAGAGAAGAAGTTCGCCGACACCACCGCCGTCTGCACCCGCTCGGCCATGTTATTTCCCAGCAGCAAAAAGAACATCGAATGATGCTCCACAACGGCGGTGAGACTCTTATTCCCCTCTCGGTAATCGGTAATCTCCGCCACCGAAAAACGCAGGTCATCCGCCGTCGCCGTCTTCTGGTGCAGCACCACCAGGTCACTCCCCTGTGCATACGGCAAAGGCCGCAACAAAACCCCATAAACCAGCGAGAAAATGGCGGTATTCGCCCCAATCCCCGCCCCCAGTGTCAGCACCGCCGCCAGCGTAAATCCAGGGTTCTTCAGCAGCACCCGCACGCCATACTTCAAATCAGCCCAGGTTGTTTCCAGCACTTGTACTCTCCGTGTATCCCGGCATTCATCTTTGATTAACGCCGTCCGACCCAACCGCTTCTGCGCCGCCGCGTAAGCGGCCTCCCGCCCCATCCCCGCCCGCATGAACTCCGCCGCGGACGCATCCAGGTGGAACCGCAATTCCCGCTCTAAATCGTCTTCAAACTTCGGCATCCAGAATCCGTCCCACGGCGCCAGCCAGCCGTTCCCAGCTCTCCCTTTCCGTAGCCAGCTGCTTCTTCCCTTTTGCGGTCAGCGAATAGAACTTCGCCTGCCGGTTGTTCTCCGTCGCGTCCCACTCGGAAGCAATCCACCCCGCCTCCTCCAGCCGGTACAGCGCCGGATATAGCGACCCCTGATTCACCCGCAGAACACTCTCCGAGATCTGCTCAATCCGCTGCGTGATCCCCCACCCATGCATCCGCCCCAGCGTCAGAATCTGCAGCACCAGCATGTCCAACGTACCCTGAAGCATTTCTCTAGACATTCTAGAGAAAGCCTAACTCTACTCCTCTCGGCTGTCAAGAGTAGATTTCGTCAATCCGTCACAGCTCTTCCATTTAGAATTCACAATCACAGGGGATCATCACGGTCATGGCAAATCTCGCCCGGTATACGTACGCACTCCTATTGCTGACCCTTGCAGCGCCCACATACGCTCAATCCACCCTCGGTGAAATCCGCGGCCTCGTCAAAGACGTCTCCGGCTCCGCCGTCGCCAAGGCCGAAGTCAAGGCCACCCGCACCGCCACCGGCGAATCCCGCACCTCCGCCAGCGACACCGAAGGCAACTACGTCCTCGCCAACCTCGAACCCGGCGCCTGGGAAATCCTCGTCAATGTCGCCGGCTTCCGCCCCGCCCTCGCCAAAGGCATTCAGCTCCGCGCCCGCGAAATCACCCGCGTCGATCTCTCCCTACAACTCGCCCAGGTCTCCACCGAAGTCCAGGTCCTCGCCCAGTCCCAGGTCATCCAGACCGAAAGCGCCACCATCATGGACTCCAAATCCGCCTCGGAGATGAACAAACTCCCCGTTAACTACCGCGCCGGCTCTTCCAACACCTTCTACGCCATCATCTCCACCGCCCCCGGTGTGCAGCCCGATTCCGGCGGCGGATATGCCGTCGGCGGCGGAATGCCCTTCCAAACCACCGCCTCCGTTGACGGCATCTCAAACATCAACGTCCGCTCCAACGGCGTCCTCCGCGAGATGTTCCCCTCCGCCGACACCGTCGATGAAGTCCGCGTCTCGGCCACCAACAACAACGCCGAATTCGCCCAGGCCGGCGACATCACCATCACCTCCAAATCCGGCACCAACGACTTCCACGGCGCCGCCTACTGGTATCACCAGAATGGCGCCTTCGATGCCCGCGACTTCTTCGCAGCCCGCACGCCGTTCAAAGTCTCGAACGACATGGGCGTCGTCCTCGGCGGCCCCGTCATCAAGAACCGTACCTTCTTCTTCGGCGCCTACGAAGCCCTCCGCTACCGCGCCCAACGCGTCATCAACGCCACCGTCCCCCCCGCCAACTTCCGCGCCGGCAACTTCACCGGCACCACCACCGTCGTCCGCGATCCCTTCAACGCCAACGCCCCCTTCCCCGGCAACATCATGCCCGCCGCCCGCATCAACTCCGTCTCCAAGGGCCTGATGGACGCCCTCTTCCCCACCGCCACTCGCGCCGGGGACAACATCGCCTCGCCCAACTACAGTCTCCAAAAGGGCGTCCAAAACGACAACGATCAGTACGACATCCGCGTCGATCACAACTTCTCCGCCGCCCACCGCGTCTTCGGCCGCTACTCGCAAAAAGACGTCTCCGGAGTCGCCCCCAAAACCTTCTTCGATACCACCGGTAGCGCCGTCAGCTCCGCCAACCCCAAAAACTTCGCCGGCTCCTGGAACTGGATCATCAAGCCCTCCCTCCTCAATGAATTCCGCGCCGGCTTCGCCGCCCAGGATTCCATCTCCACCTTCGGCATCGCGGGCAAGACCTTCGACGGTCCCGGCCTCCTCAAATCCGTTGGCATGCAGGGCATCCGCCCCGATCCTCCCGCCGGCTCTCAGATCCCCGATCTCGCCATCAACAACTACACCTCCACCGGAGAAGGCCGTGAGTCTATAACCCGCTCCCGGACCGCCCAGTTCGCCAACAACCTCACCTGGCTCAAAGGCCGCCACGCCTTCAAATTCGGCGCCGATATCCGCCGCCTCCGCACCACCGACATCACCAGCTTCACCACCGGCGATGACATGGGCTCCTACTCCTTCAACGGCCAATACACCGGCTTCTCCGTCGCCGATTACCTCCTCGGCGTCCCCAACACCACCACCCTCGCCAACACCGGCAAGGACGTCGATGGCGTCACCTATCACTACGGCTTCTACCTCCAGGACGACTTCAAAGTAAACGCCAAACTCACCCTCAACGTCGGCCTCCGCTACGAGATCCACCCCATGTTCTACGACAACGCCCTCACCACAACCCAGTTCGATCGCGCCTTCCCCGGAGGCCGCATCGTCCTCGCCAATGAAGAGGCCAAGAAGTTCACGTCCCCCACCTTCCTCGCCTCCATCGGCAACACCCCCGTTCTCCTCGCCAAAGACGTCGGCCTCCCGGAATCGCTCCGCCATACCGACTACAACAACGTCGCTCCCCGCTTCGGCTTCGCCTACCGCCCCTTCGGCAATAAAACCGTCATCCGCGGTGGCTACGGCATCTTCACCTCCACCATCCTCGGCAGCGTCTTTTACACCATCAGCGGCATCCACGTCTCCGACACCCGCACCTTCCCCAATCAGCTCGGGACCAACGGCCTGCCGGAACTCGTCTTCCCGCGTCCCTTCCGCTCTGGCCTCGGCGCCGCCGGCGGCAAACCCGACTTCCGCCGCGCCACCCAGTGGGACGGCGCCGACCCCTACACCCAGCAGTGGTCGCTCACCCTCGAGCACGAACTGCCCTTCAAAATCGGCTTCCGCGCCACCTATTCCGGCTCCAAAGCCATCAAGCTCTTCTCCTCGCCCGACCTGAATCAGGTCAAGCCCAACACCCTCGGCTACGCCGCCGCCTCCGGC
>JBIKOG010000246.1:0-10985 GCA_044358225.1 Bryobacteraceae bacterium | reverse complement strand
AACTATCACCATCTTCGATACTTTTGGGCGATTGCGCAGGAGGGTGGCCTGACTAAGGCCGCCACCCGCCTGAATGTCTCCCAATCGGCGCTCAGTATCCAGCTCCGGCAGCTGGAATTGGAGTTGGGGCACCCCCTCTTTATCCGGAAGAATCGCCAACTGGTTCTGACGGAGGCGGGACATGTCGCGCTCCAATACGCCAATTCCATCTTTCGGACCGGCGAAGAGCTGATCGATACGCTCCAGCACCGCTCTCACAAAGCGCGGCAGATTCTCCGTGTCGGGGCCGTCGCCACGCTGTCGCGAAACTTTCAGTGGGAGTTTCTCAAGACCCTCCGACAGCGCCGTGATGTCGAACTTGTCCTGCGCTCCGGTAGTCTGCGTGACTTGATGATGCAACTCCACAATCACGCCGTCGATGTCGTCTTGTCCAATCAGGCCCTGCCGCGCGATGCTGAAACCAGCCACCAGAGTCACCTGCTTGACGAACAGGCCGTCAGTCTCGTCTCACGCCCCGATCCGAAAGCCGGGGCATTCCAATTCCCCGCGGACCTACGAACGGTCCGCCTCCTGGTGCCAAGCCTGGAGAGCGATGTGCGCGCCTCCTTCGATCTGATCCTCGATCAAGCCGGCATCCGTCCCCTCATCGCCGCTGAAGTGGATGATATGGCCATGCTCCGCGTCATGGTCATGCGGACCAGATCCGTCGCGCTCGTGCCCAACGTCGTCGTTCGCGATGAGCTCCGCGCTGGAACGCTGGTGGAACGCTACCGGTTTCCGGCGCTCAAAGAGTACTTCTACGCCATCACCCCCAGTCGAACGTTCCCGAACCCGCTCGTCCGGGAGTTGATTGCGAATACCACTCGAACCCGCTAACGCTACAACTGCGCTATGGAATACCGCTGGATGTGGCCGCCACGCACCGTTCCTTCCCGGCCACTGATCATCGCCCCCTGTGTGACGCCCGCCAACTCCATCCATCGCCGCAATCGCACCACCTCACGCGGTGTTGCCGATTCGGCGATACCCACCGGCATCGGTGCCGCCCCCTCCTGCTGAATGATCAGCGGGATTTCCAGTCCGTTTGAGTCGCGCCAGAAGCGGAACGCCGCCTCCTCTCCCGTGTGCGATGCGTTGCGATACAACTCGGAAATCACGCGGCTCTCGAACAGTTCACTGTCCAGGAAATGAAGCTTCGGCCGGCGGATGAGACGGCGCCCCCCCTCGAAGTCCGCCGGCGCCAGACGTAGGATCAGAAAGCAGCTGCCGAGCACCCCGATCCACCGCACCGCCGTTCGGTGCGAAATCCCGCACTCATTCGCCAACGCCTGCTGATCCATTACCCCGCCGCTTTGCCGCCTCGCCGCCTCCAGGAATCTTTCGAAGAGATCCATATCGTGAACGCTCACCAGGTCCCGTACGTCGTATTCCAGAAATCCCCGCGCCGGCTTCCATAGCGGATACTCCGCTACCGGCAGCGGCTTTGCCGGAACAAATCGCCCCAACATCTCCAGCGAAAGGGCCGGCCGTCTCTGGCGCTCGGCCCTGGTCGGCGGGTGGAGTTCCAGCGTCGGCACCGGCAGTCGCAGGCGGCGGGAACTGGCGAAGACAAAGGAATGTGGCACGGGCTTCTCTGCCAGCAGTGCAACCAGTTCTGGGGCCCGGTGCAGGTCGTCAACGATTGCGGGCCCCCGGAACTTGCCAAGGTAGGCGCCGGGGGTCTGCCGCGCCCGCGCCCGCTCGGCGCTGTCTTCCAGGGAGGCGTAGGTGTGGCCTGGAAAGTCCCGCCGCAAAAGCGTCGTCTTGCCGGAGCCTCGCGGGCCTTGGACCAGAACAGCCTCAGCGCTGTGTGCGGCGCGGAGTAGCGGCAGGGAGAGCTGTCTGTGGAGCATGTATAGTCATTATAAAAAAAGGAAAAGACATACTCGTGGGCGTTGTTCAGGCCGGAAATAGGCCAGCCCTCATTGCCCCCTCCTCCCCGCCTCTCTAACCTGAAAAGCATACATGTCCCACAAAATCGCCCCCGCAAAAGGAAAACTCGGCATCCTCACGCCGGGTATCGGCGCCGTTGCCACCACGTTTATGGCCGGCGTGGAAGCCGTGAAGAAGGGGCTTGGCGAACCCGTCGGCTCGCTTACGCAACTCGGTACCGTACGCCTCGGAAAGCGCACGGATAACCGCGTTCCCAAAATCAAGGACTTCGTCCCCCTCGCCGGCTTGAACCAGTTGGTGTTCGGCGGCTGGGATATCTTTGAGGACAACGCCTACGAAGCCGCCGTCAACGCCCGTGTGCTGCAGCCGGAACTCCTGCGCAAGGTGAAGCCCAACCTCCAGAAGATCAAGCCCATGAAGGCGGTGTTCGACAAGAACTACGTCAAACGCATCGATGGGCCCAACGTGAAAACCAAAGGTTCGCTTCGCGACAAAGCGGAAGAACTCATGGTCGACATGCAGACCTTCAAGAAATCAAACGGCTGTGATCGTCTGGTCATGATCTGGTGCGGCTCCACCGAGGTGTTCCACAAGCCCGCCAAGGTCCATCAAACCCTCGAATCCTTTGAAAAGGGCCTCGCCAAGAACGACCCCGATATCGCTCCCAGCCAGGTTTACGCCTACGCCGCCCTCATGTCCGGCGTCCCGTTTGCCAACGGCGCGCCCAATCTCACCCACGACATCCCGGCCCTCCTCGGCCTCGCTCGCGATCGCAGCCTCCCCGTCTGCGGCAAGGACTTCAAAACAGGCCAGACCTACATGAAGACCCTCCTCGCCCCCGGCCTCAAAGCCCGCATGCTCGGCTGCAACGGCTGGTTTTCCACGAACATTCTCGGCAACCGCGACGGCGAAGTTCTCGAAGATCCGGGCTCCTTCAAAACCAAGGAAGAAACCAAGCTCAGCGTCCTCGATCAGATCCTCCAGCCCAACCTCTACCCGGAGCTGTACAAGGATCTCTATCACGCCGTCCGCATCAACTACTACCCGCCCCGCGGCGACGAAAAGGAAGGCTGGGACAACATCGACATCTTCGGCTGGCTCGGCTACCCAATGCAGATCAAAATCGATTTCCTCTGCCGGGATTCGATCCTCGCCGCCCCCCTCGTCCTCGACCTCGTCCTCTTCCTCGACCTCGCCCACCGCGCCGGCATGAAGGGCGTCCAGGAATGGCTCAGCTTCTATTTCAAAGCCCCCATGGCCGCCCCCGGCCTCTACCCCGAACACGACATCTTCATCCAGCTGATGAAGCTGAAAAACACCCTCCGCTGGATGCGCGGCGAAGACCTCATCACGCACCTCGGCCAGGAGTACTACGACTAACGCGCCAACGAAAACCGGTGTACCGGTTCCAATCCGTCGATCTCGGTTTCCGCGCGGCCCATCTTCCACGAATACATCCGGAAGTCCATTCGGTCGCGCGTGAAATCGATGATCGTGAATCCATTGTTTTCCAACGGCGCCAGAGTCTCTTTCACCTCCAACCCCGTGGCCGCCAACGGCGGCGTTCCCCGCGCCGCCGACGGCCACCCGCGCGGGCCCGTTGAAATTGGGCCCGTCAACACCGAATGCACCGGATTCCCACGCAGGTCCAACCGTCCGTTCCGCGCAATCGCCCCATGCGCCAGCGCGTGCAAATCCCCACTCAGAAACACCGCCAACCGGTCGGATTGCGAACTCGCCGTCAATAACCGGTCGTGTTGCGAACGCCACCCCTCCTGCCAGAAATACTTCGCCTTCGCCACCCCCAACCGCCCGTTGTCGTCCAAAACATCCGGGTACCACTCGCCCCATTTCCCCGCGCTCCAGCCAATCGGCATCGAGGGCACATTCACCACATGCCGCGCCGGCGACCCGGCCATCCGCCGCAGTAACCAGTCTTCCGTATTGTCCGGAACCAGCCGCGCGTGCGGCCCATGCAGCGTCTGAAATCGCCGGCAGTCATACAGCAACAACTCCGCCAGCGTGCCCACCCGCAGCGTCCCGTAGCACTCGCTCAACCCCCGCGCGCGATCCCCGGCGCTCGCCCCGGCCAACCCCGCCGGCCGGTCCGCATTCGGCAAATGCTCCGGGAAATACAGGTGCTGCGTCGCCCGCGCCAGGCGCACCATAAAGTCATCGGGCGGGAACGAAATACCCGTCGCAATCGCCTCATCGTTCTCGAAGTAGTCGTGGTCGTCCTGAATGAAATGCGTCGGCGTGGACCGGAACAGCGTCCCGTACAACTCCGCAATCTGCCGGTCCACCGCGCGCTTCAAAATCGTCTCGTTCCGCGTCCCGATCACCGGCAGCGAACGGTCAAAATCGTCCCCCATCAGCGCCCGCGCCCACGGCTGTTGCCCAATCGGCAGACGCCCCGTGCCCCGCCCGTAGCGAAGGTCCCAATACACGTGGTCCCCAATCGCCACCATCGCATCCGGCTTCTCCCGCAAAGCGCGACTCAATAGAGCACGCCGCGCCGGAATGCTCACCCAATAGGGATCCCGAGTCCCTTCAATCGACATCGCATCATGCCCGCCGGCACACGTATACACCAACAACCGGAACCGTTCCACCGTCGCGTCCGGTGGCGCAAATGTCCGCAGTGTCCAAGGCTCCCCGCCGTCCAAGCGCAATGAATACGCGGTGTCCGGCCGCAACCCCGGCACATCGAACAACCAGAACTGCCCGTCGGAATCCGTCCGTTGCCCCATCACGCGCCGGTCGCCGACGCGCAGTTCCGGCGCCTTCCGAACCGGCGCGTGATAGGACGCCTTGATCAAAAAGCGCTCATGTGTAGCCGCCGGCAACAGATGCCGCAACCCCGTCAACGGAGCTCCGTCCAGCCCCGCCGCCAATCCCGCGCCAATCCAATCTCTCCGCGTCATTGGCATCAATATAGCGCGCACCCGCCACGCCGCGATACCGTAGAACGATGCAACGCCGTCGTTTTGTCCAGGCCGTAACCACCGCCACTGCCGCCGCCGGAGCGCTCTCCGCCCAGCAGGCGCCCACACCCGCCAAGATCACCACCGTCGCAGCGGAGACCGCCGCCGCCCCCACCACCCGATTCTTCACCGCCACCCAGTTCGCCACACTGAAATCGCTCAGCGGCCTCCTCCAACCCGCCTCGGGCGACCGCCCCGGAGCTCTCGAAACCGGGGCCGCCGAATTCCTCGACTTCCTCATCGGCGCATCCCCCAAGCCCCGTCAAACCCTCTACCGCAACGGCCTCGATCATCTCGACGCCGAATCCCGCCGCCTCTTCAAAAAACCTTTCAACGAAATCACCGCCGAACAAGCCGACAAAATCCTCCGCCCTCTCCTCGTCCCCTGGACCTTCGAACCTCCCACGAACCCCCACCAGCGCTTCCTCGCCGACGTCCGCGCCGACGTCCGCACCGCCACCCAAAACTCAAAGGAAATGAGCCAGGTCGCCGCCTCCTCCAACCGCCGTCGTCGCGGCCCCGGCGGCTCCGCACCCTACTGGCTCCCCATCGATCCCACCCGGTAACCCACCATGCCCAAACAAATCTACGACGTCCTCATCGTTGGCTCCGGCCACTCCGGCGGCATGGCGGCCGGTGTCCTCACACAGAAGGGCCTCCGCGTTCTCATGCTCAACGCCGGCCCCGTCCCCGACCTCGAAAAGGACCGCGTCTTCAAGCCCGCCCACGAGCTCCCCTACCGTGGCTTCGGCAATCCCAACGCCCATCTCGATCACGTCTTTCAGGCCAACGAATTCAACGCCAATACCTGGGTCAACGAAAAGGAAGTCCCCTACACGCACGCCCCCGACGCGCCCTACAACTGGGTCCGCGTTCGCCTCCTCGGCGGCCGCTCCCTCTTCTGGGCCCGCCAGTCGTTCCGCCTCAGCGACTACGAATTCAAAGCGGCCGAATACCCCGGTGGCGCCGGCGACAATTGGCCCATCTCTCTCTCCGATCTCGACCCCTATTACTCCCGTGTCGAACAGCAGTTCCGTGTCGTCGGCCGCAAGGAAGGCTGGCCCCAGTTCCCCGATGGCAACTTCACTGCCGGCATCGAAGGCACCGATAGCGAATGCCAAAAACGCGTCACCGCCGTAGCGAACAAAATGGGCATCCCCGTCTCCCGCATGCGCGCCGCGCTCGGTGAAAACGGCCTCGCCAGTTCGCTCAATCTCTCCATCCCCGGTGCCCTCGCCACCGGTAAACTCGATATCGTTCCCAACGCCGTCGTTCGCGAAATCACGCTCGATAAGAACACCGGCCGCGCCAACGGCGTCCACTTCCTCGATCGCCATACCCGCCGTGAAATGCATGCCAGCGCGCGCGTCGTCGTCGTCGCCGCCGGTACGCTCGAGTCCACGCGTCTCCTCCTCAACTCCGGCATCGCCAACTCCAGCGGCCTCATCGGCCACTATCTCATCGATCAACTCTACGGCTGCACCGTCGTCGCCGCCATGCCCGAAGCCCGCGACGGCAAAGCCAATCCCGCCCTCATCGGCGGCGGCCTCTTCATGCCCCGCTTCCGCAATCTCGGCAAGGGCGAAAAGCGCAACTTCCGCGGCGGCTACTGCCTCCCCATGGGCACCGGCTCCACGCCCGACGCCAAGTACTTCCCGGAATACGGCCCCGCCCTGCAGAAGAAACTCGATAGCTACTCGGGCGCCTGCATCAACGGCGGCATCTACGGCGAGGTTCTGCCGCGCTACGAAAATCACGTCCGCATCAACAAGTCGCAGCAGGACGCCTGGGGCATTCCCACGCTCCACATCGAAGCCCGCTACGGCGAAAACGAACGCAACCTGTGCAAGGATGCCGCCGACACGATGGAAGAACTCTACAAGGCCTGCGGCTTCGAAATCCTGGTGAAGAGCGACAAGGTCAACCCGCCCGGCTACAGCATTCACGAACTGGGCACCTGCCGCATGGGCGACGACCCGAAGAAGAGCGTCCTCAACAAGTGGAACCAAAGCCACGACATCAAAAACCTCTTCGTTGTCGATGGCAGCGCCTTCGTCACCGGCGGTTGGCAGAACCCGACGATGACCATCCTCGCCCTCGCCATGCGCGCCTCTGAACACCTGGCCGAAGAGCTGGGAAAGGGCAACCTGTGAACCCTGTCGACGAAGCGCTCCTCGCCTGCTCGCGCGGCGAAATCTCCAACACCGCCGTCGTTCGCGCCATCGCCGAAAGCGGCGATCTGTACGCCCCCATGCTCTTCGCCGCCGCCAGGCTTGGCGTACGCGTTGCCGAACACGCCGTCATCCTCAGCACCGAATTCATTGGCGATCCGCGCGTGCTCTCCCTGTTCACCGATCGCAATGCCGCCCTCCGCGCCACCGGCCAGCCCCTTGGCGCCTTCAGTGGCGCCTTGCGGGGCGTCGATATCTTCGACGCTCTCGATGACGCCGAATTCGACCGCGTCGACGTGAACCCCGGCTCCGATCGCGAACTCACATTCTTCCTCGACCGCGGCGCTTTCCATCTCTGCAAACTCGTCGCGCAAGTTGTCCGCCTGGAACAGTCGCTCGCCCGCGCTTCCAATGCCGAAATCCCCTTCGCCCAACTCCGCGATCATCCCGGCTTCATGATCGCCGTCGACCCGGCCACCGGCGCTCCCGCCACCACCGCCGTCAATGGCTTCGACGGACCCTGCGCCATCGTCTTCACTTCGCCCGATCGCTTCGAACTCTCTATCAGTAGGCTCGATGAAGAACAGCGCGCCGCCATATCCACCGTCACCCTCCCCGGCCACTCCCTCTTCACACAACTGCAAAGCTTCGACGTCAAAGGCGCGGTTCTCAATCCGTTCTGCCCTGGTACCGTCGCCTTGCCCAGCTTCCTGTTCTCGCGCATAGCCGCGGGAGAGTAGGGAATTGGCATAGACTGGCGAGGACATGAACCGCCGCTCGTTCCTCTCCGCCGCCCTCGGCGCATCCACCTTCTCCACCCTCTCTGCCGCCCATAAAGGCAAGGTGAAAATCACTGACGTCAAATGCATGATCGTCCGTGGCACCTGGGATTGGAACCTCATCAAGATCGAAACCGACGCCGGCATCTCCGGCATCGGCGAAGCCTACTGGGGGCCCGGCGTAAAAGACATCGTGCTCCGCCTGCTCAAGCAGCACATCATCGGCGAAGACCCGTTGAACGTCGATAAGCTCTATCACAAGATGCTCATGCTCACCGCCGGCGCCGGCGCGCAGAGCGGCATCACCGTCACCGCCGCCAGCGGCATTGAAATCGCCCTCTGGGATCTCGCCGGCCGCATTCTCGAAACCCCCAGCTGCAACCTCCTCGGCGGCCGTTTCCGCGACAGAGTCCGTTTCTACCGCACCACGCAAGCACCCGCCAAAGTAGAGGACATGGGTGCCTGGCGCGCGCTCGTACAAGAGACGAAGGCGGAGAAGTTCGGCTGGACGGCCTTCAAATTTCAGGGCGATGGCATCCCGCCCAAAGCAGATCCCGAATACAAGGAACCCGGCCACGACCGCTACACCCGCGGCCTTACCCTCCAGGATCTCCGCCGCATCGGCAAGGCCATGGAAACCGTCCGCGCAGAACTCGGCCCCGATGTCGACTTCGGCGTCGAAGCCCATTGGAAATACGACGTCCGCGACGCCATCAAGATGGCGCAAGCCATCGAAGGCAGCAACCCCATGTGGCTCGAAGATCCGGTTCCCCCCGGCAACGTCGACGCCATGGCGCGCGTCACCCATTCGGTCAACGTCCCCATCTGCACCGGCGAAAATCTCTACACGCGCAACGAATTCCGCCGTCTCATCGACATGCAGGGTTGCGACATCGTCCACCTCGATATCCCAAAATCCGGCGGTCTCCTCGAGTCCAAACGCATCCACGATCTCGCCGAAAACTCCTTCATCGCCACCGCCGCGCACAACCCCGCCAGCCCCATCGGCACCATGGCCTCCTGCCACGCCGCCGCCTCCATGCGCGACTTCCGCGTCCACGAACTCGCCAAGTACATCGACTGGTGGCAGGACCTCGTCATCATCGATGGCCCCATCATCAAGGACGGCTATCTCACCATTCGCGACAAGCCCGGCCTCGGCCTGGAGATCAATCCCGACGTGGCGAAGAAGAACCTCGCCCCCGGCGAAACCTGGTGGGGCTAGCCCCCGCCAGGGGCCTTCCCGTTCCGCTTCTCCGGGAGTAGTCTGTAGGCAGAGGCAAACTGGTTATGCGAACGGCATGGCTGTTGTGTGGGCTGTTGTTGACGTCGATGGGCGTGGAGGGCCAGTTCCGAAAGGTCATCTTCGGTCGCCACTCGGATTCCCTCGATAGCTTCACCGCATTTGCGAAACAAGCCAGGCAGGCCGGCGCGACGCATATTGTCATCACCGCCGAAGACCTCCCCTGGGCCATGTGGCAGATGGATACGCCCGGCGATCCCTACCCCGCCTGGGCCGTGTCGAACGTGGGCCTGCTGAAGGTCTCCATTCCGGATGCCCTCCAACCCTTCTTCCCGAAGGCCTACTCCGACACCGTGATGACCCTCCTGCGCGAGCGCTGCGAAGTCCTCCGCAAGCTCGGCCTGAAAGCTGCCTTCACAACCTTCGAACCGCAAATCCTTCCGGAAGCCGTCTACACCGCGCACCCGCTCTGGCGCGGGCCGCAGGTCGATCATCCCCTCCGTTCGCGCGTGCCCCGCTTCGCTCCGTCCATCGATAATCCCGAGGTCCTCGCCCTCTACCGGGAGTCCATCCGGAAGCTCCTCGCGGTCTGCCCCGAAATCGAAATCCTCTCCCTCCACACCAACGATTCCGGCTCCGGCATGAGCTGGAGCCAGGGCCTCTACCAGGGCCCCAACGGCAGCGCAATCGGGAAGGACCGCAAGATGCATGAGCGCTATCGTGACTTCTTCGGCGCGCTCCAATCCGGCGCCGCCGAAGCGCGTCCCGGCCCGCTCGAAATTGATGCCGAATGGGTCCGCGAAGCCGCGCCCGAACTCGTGGCCGGCAAGCTCGGTCCCGGCATGGCCGTAGCCAACCTCGAAGGCCCGAATGCAACAATCTACAAAGCCGACGTCGGCTTCCTGCTCGACTACTTCTACCCCTTCTATCCCGCCATGGGCCTGCCTCTCCCCGTGCGCTACCTCGAAGAAATCGAAGAGGCCTCCCGCAGCAGCGCCCCGCGCCTGTTCTACCTGATCGGGGATCGCTACGATACCGACCTCTACTTCCAGATCTACAACGCCTTCAGGAAGAAGCCAACCACCGACGACACCAGCCGCATGCAACTGCTCCGTGCCATCGCCGCCGGCCGCGTGGGCGAAGCGAACGCGGGAACCCTCGTCGACGCCTGGATGGCCCTCCAACGCGTCCAGCGCGACTGCGACATCTTGAACTTCGGCGGCACACTCTTCTACATCGCCTCCGTCCACCAACGCTGGCTCACGCGCCCCTTCGTGCCATTTCCCGAAGAACTGACCGACGCCGAGACCAACTACTATCGCCCCTTCCTCTTCCAGGCCCGCGGCGAAGATCGCGCGCGTGACTTGGGCGACATCCAGGGCACGCGCCAATATGAAGGCCTCGGCGGCATGGCCGTCTCCGGCCAGTTGCTCCTGCGCATGAAGGTGGATCTCGCCCGCGCGCGGCAGGATTTGCAACGCATCAAAACAATGCCGCTACTCGACAAACGTATCCAAGTCTTCGAAATCCTCGTCGAGAACTGCCGCAACGCGCTGCAATACCAGTACCTGCTCGACTTCATGAAGGGCGGCCGCCTCAAGCGGCCCATCGAGTTTCAGCAGCACCTCACCGACATCACCGAGTGGCGAGCCATCAAAGAGGTCGCCCGCCGCGAGATGGATAGTAGCATCGTCCTCGCCGAACTGCTCGAAGCCAACAAGGACGTGCTCATCGACACCGCCAAAACACAGGGCGATGAAAGCATCCGCGTCCTCGGCCCGGACCTCGCCAAACAGTTGCGCCGAAAAGTACAGATCATGGCCGCCCACTGGGAAGACTACGAACGCCTCTTCGACGAAGAGAAGAAGTAGACCCC
>JBIKOG010000245.1:0-11018 GCA_044358225.1 Bryobacteraceae bacterium | reverse complement strand
TGCACCCGTATCCCGCGACTCGTTTTGACGCTACTTATTTGCGGTAGGAGCCGTATGCGGTAGTGCCGCTCGTACGGATCTGTGCGGGGGGCGGGTCGTGAGATTCGTCCCTACCGCGACCGGGTTTCAGACGTTGGTTTTACACTTGGGGGATGGCTGAGAAATTGGATAGGGTTTCGGTGGAGTCGTGGCTGGTTTCGGGGGGACGGGATCGGACGCCGGGGGCGCCGTTGAACGTGCCGCTGGTGCCTGCTTCCAATTTCATCCTGGGGGAGCGGCGCGCCTACGCCCGGGACGACGGGACGCCGACGTGGGAGGCGCTGGAGGAGATTGTGGGCGGGATGGAGGGCGGGGAGTCTGTCGCCTTTGCATCGGGGATGGCGGCGATTGCGGCGGTATTTGAACAGCTGCCGGCTGGGGCTATTGTTCTGCTGCCCGATGACTGCTACCAAGGGGTGTCCGGACTGGCCGCGGCCGGGGAGGCCAGGGGGCGTTGGACGGTGCGGAAGATCGCGGTTGCGGATACGGCGGCGTGGATCGAAGGGAGTTTGGACGCGGATTTGATCTGTTTGGAATCGCCTTCGAATCCGTTGCTGGCGGTGGCGGACGTGCGAGCCATCTGCGCGGCGCCGCGGAAGGCGGGCGCGATTGTTGGCGTGGACAATACCTTTGCGACGCCGTTGAACCAGCAGCCGCTGCGGTTGGGGGCGGAGGTTTCCATGATGTCGGCCACCAAGTTCATTGGGGGCCATTCGGACTTGCTGGGTGGCATGGTGACGGTTAGTGATCCGCGGCTGGCGGCGGCACTGCGGCACACGCGCGAACTGACTGGGGCGACGCCGGGGGTGATGGAGGCATTTCTGGCGGTGCGGGGGGTGCGGACGCTGGCGTTGCGGTTGGAACGGGCGCAACGGAGCGCGGGGGTGTTGGCGGAGCGGTTGGCGAACCACGCGGCGGTGGCGGTGACGCGGTACCCCGGGCTGGCGTCGCATCCGACGCACGCCGTGGCGCGGGAGCAGTTGCTGGGGTTTGGGACGATTATCTCCTTCGACGTGCGGGGCGGCGCGGAGGCGGCAGAGTTGGTTTGTACAAAGGTGCGACTGATTCATCATGCGACGAGCCTGGGCGCGGTGGAGTCGACCATGGAACGGCGGGCGGGCATACCGGGGCAGGAGCATTTGCCGCCATCGCTGCTGCGGCTGAGCGTTGGGATCGAGAATGCCGAGGATCTTTGGCGGGATCTGGATCAGGCGTTGCGATTCGCAGGGTGATTGACGGAGTGGGGCGGCGCCACGTCGCGGCTGCGGCTGTTTTACGGAGGATGGGGGTAGGGAACATTCGGTAAACGCGGTGTCTGCCCCCGGTTTTCGGTAGACTGGAAGTGTTGCGTTTTCGTTTCTTTTCAGTTAGGACCGCGTTACTGATCTCGTTCCTTCTCATTGCTGGCCGCGTAGCATCTGGCACCGAGACCGACCAATTCACCACCCCCCGAACACCGCTCTATGACATTGGCCCGGAGCTGTCGCGGAAGGTGGTGGAGATTATCGAATCCGACCGCACGGGCCGTGATCCCGAACAAATTCTGTTTGAGTGGGTCGGCCGGAATGTATTTGCGTCCCGTATCGTGAAGTGGGTGAACGGGATTCGAGTGGCGGAGGCGCCCGTTCGCTTCCGGCCGGGCCTATTTTCGTCCATCTACCGCGCCACACTGTCGCCCGTGCCTGCGTCCTTCCTGATCGACGCACCTACGATACGGGTTCACGGCTACTATGTGGGCACCGACAAGATCGACCACTTTTTCCAACAGGGTCACGGGTACGCTGTGCTGGCCGAGAAGTATAGGGCCGGCGGGGCCAGCGAGGCGGACGCGATTGCCGCGGTGGTGGCGCACGGTGTGCAACAGGAACACAAGTACTTCGGCACGCTGACCAGCGGCGTCTATTCGAATGGCGATTTGGCGGCGAACTATGCGGGCATGAAGTTCTACCAGAATCTGCGGCATAGTGTCCGCATCGGCGAAGCTGTGCGGGCGCCGTTGTTTGAACGGACGGCCGAGGGCTGGCGACTGCGGGCTGACGTGGATCGGGACCACCTGCTGGAACCGTTCCTTTCCAATCACCTGGATGAATCGTTGAACCCGAGCCGGTACCGGTTCAGCCGCGGGTCGATTCGCTCGACGATTCGCCACCGGTGTGAACCGTGGGCGCAGTTTTACGCCGACCGGATCGGGTTGGTTGCGCCGGCGGAGAAGAGCTTTGCCGCCAAGTGGTTCGGCGAGGAGTATGGGCACTGGCTGCCGGCGAAGGAAGAGGTTTCGATCGCTACGGAATGCGGTGGAGTAGCGAAGAAGTTTTAGAGGTTCCGGTCGCCGCTTAAAACTCGCGGACCGTTCCGTTGCCGCTCGCGAGCACAAACGAGTCCCCGGGCGGGAAGAACTTGTTCCCGATGTCGATCGCCTCTTGCACCGTGGCGGTACCGGAAGGGAGTTGTGTCACCGTTTTCCCATCGAACTTCCAACCGACCAGAGCGAGCAGGAACCCGGTGAGCGCGCGGGCCCAGAAGGCACTGTTCGTGACGCCATCCCGCCCCGAGGCGGTGGTGATGACGATCACCCCGTTCTTCAGTTTTTTGGGAATGCAGGCATCGGTGGCGCAGCCGGCAAGGATCACGATATTTGACTTGGCCCTCTCCAACAGGCTGACCAACTCCGCGTTCTTTAGGATGGGCTTCTTCGCTCCTTCAGGGGCGAGCCCTTGGGCGACGAACACCTTTTTCGATTTTTCGACCAGACTGGTGTGCCCCATGTACACCACGATCGTGCCGGACACATTGATGGAACGCTTGAAGTCCTCGATCCCCTTCTTTTCCTTGTCGAACAAACTCAACGCTACGCCGATGGATTTATACGGGCCCTTGTCCGTTTTGTCCCAGGGGAAATCCACATAGTCGATGAACGCCTGGTGCCCCCTTGGAATGGGCAGGTAAAAATGCAGCCGCACCTCGTTCACGATGGCCCGGGGCGCCGGGGGCGTCGCCGCCGGCTTGGCATTGTTGGCGTAGGTTCCGGGTTGCTGAGCGCCGGTATAGCCGGCGCCGGGGGTTTGCGAACTTGTGTAGTCACCCACTGTTGTCTACCTCATTGCCTGCATGAGCCGTTTCGTGCGTTGCGTCGTCCCGGCGGGTGGCGGGGCCTGATTCTGCCCGTGTCCACCCGCGGGCTGCTGCAACCCGGTCTCGTTGTATTCACCCATGGCGCACCGTTCAGGCGAGCGGATAGGTTGGCAGCTTGTCGGCGTTGTTCCGCAAGTACACGAGTTTGGTTGGAATCACCACTTCCCACGGCGCGCCCACGTAGAGAGCGCCCACGGCGTGCTTCAAGTTCACGGCGGAGACACCGGGATAGGGTCTATCGATCGTGATGTTCCACTCGCTGGGGTCGGCCGCGGTTTGTTCGACTTTGACGATGCGATAGACATCGTAGTTGACGAGCAATTCGCGATCCTGATCGTTGTCCACGGCAAGCGTGTTGATCTGGCCGGCGATGAGATCCCAGTAAAACGTGCTGCCGGTCAGTTTCAGGACATCGCTGTTGTTGGTGGCCTCGATCAGCCCCGGACGATCGGCGTAGTCACACTGCTTGGATTCCTTCAGTTCCTGAATCATGGAGACATACTCGTCGTCACCGGAGACGGGCGGCATTCCGCTGGCCCCCCAGATCTGCCCGGTCTTCAGGAACCAGGTGAAGAACTCCTCCATGCCATTGCGAATGGGGACCTGGACCCGAGCGGCTCCGGCCATCAGGAACTTGTCGAACAGCGGATCGCCGGAATCCTCATCGATCAGCTCGGGCCATTTGCACTTCCGCGCCCACATGCTGTGGTAGAAGAGATACGAACAGTAGTTCCACTCAATGACCTGCTCGAAGAACTGGATGATCGGGGCGTCCTTTTCGAGTTTCGCGAAGTCGATTTCCGGGTAACCGCACGGCGCCACTCGCTCCATCATCGAGCCCATGCCGTTGAAGTAGTTGCACATCAACAGCGCGATGATGTGCCGCTTCAATTCGTTTCGTTCGATCTCCCGGTTCAGGAACGGGTTTCTTCCTTTGATCTGGATGAGCGGGTCCTGCTTCTTGTTGGCTTCGAACGCCTCCAGTTTCCGGGCGTAGTCGGTCATCACCAGGTTGTAGATATTGACCCGCCACTTATCGAAGGCTTCGGCGGTCAGCACGCACTTGATGCTGATCGTCCCGCTCAACTGCATCGCCACGCTGGAGTAACCCGCGACGGAGGCGGTGATCACTCCGGTTTCCCCGTTCATGGGCACGCTGGTGTTCGCCGCACTCCAGTTGTTGGTATTCGAGAGGCTCTCGGCAGCAGCAACTCTGGCGAGCAGAGAGATTTTGCCGACGCTGACGGAGACCGACGCTTCATCGCCGCCGGATTGCGCGGCCGGATCGCCGATGAAACACGAGATGCTGAAATCGAAGTTTTCGGCCTTGTACCCATCGGGGATTGGCGCCGACTTAAAGTCCGCGGACGAGAAGCCCGTGCTGACCTCGTCTTCGGGCTCGGTGAGATTCTGATGAAAGGCGAACTGGATGGCGGTGCGTTCGTCCGGCGGTTCGACGGCCCCGGGCAACCCCTGATCGTGCAGGATTTGAACGTAGTTACTTCTGGTGATACCGGCGAGCGTGAGAGCGGGTTTCCGCGGAAAGACGTTTTGATTGTCCCTCTGGTTCTTCAGTTCGAAGAGCCGTTTGAACGTGGCGGCGGGTTCCGGCACGATGACGTCGAACATCAAGTGTTTGCCGTGATTGAAGACCTGAGCGTGGGTGACCTTGTTCACCCAGTAATAGATGCCGGCGCGGTGATCGGCGCCGTCCCGGGTGTTGTCGATGGAATGCTTGTTGCGCTCCTCGAGTTCGTTGATGATCTTGCTGACCTGGACCTTCCGGACCTTCTCCTGAATCTTTGTGACGGCGCGATCGACAATGTCTTTGGCGTAGGAACGAGCCAGATTGTTCGCCTCGGACTTGGAGTAATTGGTGGTTACGTTGGCATGGGGGGTGACAGTTACAGACTCGCCGTACTTAAACGTGGCGGTCACGCCCGCATCGACGCCGACTTTTGACTCGATGGTGGACTTCACTTCCTCCTGCAGCGAGAATTTCTCGGAGACCTGATGGTCCCGTTCCTCGGAATTGATGCGTTCCGTTTCGGTTTCGGTTGTCTCTTCGGTCCGAAACAGGTTGCGGTGGCGGCGGACTTTCGACTCTCCGGCGAGGATGTTCTCGATGGCCGCGATATCTCCCTCCTCATATCGGGCGAGATCTTCCTTGATGATGAAGAGATCGGCGATGTAGGTATTGAGGCAGATGCAGTGCGAGCCGGGCTTTTGGCAGGACTCATTGCAGTGACATTCGCAGGCCTTTACCGTTGAATCCTCACGTATGTCGGGAACGCGAGGGAGGTCGATCTTGCCCTTGTCGTGACACCCGGAGCTGCACCGGGAGCGAAGGACAAAGGCCGGCAGGAGCACCGGACGGGTCAGGATGGCATCAATGAGCGCGGCGGTGGTGCCGTCCTTCATCGTCAATTTTCCATCCTTGACGACGATGCAGAGTTCGAAGAGATAGCAGATCCGGATGAGGAGTTGCAGATCGACGCAGTAGTTGATGCTGATGTTTCGCTGGTAAACCGCGATCAAGAGGCTGTCGGCATAGGTGCGCCACTCTTTCTTCCATTCCGTTGCTTCGATGGGGGGCACGGTATAGAGAAACGAGGCGAAGTCCGTCAGCTTCAGTGGCCGGGCTTTGAAATTCAGCCAGTCATAGAAGGCGCGAATGGCGGGCGGCAGAGTGGCGGGGTCGTCGATCGGCTTCTGCGTGTGCGTGTGCCGTTCTACGATTGCGGGCACCGCCTCACTGGAGGCGGTGCCCCGATTGATCTCGATCAGCCGTTTCGCCAGCGGCGAGTACGCACTGTCGGGATAAAGCGGCAGGCCAACGGAGCTCTTCTGTCCGTCAGCGATCTTTTGCGTTTGCCGGACCTGCAGGTAGCGGAATAACTCGTCCATGATGTTCCCTCACCGACATTTCGAAGTGTGACGGATTTGGCTTCCATGCGATTCCGTCTCTACCTCATCGTGACGTCAGAACGAAAACCGTTACAGCGAGGCGTGGCGATTGACACCATGGAGACAGCCTCCTATAGTGGAGCGGTACGCACTATACGGCTAGTCTTCTTTTCACGCCATGAGTACGACAGATAATCCCGGCGGCATCGCTGCTTCCCACCCGGAGCTGGAGCTGTTTGACATCCTGGTCGCGCCGTCGACAGGGAAAGAGAAAAACACGATCCGGATGGAGTTGCAGCCAACGGCGTGTTGGAAGATCAACGACACGCGGTTCGACTTTGGGTCGTCGTTCGTCCTGCCGGAATCGAAGTCCGAATTCAAAGAGCTGCAACGGTTGCGGGAGGGCCATGCCGGGGCTCCATTTTCGGTGTTCGGCCATGCCGATCCGACCGGGGATGACGCGTTCAACAAACGGCTGAGCGACCACCGGTCCGAGTCGATCTATGCGGTGTTGACGCACGACGTGGCGCGGTGGGAGAAGCTGTACAACTTCTACGGGCAGGGCGAGGGGTGGGGGACGGCCTCCATTCAGCACATGCTGACGGCGCTGGGAGAGGCGCCGGGGCCGGTGACCGGGACGATGAACCCGGAGACCCAAGCCGCGGTGAAAAGCTTTCAGGGAAAGAACGAACTGAAGGACGACGGAGACCCGGGGCCGAAGACCCGGGCGAAGCTGTTTGCCGCGTATCAGATCTTTTTGTGGCCGAAGAAGATGGAGAAGACCGAGTTCCTGGGCGGGGGCGTGGACGCGGGCGGGAAGGCGGATTTTCAGGGGTGCAGCGAATTCAACCCGGTAGTTGTGTTTTCGTCCGCCGAACGGGCGGAACTGGATAAGCCGGCGAACCGGGAACAGCGCAATTCGGAGAACGGGCCGAACCGGCGGGTGATGGTGTTGCTGTTCCGGCCGGGCATTGTGGTGCCGCCGGACAAGTGGCCTTGTCCGAGAACGGGCGAGGGCGGCGCGGGTTGTCATAAACGCTTCTGGTCCGACGGGGAGCAACGGCGGAAGAACCAGGCGGTACGGCGGGAATTTGTGGACGTTCACAATACCTTTGCCTGCCGGTTCTATCACCGGCTGGTGGAGGCGTCCCCCTGCGAGGGGATTGATCCGGCGCTGCTGGTGATCAGGCTGATCAAGGTGGACGACCACTTTGCGCCATCGACGGAGAATCTGGATATCGAGTACGACCTGTATGGGGTTTCGGGCCGGGCGATCAAGCTGCAGATTGAAGCGGACAACTACGAGCCCAAGGTGATCTTTGAACGGGAGCTGACGGCGGCGGAAAAGGCCGACGACGGGCACACGACGACGTGGGACGGGAAGATAACGGGCGGACCGCGGGCTGGCCGGTTTGCCACGCCGTTGATGGGGCCGTTCCGGGTACGGCTGAGTTCGCCGGGAATCGCTGACGCCACGATGGGGTTCAAGATTCTGTACCACTCCGTGGAGCTGGCGTTTGGCAAGCACACACCGGATGAGGTGACGCCGGCGGAGGCGGAGACGACGAAGTTTGCGCAAGCGAAATTGAACGACTTGGGCTACGACGCCGGGCCGGTGAGCGGGACGCTGGGCGACGTTACCGTGCGCGCGTTGCGGCGGTTCCAACGCGCCAACTACAAAGTGGGAACGCAAGTGCTGCTGGCCGTGAACGGGACGGCGGACGCCGATACGGTGGCGGCGTTGAAGGTGGCCACCAGGCGGGAGCTTTTCGAGGCGGGGAAGAACCCGCTGACGGACGACGCGAAGTTCTACGTCTACGACAACTTCATGAACGATCCGGATATGGATTTCGTGGTGGGGCCGATGACGGAGTTCAATTCGTTCGACCGGAAGACGTTTGCCGAGGACAAGATGGAACGGCCGTTTCTGGCGCTGGAAGCGGTGGTGAAGCTCCTGAACAAAGCCAACGCGGGCGTGGTGGCGACGGACGCGGTGGGCGAGGCGCCGGTGGGCTGGGAGACGAGCGACGCACCGGAAGACGCGACGGTGGTCCCGGCGGCGAATCCGCTCTCGCAAACCTATGTGAAGAACGCGCGGGAGATTGGCGCAACGGCGGTGGTGGCGGGCGCGGCGCGGATCGACGCCGACGGGGACAACGCGTTGGACACCTTCGACGGGTTCCGGAAAGCGGCGCTAACGGACACGGTGGAAATGCAGTTCCCGAAGGACGACGGCTCGAAGCTGGAGCCGTACAAAATAGACCGTTTCGACAAGCAGGTCCGGGGCGGGAAGCCGTTCCCGCAGGCCATGGTGAAGGCCTGGGACGACCCGGCGTTGTTCCCGCAGCGGAAGGGGCGAGCCGGGGTGTATTTCCGGTTCAGCAACAAGGGCGGCGACGACGCGAAGGTGCGGGCGGCGCTGAACTTTGAGGGGCTTCCGAACCAGGCGACGCTGGATGCCGATCACACGGCGGCGGGCGTGACACTGTTCGCCGAGACGGGACGGTGGACGGTATGGCGGCGGACGCGGTTCAGCGCGTATTGCGCGATGGGCGTACCGACGGCGACCGAGCGGCCGAGCGGCGTGCCCAATTGGGCCACGATCCGCGACCTGTTCAAGCAGGCGTTTATCGAAGTGGAAAACAACGGGACACCGCTGCAGATCCTGAACTACGCGGCGATCATCACCGACCCGGTGTACCGGGCGACGGTGATGGCGATGCCGTCATCCCACCGGCCACCCGGGGTGACGAGCGCGAACCTGCGCTATTCGCCCACGGCGATTTATGGCGGGCCGGTACCGGTGCAGGCGCCGGGGACGACGGCGTTGCAGCACTACCAGAATATTCAAGGCACATCGACGACGGTGGGCATCGTAGAAGGGTGGAGCCGGCACGTGATCAATGCGATCCTGCGGGTGATCTACGACGCGGCCCGGAAGACGAGTCCGGAGGGGTACGTGATTTTCGATTACCGGCTGGCGGACATGATGTCAGCCCGGGATTGGGACCCCACGATGAACGGCGGCGCAGGCGGGTTCCGGCCAGCGGCGAATCCGTTCTTCCATGCGTTCCGTGTGGGCGGGCGGGGCTACGTGCGGTGCGCGGGCGCGGTGACGTTGAACCTGGACAACAACGCCGAAGTGAACGACTACACGGCGCACGAAGGGGGCCACGCCCGGTTCCTGTATCACCACACCTTTGTGGACGAAACGGTTCCTCCGCATTCGGCAAACAGTGCGAACCCGAACCATCACGACGCGGCGAACCTGAAGTGTACGATGAGTTATACGAAGGCGCCGGACAACATGCAAACCCTGATTAAACAGTATTGCGGAAAGTGCCTGCTGCGGCTGCGCGGCTGGAACGTTCTGGCGCTACCGAACCGGTACACGTAGGAATTTATGGCGGCTCCACTTGCGATCAAATTGACGGCGCGGCAAGCGCGGACACTGGTGGGCGAGGGCATCCTGCTGGACCTGGGGATCCGCGTGGGCGCTCCGCTGGTGATGGAGATGCCGGAGTGGAACCGCGACCGGACGACGATCCACATCCAACCCCGAACGGCGGGCACCGCGCAGAAGCCCTATGTCTTGACGGGCGCCGATGGGATGCGACTGCATCACGTGCATCCGCTGTCGCAGGTGGGGCAAATGATGCCGGTGGAGGCGGGACGGGCGTGGACGGCGGAGTTGAACCTGTTCTCGTATACGCAGGCGTTGGCGGCGGGGCGATATGCGGTGGCGGTTTCCTACCGCTATGGCAATACCGCGGACGAGGTGGTGCGAACGAACGCGGTAGAGATTGAAGTGGTGCCGGCGCGGCTGGCGAACGCGACGTACCGCTGGTTTGGCGGCGCGGAGGCACGGGAGACGCTGGCGAGCGTATGGGTGGGCCTGGACGGGGCGGCGGAGCAGTGGTTCTACCAAGTGGGGAGCCGGCGGAATCCGGGCGCGGTGGAGACGGCGGTGCGGTTGGGAATGCCGGCGAAGCACGCCGGGGCGCGGCCGGTGCTGGCGCAGTTGAACGACATCCAGGCGATGCATTTCCTGAAGTACGCGGTGTGGGAGCAGGACGGAGAATTGGGCGTGATGGCGGTGCATACGGGCGGGCGCGGGGGCGCGCCACGGTTTGTGAAGCATGGGTTGCAGGCGGGCGCGCGGCTGGTGGATCCGCCGTTGCAGCTGCATAGCGGCGGACTGTTGGCGCTATTGACGGGCGTGGGCGCGGATGGCAAGCCGGGCTGCTCGTTGGTTTCGATGCCGGAGAAGGGCGAGGGGTCGGCCAAGGTGACTCCGTTGGCGGCGGGGGCGGAACACGCGGTGGCGATATGGCCGGCCGATGAACGGGTGCCGGCGGTGTTTTTGCAGGGCGGCGCGGGCGGCAAGATTGCGCGCATGGGAAGTAAGGGCGCGGAGCTGTTTGGGGGGCGCGCGGTGGAGACTTTGGAAGTGTCGCAGTGGATGGGCGCGGGGCGGCTGGTGGGCTATTTCCGCGAGGGCGGGAAGGTGTTTCCGTTCGCGGTGGAGAGCGACAAAGTGTCAACGATGAGCGCGGGCATGGGGTATGACGCGGCGAAGCTGGGGAAGTTCGCAGGGACGGCGCATCGGGAGCCGGGCGGGACGGCGTTGCTGTTCGCGGGTGCGAATGGCTGGGTGGTTCTGGATGGCGGGAAAGAGTATGCGGTGCCGGCGGCCAAGGGCGCCGATGGGACAGCCGTACTGCTGCCGGCGGGCAAGGCACTGTTCGTGGTGCAGCATCATCCGGAGCGTGGATTTCTGGCTCTGCAGGTGGGCACGGCGCCACCGGAGGCTTTGATTTAGTTTTTTTGGGGGAGTGGCGGACGGGTTCAGCGTCCGGGGACACCCGGCCTGCGGCTTGCGGGTGGTTGTGCTTCGTGGGAGAGGTTACGTTGGGTCGGTCGTTGCGTGGGGCTGGGCG
>JBIKOG010000003.1:0-98395 GCA_044358225.1 Bryobacteraceae bacterium | reverse complement strand
CGGGGGGGGGGTGGGGTATTTGTTGGGGGGGGGGGGGGGGGGGGGGCAAGACGTAGGCGCCGGTGTTGTTGGAGGTGGTGGACTGGGCGGCGGTGGTGGCGGTGTTGGTGAGGGTGATTTGGGCGGCGGGGATGGGGCTGTTGGAAGGGTCCGTGATGGTGCCGGCGAGGCGGGCGGTGAAGGTCTGGGCGGAGAGGGTGAGGGCGAGGACGGGCAGGAGCTTCCACATAGTTTCATCGTATCGAAGGAAGTGATAGGGTATTCACTGCATGACACGGCGAACACTACTTGGGACGGCGGCGGGATCTGTTTTGGCGGCTCAGCCGAAGCGGATGCGATTTCTGGGGACGGCGGGGCCGGGGCTGACGGCGCGGGCACGGGCGATGGGGAAGAGTTGGGACATCGTTGAGTATGCCCATGAAAAGGGGCTGGGGAATGCGCATACGACGTTGCCGGCGGATCTGGATCCGGTAAAGATCAAGAAGCTGCGGGACCAGGTTGAGAAGTACGACATGCGGCTGGTGGTGCTGGTGCGGACGCCTCGCGTGGAGGCGGATTTGGCGAAGTATGAGGCGTCGGTGAAGGCTTGTGCGGAGATGGGTGGACGCGTGGAGTGCGTGCATGATCCGTTTTCGGGCCGGCGGTATGAGCAGTTTAAAAGCGCCGCGGAGTTCCATGCGTTTGATGCGGCTTGCAAGGCCGGCGTGCGGTTGGCGGAGCCGATTCTGCGGAAGTATAAAATGCGGCTGGCGATTGAGAATCATAAGGGCTGGCGGTCGGATGAGTTGGCGGCGTGGGTGAAGTCGACGGGGAGCGAGTATGTGGGCGTGTGTCTGGACCTGGTGAATAATGTTTCGCTGATTGAGACGCCGCAGCAGACGATGGACACGTTGGCGCCGTATACGATTTACGTGTCGTTCAAGGACATTGGCGTGGACTTTTATTCCGATGGGATTTTGCTGTCGGAGGTGGGGTTTGGGGATGGGCTGTTGGACCTGGCGGGGATTGTGGCGCGGTTCCAGAAGAAAGACCCGAAGATGCTGTTTCAGCTGGAAATGCTGACGCGGGATCCGTTGAAGGTACCGATCTTTACGGAGCAGTATTGGAAGGTCTACGACGACAAAAGCCCGGTGCCGCCGCGGGATTTGGCGATGTTGGTGGCGTGGGTCAGGAACAATCCGCCGAAGGTGGCGCTGCCGAAGACGTCGGGGCTATCGCCGCAGGGCGTGTTGGCGTTGGAAGACCGGTTGAACCAGCAGAGTATCGATTACGCGCGGGCGTACTTGCCGTCGTTGGCCTGACGTTCTTTCGCTAACAGAGTGGTTTTTTTATCGAGGCCCCAGCGGTAGCCGCCGAGTTCGCCGGAGGCGCGGATGACGCGGTGGCACGGGATGGCGAGGGCGACCGGGTTGCGGCCGCAGGCGTTGGCGACGGCGCGCGTGGCTGACGGCTTGCCGATGGCGGTGGCGACTTCGGCGTAGCTGCGGGTTTCGCCGGCGGGGATGGTGCGGAGGTAGGTCCAGACGAGGGCTTCGAAGGCGGTGGCGCGGATGTCGAGGGGGAGGCTGGGCATGTTGGCGCCGGTGTTTATTGTGGCGAGGATGGCCTGGTGCCAGTCGTGGAGGGCGGGGGTGGCGGGGTTGGCTTCGGTGCGGGTGGCGTTGGGGAATTCGGCTTCCAGGCGCTTTTCCAGGGCCTGTTTTGAACTGCCGAATTCGAGGAAGCAGAGGCCGTGGTCGGTGGCGGCGAGGGCGATGGGGCCGAGGGGCGTATCGAGCGATACCCAGGAGATTTCGAGGCCTTCGCCGCGGGCGCGGTATTGGGAGGGCGTCATGCCGAGGTTGGCGGTGGATTGTTCGTAGAGACGGGAGGAGGAAGAGTAGCCGGCGTTGTACATGGCGGTGGTGACGGAAGGGGATTGGCGGAGTTGGGACTTGAGATTGTCGAGGCGGCACTTGCGTTGGAACTGCTTGGGCGTGACGCCGAAGGCGGTTTTGAATTTGCGTTGGAGGTGGAAGGGGCTGTAGCCGGTGAGGCGGCTCATTTCGTCGAGGGAGATGGTGGCATCGGCGTGGGTTTTGAGGTGATCGGAGAGGACGGCGAGAGGGTCGCGGGTGGTCATATCTGATTTGAGGGTAGAAGAGATTTCGCGTTTGCGGTATCCGATTATTGCGGCTACAGTTTGGAGATGCGATTTTGGCTTCTGTTGGCGGCGGTGGCGGTGTTGGGACAGGACGCGGGGAAGCGGATTTATACCGCGCGCTGTGTGGGTTGCCACGGGGAAGACGGCAGTGGCGGGGGGCATGGGCCGGGGATACTGACGGGGGCGGTGCGCGGGCGGGCGGCGATTGCCGACGTGGTGCGGAACGGGTTGGCGGGGACGGCGATGCCGGCGTTCGCGCTGGGGGCGGCGGATCTGGCGGCCGTGGCGGAGTATGTGGCGAAGTTGAAGGGGGAGCGGACGGAGGAGACGGTGGCGGGGGACGCGGCGGCGGGTGCGCGGCTGTTTGAGAAGAAGTGCGTGGGTTGCCACATGGTTCGGGGGCGTGGTGGCGTTGTGGGGCCGGATTTATCGACCGTGGGGCGGGACCGGACGGTGGGGCAGATTCGGGAGGCGTTGAAGGGCGGGCGGGAGAAATCGACGGCGGTGACGCTGCGGGATGGGCGCGTGGTGCGCGGGGTGGTGAAGAACTGGAGCCCGTTTGATGTGCAGGTGCTGGGGGTGGATGGGAAGTTGCATTTGCTGCGGCGGGAGGAGGTTGTTTCCGAGGTGGAAGGGCCGTCGTTGATGGCGCCGGTGACGGGGGATGTGAGCGGGTTGGTGGCGTATTTGTATTCGCTGCGCGCGGGGGGCGGGGTGGCGGTTGGCGGGACGGTGGGCGAGGGGATAACGTTCGCGGAGATTGCGAAGCCGCGGGCGGGGGAATGGCCGAGTTATAACGGGACGCTGGACGGGAACCGGTATAGCCCGCTGACGCAGATTGACCGGGGGAATGTGGGCGGGTTGGCGCCGCGGTGGATGTTCCCGATTGCGGGCGCGCCGGGGGCGTTGCAGACGACGCCGGTGGTGGTGGATGGGGTGATGTTTGTGACGAGTGTGAATGAGGCGTATGCGCTGGACGCGCGGAATGGGCGGGAGGTTTGGCATTACAAGCGGGCGCGGACGAAGGGGTTGGCGGGGGATGCGGCAAGTGGGATTAATCGCGGGGTGGCGGTGTTGGGGGACCGGGTGTTTATGGCGACCGATGACGCGCATTTGATTGCCCTGCATCGGGCGACGGGGCAGTTGATTTGGGATGTGGAGATGGCGGATTGGCGCGAGAACTATGGGGCGACGGGGGCTCCGCTGGTGGTGGGGGATTTGGTGGTGGCGGGGATCTCGGGCGGGGATGAGGGGGTGCGCGGATTTTTGGATGCGTATCGGGCGTCGACGGGGGAGCGGGTGTGGCGGTTCTGGACGATTCCTGCGCGCGGGGAGAAGGGATCGGAGACTTGGGTGGGGCGGGCGTTGGAGCATGGATGCGGGACGACGTGGTTGACGGGGACTTACGATGCCGCTTCGGGGACGTTGTATTGGCCGACGGGGAATCCGTGTCCGGACTACAACGGCGATGAGCGGAAGGGGGACAACCTGTATACCGATTCGGTGGTGGCGCTGGATGCGAAGACCGGGAGGCTGCGTTGGCATTATCAATTTACGCCGCATGATTTGCATGATTGGGACGCGACGGAGCCGCCGGTGCTGGTGGATTTTGAGGGGCGGAAGTTGTTGGTGCAGGGTAATCGGAACGGGTTCTTTTACACGCTGGACCGGGAGACGGGGAAGGTGTTGCGGGCGGAGCCGTTTGTGAAGAAATTGACGTGGGCGAGCGGGATCGGGGCTGATGGGCGGCCGGTGTTGTTGCCGGGGAATGCGCCGACTGAGGAGGGGCAGCGCACGTGTCCGAGCGTGGCGGGGGCGGCGAATTGGACGTCGACGGCGTTTGCGCCGGAGACGGGGTTGTACTACTTCTTTGCGCAGGAATCGTGCAATATTTATTCGAAGAACGGGGAGTGGTGGAAGGCGGGGGAGTCGTTTTATGGGGGCGGGACGCGGCGGTCGCCGGGGGATGGGAGCGCGAAGTTTTTGAAGGCGATTGATTTGCGGACGGGGAAGGCGGCGTGGGAGATTCCGAATATTGGCGGGGGGATTTTGGGGAGCGGGTTGATGGCGACGGGGGGCGGGTTGTTGTTCTATGGGGACGGGCGGGGCGCGTTCGTGGCGGCGGATTCTTCGACGGGGAAGTTGTTATGGCACTTCAACACCGGGCAGGCGTGGAAGGGCGGGCCGATGACTTACACGGTGGATGGGAAGCAGTATGTGGCGATTGCGGCGGGGACGACGATCGTGTCGTTTGGGCTGCGTTATTAACGCGAGGACTTGGGCCAGACTACGCCCTGGTCTTTTTTCGCGACCGGGGCGAGGCCGCGGAAGTTGAACCTCTGCACGCGCTGGCCACGGTAGGTTTCGGTGGTGTAGATGTTGCCCTTGGAATCCGTTGCGATGCTATGCACGGCGTAGAACTGGCCGGGTTGGCGGCCGCCGTCGCCGAAGGTGGTTAGCACTTCCAGCGTTTCGCGGAGCAGGACGTGGATCTTCATGTTCGACCCGTCGGCGACATACAGGTATTTTTGTTGCGGGTCGCGGGAGAGGGCGACGTCGAAGGCCGCGCCATCGCCCAGGGTGGGTTTGGCGACCCAGGCTTCCTTGACGTAGGTGCCGTCGGTCTTGAAGGCCTGGATGCGGTTGTTGGTGCGGTCGCAGACGTAGAGGAGGCCGTCGTTGGCGAGGATGACGCCGTGGACGGGCGTGCGGAACTGTTTGGGGGCCGGGGCGTTGGGGTTGTAGGGGCCGAGGTCGGTGTCGTCCGGCTTGTTGCCGTAGGCGCCCCAGTGGCGCTTGTATTTGCCGCTGTCGGCATCGTAGACGATGACGCGGCGGTTGCCGTAGCCGTCGGCGACGTAGAGTTCGTTGGTCGTGGGATCGACGATGGACTTGGCGGGGAGGCGGAGGTTGTCGATGTCGTTGGAGCCCTTGCTGGCGAAGGGTTTGCCGAGGCTCATGAGGAACTTGCCGGACTGGGTGAACTTGAGCAGCATGCTGTCGTGGACGGCGCCGGCGGCGGACATTTTGCTTTCATCGTGGGCAAGGGCGGCGGGGAGTTTGCCGCGACCATTGCCGCCGATCCAGACGTTGCCTTTGTGATCGACATCAATGCCGTGATTGGAGGAGGGCCATTCGTAGCCGGGGCCGTCGGCGCCGCCCCAGTTGGAGATGAGGTCGCCGGCGGGGTTAAAGGCGAGGACGGGCGGGGCGGGGACGCAGCATTCGCTGGCTTTGGGGTTCCAGGTGGCGTAGCGCTCCTTTTCTTCGATGGAGCCCTGGCGGTGGATGATCCAGACGTTGTCCTTGGCGTCGACGGCGACGCCGATGGTGGCGCCGAGGATCCAGTGATTCGGCAGGGGCTTGGGCCACATGGGGTCGACTTCGAAGCGCGGGGCTTGCGTGCCGGCGGCTTCGACAACCGCGCGTTGTTCGAGGACGTAGACGCTACCGGCTACTGCGGCGAATACCGCGAGAAAGGCACCGTACTTCAGGGTAGAGCAACACATGGCTGTTTCCTCCAGGGAGAGTGTTCGCTATGATACACGAGATTGCGGACCTTGTTGGCGGTATTGGCGGGGATGGTGGCGTGGGGGCACGATGCGCCGGCGCAGGTGACGGTGCACATGCACATGCGGCCGGTGGGGGGCGTGATGCGGACGCTGGTGCGGATTCCGTTGGAAGCGGTTCGGGATGTGGACTTCCCGGTGATTGCGGGCGGGTATCTGGACGTGGCGCGATTGGAGCCGCGGCTGGCGGGGTTGGCGCAGATTTGGGTGGGGGATGTGGTGGTGGTTTCCGAGGATGGGGTGGCGTTGGGGAAGCCGCGGGTGGCGGGGACGCAGATTTCGGTGGAGTCGGACCGGTCCTTTGCGTCGTTTGCCGCGGCGGATGCGCATTTGCGGGAGGGGTTGCCTTCGAATGAAGAGAAGCTGTTTTGGAAGCAGGTGTTCTTTGATGTGGCGTTGGAGTTTCCGATCCGGAGTGAGGGTTCGCGGTTTGCGGTGAAGCCGGGGTTTGCGGATTTGGGAGAGCGTGTGCAGACGGTGCTGCATTATGGGGACCGGGTGTTTTTGTTGCCGGGGGACCAGGAGGCGTTTCCGTTGGAGCCGAGCTGGTGGCAGGCGGCGGGGCGGTTTGTGCGGATGGGGTTCCTCCATATTTTGGAGGGGACGGACCATCTGCTGTTTTTGCTGTGTCTGGTGATTCCGTTTCGGCAATTTCGGCCGCTGGTGTGGGTGGTGACGGCGTTTACGGCGGCGCATTCGGTGACGCTGATCGCTTCGGCATTGGGGTGGGCGCCGGAGGCGTTGTGGTTCCCGCCGGTGGTGGAGTTGGCGATTGCGGGGTCGATTGTGTTTATGGCGGTGGGGAATATTTTGGGATGGGTGGGGCACCGGTCGTGGATCCTGGCGTTTGGGTTTGGTTTGGTGCACGGGTTTGGGTTTTCGTTTGCGTTAAGGGAATCGATGCAGTTTGCGGGCGGGCATTTGGTGGCGGCCTTGCTCGCATTTAACGGGGGCGTGGAGTTGGGGCAGGTGGCGGCGCTGGCGGTGATGGTGCCGGTGGTGGCGTTGGTGTTCCAGCATGTGGACGAGCGGGTGGGGGCGGCGGTGCTATCGGCACTGGTGGCGCATACGGGATGGCACTGGATGTGGGAGCGGTGGGAGCGGGTGGCGCGGTATTCCTTCGCGTTGGGGACGGCGGATTTGTTGGTGATTTTGAAATGGGTGCTGGCGGGGATGGTGGTGTGGGCGATAGGTTGGTTGGTGCAGAGGAGATTTGCGTGATGACTCGGCGTGGATTTATGAGCTTGGCGGCGGCCGCGGCGACGGCGCCGAAGCCGAATATCGTTCTGATTTATGCGGACGATGTGGGCTACGGGGATTTGGGTTGCTACGGAGCGACGTCGGTGAAGACGCCGAACCTGGACCGGCTGGCGAAGCAGGGGCTGCGGTTTACCGATGCACATTCGTCGTCGGCGACCTGTACGCCGAGCCGGTATTCGATGTTGACCGGTGAGTATGCGTGGCGGAAGAAAGGCACCGGCGTGTTGCCGGGGGATGCGCGGCTGATCATTGAACCGGGGCGGACCACGTTGCCGGCGATGCTGCAGAAGGCTGGCTACAAGACGGGCGTGGTGGGGAAGTGGCATTTGGGGTTGGGGAACGGGAATATCGATTGGAACGGGGAGATTAAGCCGGGGCCGCTGGAGATTGGGTTTGACTCGGCGTTTTTGCTGCCGGCGACGGGGGACCGGGTGCCGTGCGTGTATGTGGAGGACCACCGGGTGGTGGGGTTGGACCCGGCGGATCCGATTCGCGTGGACTATACGAAACCGATTGGCGGGGAGCCGACAGGGAAGAAGAATCCGGAGTTGTTGAAGATGCACCCGAGCCATGGGCACGATATGGCGATTGTGAACGGGGTGAGCCGGATTGGGTATATGACGGGCGGGACGAAGGCGCTGTGGGTGGATGAGGACATGGCCGATGTGCTGACTTCAAAGGCCATTTCGTTTGTGGAGAAGTATAAGGCGGGTCCGTTCTTTTTGTTCTTTGCGACGCATGACATTCATGTGCCGCGGGTGCCTAATTTGCGGTTTAAGGGCGCGACTTCGATGGGGCCGCGCGGGGATGCCATTGCGGAGCTGGACTGGTGTGTGGGGCAGGTGATGGATCGTTTGGAGAAGCTGGGGCTGGCGGGGAACACGATCGTGATGTTCTCGAGCGACAACGGGCCCGTGGTGGATGACGGGTACAAGGACGACGCGGTGGCGAAGCTGGGTGCGCATAAGCCGGCGGGGCCGCTGCGGGGCGGGAAGTACAGCAATTTTGAGGGCGGGACGCGGGTGCCGTTGATCGTTCGCTGGCCGGGGCGGGTGCCTCGTGGTGTGTCGCCCGCTGTTGTTGGTCAGCAGGATTTTCTGGCGTCGTTCGCGCGGATGGCGGGGCAGACTCTGCCAGGTGATGCCGGGCCGGATTCGGTGGATGTGTCGGATGCTTTGTTAGGGAAAGACAAAAAGGGCCGGGCGCATATTGTGGAACATGCCCGGGCGCTGTCGTATCGGGAGGGGGATTGGAAGATGATTGAGCTGAACAAGGGGCCACGGGTGAATCCGGGCCCGAAGACGGAATTGGGTACGGGGGATGCGGCGCAGTTGTACAACGTGGCCAAGGACCGTGGGGAGACGGTGGACTTGGCGGCGCGCGAGCCGGAGCGCTTGAAGGCGATGCAGGCGGCGTTGGAGAAGATCCGGGCGAGCGGGCGGAGCCGTTAGCGCCAGGGTTCGCAGCTGACGGTGTTGGAGATTTGGAAGTTGTTGGCTTTCAGGTTGCGGCCGGTTTGGCCGTCGAGGAAGCCGCCCTGGAAGGTGAGGGTTGCGGCGGCTTTGTTGTGGGTGTAGCGGCCGGCGCGCCGGTTATCGAGGTCGACGTAGGCGCCGTTGGGCTGCAGGCGGAAACCCATGCCGGCCATGAGGCGGCCACCGGTGCCGTAGCAGGCCCATTCGCCGATGTGGAGTTCGGCCGCGGGTGCGGCGGCGGGCGTGCCCGTTGGGGCTGGGGTCCCGGATAGAGTGGCCAGGGGGACGGAGGAGACACCGGCGGAGGGGTTTTTCGTGCAGGTGGAGTCGGTGACGGTCATGCGGCCGTCGATGGCCCATTGGCCGTTGGCGCCGGGGGAAAGATTGAAGACCCAGTTGTCCATTTTGCCGACGCAGGTTTCGCCGTAGAACTTGTTGGCGGGGTAGCCGGGGCCGTAGTCACGGATGAGGGCGGTGACGGTGAACGGGTAGAAGGCGCCTTTTTTCGGGGCAGGGGTCACGGATTGGAAGAGGACCTGACGTTCGGTTGTGCCTGTGGGTTGCAGGGAGAGAAGGCGCTTCGTGAGGACCTGTTTGAGGACGTCTGGTGAGGGGGCTTGCGCGTGGCAGGCAAGGATGGTGGTGGCCAGTAGGGCCAGAGTGCGCATGGGTCGAGGGTAACACTGGCGCGGGGGATTTGTGATTGACTAGAGGGCTATGGAGCCGATGAATCGCCGTACATTTGCGCGTCTTGCCGCGGGGGCTTGCGCTGTTTCCGGAGCAGGAGCGAAGGAGCCGGGATGGGCTTACTACGGAGGCGACCAGGGGGCGACGCACTATTCGCCGTTGGCGCAGATTTCGGCGGCCAATGTGGGGAAGTTGGAAGTGGCGTGGGTGCATCATAGCGCGGGGGAGGGGTCGCGGTATCGCGGGTCCGTTGAATGCACGCCGCTGGTGGTGGATGGGGTGATGTACATCATCGGCGCCGACCTGATCGTGCAAGCTCTGGACGGGGCGACGGGGAAGCTGTTGTGGACGCACACGCCGACGAATGTGGCGGGCGGTGGGCGACGGGCGGCCGGGGCGTCGCGGGGCGTGACGTATTGGACCGATGGGAAGGCGAAGCGGGTGTTCGCGCCGGTGCAGAACCGGATCTGGTGTTTGGATGCGGTGACGGGGAAGGTGGTCGATGGCTTCGGCGAGGGCGGGGCGATCGATGTGGAGAAAGATGTCGACCGGGACATGACGGGGTTGTCGCTGGGGTCGACGACGCCGGGGGGGATTTGCGGGGATGTGCTGATCATTACCACGCGGACGGAGGAGGGGCCACGGCCGGCGGCGCCGGGGCATATTCGTGGGTACGACGTGCGGACGGGGAAGCGGAAGTGGATCTTTCATACGATTCCGCATCCGGGTGAGTTCGGGTATGAGACGTGGTCGAAGGATTCGTGGAAGACCGCCGGCGGGACGAACTGTTGGGGCGGGATGAGCGTGGATGAGAAACGGAAGATGGTGTTCCTGTCGACCGGGTCACCCACGTTTGATTTCTATGGCGGGGACCGCGTGGGGGCGAATCTGTTTGGGAACTGCGTGGTGGCGCTGGACGCGAACACGGGGAAACGGATCTGGCATTTTCAGACCGTGCATCACGATGTTTGGGACTACGACATTCCGTGCCAGCCGACGCTGGTGACGGTGCGTCATAAGGGCCGGAATGTGGACATCGTGGCGCAGGTGTCGAAGACCGGGTGGGTATACATGCTGGACCGGGTGACGGGGAAGCCGTTGTACCCGATTGAAGAGCGGCCGGTGCCGCAATCGAAGGTGCCGGGGGAGAAGACGTATCCGACGCAACCGTTTGTGACGGCGCCGCCGGCGTTTTCGCGGCAGGGGATTTCGGTGGCGGATCTGACGCCGGCGGGGAAGGAGGCGGTGAAGGACTTTGAGCTTGGGCCGATGTTCACGCCGCCTGGGTTTAAAGAGTTGGTGGTGATGCCGGGGTTCCATGGGGGCGGGTTGTGGGGCGGAGCGAGTTATGACCCGGACACGGGGATGCTGTATGTGAATCACAACGAGATTCCGTGGAGCACGGCGTTGTTCGCGGCGAAGAAAGATGCGGGGTATCCGTACGAAATGAACGGGTATCATCGCAACGTGGACGCCGAGGGGTATCCGGTGATTCAGCCGCCGTGGGGGCAGATTTCGGCGATCGATTTGAATGGCGCCAAGATTGTTTGGCAGGTGGCGCATGGGGAATTCAAGAAGCTGACGGCGCGCGGGATGAAGCGGACGGGGACGTATATTCGCGGCGGGAATATTGCGACGAAGGGGGGCGTGCTGTTCGCGGGCGGGACGTTGGATAGTGTCTTCCGGGCTTATGATTCGCGGAGCGGGAAAGTGCTGTGGGAGAAGTATCTGGGGGGCGGGGCGTTTGCGACGCCATCGACCTACATGGCGGGTGGGAAGCAGTATGTGGTGGTGCCGGTGAGCGATGATTTGAACCCGGAGGAGCCGAGCGAGGCGGGACCTTATAAGATCGGCGATTTTGTGGCGTTTGCGTTGCCGGGGTGAGTATGCGGATTTTGTTATTGCTGGGTTTTGCGATGGTTTTGTTGGGGCAGGCGCCGCCGCCCAAGGTGTTCGTGCCGAAACCGGCGCCGGAGCAGCCGATTCCGTTCAGTCATAAGACCCATGTGGATTCCGGGATGAAGTGTACGAACTGCCATGCGATCAAGCCGCCGGGGGATAAGGCGGGGATTCCGGCGGAGGCGCTTTGTATGGGGTGCCACGCTTCGATCAAGAGCGATTCGCCGGCGATTCAGAAGCTGGCTTCGTTTGCCCGGGAGAAGCGGGCGGTGCCGTGGGTGCGGATTTACAAGCTGCCGAAGACGGTGTATTTTTCGCACGAGGTGCATGTGCGGCAGGCGAAGGCGGAGTGTGCGACTTGCCATGGACCGGTGCAGGAGCGGGCTGCGTTGGGGCAGGAGAAGTCGATCTTCATGGCGGAGTGCATGGCGTGTCACGATCAGCACAAGGCTTCGAATAAGTGTGATTTGTGCCATGACACGCACTAGGGCTTTTCGGGCCACCGATGCAGGGCCTGGCCGATCGCGAGGCCGGTAAAGGCCCCGACGACGCAGAGGGCGCGGACGTCATCGAAGCCGAATTGATGGCTGGCCACGAAGGCGTACGGCAGCATGGCGAGGGCGCCGCCTGCCAGCCAGAGACCGCTGCTACCACTTGACGAACTGGCGAGGCCGGTTGCGATCCAGCGGCGGTGCATGAGAAGGAAGTGGACCCAGACGCCGGCCGCGGCGGCGAGCAGGGCCGACGCGGCGGAGGGAAGGTCGCGGAAGAGGACAAAGCTCAGGCCGTGCGAGTCGAAGCGAAAACTGAAGACGGCGTACGACAGCGCGAGGGCGCCGGCGAGTGCGGTGGACTGGCGCCTGTAGACTTCGCGGGTGCGCGTCAGGGTTTGCGATTCGACGTCCGGCGCCCGTTGGGAAGGCGGGAGGGCCAGGGCATCGGCGGGTGGCCGTTCGTTGGGATTGGCTTGGAGGTATTCGTCGATGAGGCGGCGCGTATCGGCACTGGCTTCGCCGGCCAGATAGAGCGGCATCAGGTCTTGGATGACATCCCTGGTGATGGTCATGATTGGATTCCTTTGCGGACTTGCGTGAGTTTCTGGCGGGCGCGGTGGACTTTGACCCGCGCGGAGACGGTAGAGATTTCGAGGAGGCGGGCGATGTCCTCGTAGGCCATTTGGTGGTCGCTGCGGAGGAGGAGCGCGGCGCGTTCGAGGGGGTCCAATTCGGCGAGCGCGGCGAGGACGCGGGCGAGTTCGGCTTTGGCGTCGATCGCTTGTTCCACGGATTGGTATGGCGCCGCGGATTCGGTGAGCGGGGCTTCCCGCTTTTCGATTCGCCAGTTCTGGACGTACAGATTCCGGACGATGGCGAAGAGGTAGCTTTTCACGGTGTCGAGCTGGGCGGGCGCGGGGGCGGTCCAGAGGCGGAGGAAGGCCTCTGAGGTGAGGTCCTCGGCCTGGCTGATATCGCCGGAGAGGTAGAGCGCGAAGCGATAGACGTCGCGGCTGTACCTCCCGTAGATCTCGTGAAAGTTGGCCGTTGGCAGACTCACATTCAGAGTATGGAGTTGGGGACGATCCGTTACAAAGATTTTTTTAGCGGGAACTACGAAGAGTTTCGTTGACAACTACGAAGGTCTTCGTATATCGTTCCGATATGACTCGAATTCGTCCGACTCCCGGGGAGTGGGAGATACTGCAGGCGCTGTGGAAGCTGGGGCCGGCGACGGTGCGCGCGGTGCATGAAGAGATTGGGGCCGGGCACTATAACACCACTTTGAAGCTGATGCAGATCTTGGCGGAGAAAGGGTTGGTGGCGCGGGACGAGGAGGCGCGGGCGCATGTGTATAAGGCCGCGGTGGGGCGGGAGGCGTTGCAGGGGGACGCGGTGGAGGATGTGTTGGAGCGGGTGTTTGGAGGGTCGGCGGCGGAGTTGATGCAGCGGGCGTTGGAGCGGCGGAAGTTGAAAAAGCGGGAGTTGGAAGAGTTGCGGCGGATGATCGATTCGTATGAAGGGAAAAAGCCATGATGGACGGGATGCTGGTGGCGGTGGGGTGGGCGATGGCGGATTCGTTCTGGTGGATTACGGGGATGGCTGTTTGTGTTTGGGTGGTGCTGCGGTTGACGGAGGGGGCGGCGCCGGGCATGCGGTACGTGGTGGCTGGTGTTGGCGTGGCGGGGGCCCTGTTCGCGTTTGTGGCGGGGGTGTTTGGGGATGGTGTTGCGGCGGTTCCGGTGCGTCTGGCGGGGGTGGCGGGGCCGTTGCCGGTGGCGATTGGCTCGGCGACTTTCGACGGGGCGGACTGGGCTCGCCCGCTGTCGATGGTGTGGTTGTGCGGGGTGATGCTGTTGTCGCTGCGGACGGTGGGCGGATGGGTGTATTTGCGGCTATTGATCCGGCGTGCGACCGTGCGGGACTGGCCGGAGTTGGCGGCGCTGTGTGCTCGAATGGGGGTGCGGCGGGGCGTGTCGTTGCGAGTGACGGGCCGGGTGGATTCGCCGTTTACGGCTGGTTTGTGGCGGCCGGTGATTGTGATGCCCGTGGCGACGCTGGCGGGGTTGCCGGCGGAGCAGTTGGAGGCGGTGCTGTTTCATGAACTGGCGCATATCCGGCGGCATGATTATCTGGCGGAGTGGATGTTGCAGGTGATTGAGACTGTGCTTTTTTACCATCCGGCGATTTGGTGGATGAGTTCGATGATGCGGAGAGAAAGAGAAAGGGCGTGTGACGATATGGCGATTGCCAGTGGTGTGGAGAGAGGGTGCTATGCGGAGGCGCTGGTGCGACTGGAGGAGATGCGGGTGCCGATGGGCGCGAATGGCTGGGCGGGCTCCGATCTGCGGGGGCGGGTGATGCGGGTGCTGGGGCGGCCATCGCGGACGCCGGCGTGGCCGGTGCTGGCGATGTTGGCGCTGGCGGTGTTGGCGGTGTTCGCGCCGGTTGGCGTCGCTCAGGTGACGGGGGCTTGGGCGGCGTGGGTGGACGAGGACGTCGCCTACCTCATCCGGCCGGAGGAACGCGCGGCGTTTGTGGCGCTACGGAGCGATGCGGAGCGGGAGCGGTTCGTGGAGCAGTTCTGGGAGCATCGTGATCCGACGCCGGGGACCGCCGCGAACGAGATGAAGAAAGAGCACTACCGGCGGATCTCCTACTCCAACGAGCTGTTTAAGGAGACGGGCAAGCCGGGGTGGGCTACCGAACGCGGGCGCACCTACATCGTTTTTGGGCCGCCTGACGAAAGGGAGGTGCATACCGACCCGTTCTTCGAACAGTGGCGATACAGCTACCTGGAGGGCCGTGGGAAGAATGTGGTCTTTACCTTCGGCAAGCGCTGAAGACGGGTAAGCTGGGAGGGATGGCCGAACAGAATTTTCAGAACCATACGAAGTGGGACCCGGCGTTCCACTTCTTCCTTGCGCCCGTGATTTTGGGCACGTTTGCGTTTTCCGCCAAACACGCCTTCGCCTACCCGAATGGCATCACGTTGTGGCTGGTGTTGCTGTCGGTGACGCTGTTTGTTTGGCTGATCAAGACGCGTACGTACGCGCTGGGCGTGCAGAACCGGTTAATCCGGTTGGAAGAGCGGCTGCGGATGCAACAGGTGTTGCCGCCGGAGCTGATGGGCCGGTTTGACGAGTTGACCGTGGGGCAGATCGTTGGGCTGCGGTTTGCTTCCGATGGCGAATTGACCGACCTGACGCGGCGGGCGCTGGACGAGCGGCTGAGCCAGAAACAGATCAAGGCCGCCATTACGAAATGGCGGCCCGATCACGTTCGGATCTAGATGCCTTCGCCGCGCTCGAAGCGGTCCTTGCGGCGCAGGACGCCCAGGTCTTCGAGACGCTTGATGATGACTTCCACGGCGTCGTCGTCACGGGCCGGGAGTTCCTTGGCGGGAACTTCCAGGAACCGGTTGGCGGCGGCGAACCCGGCGGCGCGGTCGCGTTCGCCGGGGTCCGGCGAGGCGATGGAGCAGATGGCGATGAGGCCGGCGTTGCTCAGTACGCGCGAGAGTTCGGGCAGCAGGTGGCTCTCGCTATCGTCGGCGAGAACGTGGACCTGGCAGCCGAGATCGAACAGGCGGCGCTCGAGCAGATAGGCCACGGCGCGGCGAGCGGTGAGCCAGACGGTGGCTGGGTAGTGGCCCGCGCGGGCGAAGCGTTCGGCATTGGTCAGCTGGGTACCGGAGGCCGTTTCATCGGCTTCGCCGACGAATTCCAGATTGCGGAGCTGGAGCGGTTCGACCGATTCCGGCGTCGACTCTTCGATCATGCCGGCGGCAACGGTGAGGTTGCTAATGGGATCGATCAGGATGAACGCGCCCATGGCGCGGTTCTTCGTATAGGCGTCGAAGTACAGCGGCCGACGGGTCTCCATGACCACGGCGGCGATCTCGTTCAGCTCGAGTTTTTCGGCCTGGACGTTTTCGAGTGTATTGATGTCGACACGGTGGCGGATACGGCGGATTTCGCAGGGCACCGTTTGCGTGGCGTGTTTGAGGAGGTACGTCCGGTTGGGGCCGCCGGCTTCGTCGAGCATCCAGACGAGCTTGGCGGCGAAGCGGCGGGAGACGTGGGGGACGTGGTTGGGGTCCACCAGCATGTCGCCGCGGCTCAGGTCGATTTCGTCTTCGAGGACGACGGTGATCGACATGGGCGGGAAAGCTTCCTGCAAGGGCCCGTCGAAGGTGGGCAGTTCCTTGACGCGCGTGACGCGGCCGGCGGGGAGCGACATGACTTCGTCGCCGGGCTTCAGGACGCCGGAGGCGAGCTGGCCGGCGAAGCCGCGGAAATCCAGGTTGGGCCGGATGACGTATTGGACGGGGAAGCGGAGTTCGGTGAAGTTGCGGTCCTCGGCGACCGGAACCGATTCGAGATGTTCGAGGAGCGGCGTGCCTTTGAACCAGGGCGTGCGCGTGCTGCGTTCGACGATGTTGTCGCCATCGAGCGCGGAGATGGGGAAGAACGCCAGGTTCTTCAGTCCGATTTCCTTGGCGTAGGCGGAGAAGTCCTTTTGGATTTGATCGAAGACGGTTTCGCTGAATTCGACCAGATCCATCTTGTTGACGGCGACGGCGATGTAGGGGATGCCGAGCAGCGAGGCGATGTAGGCGTGACGGCGCGACTGGGGAAGGACGCCCTTGCGCGCATCGATGAGCACGATGGCGAGATCAGCCGTGGAGGCACCGGTGGCCATGTTGCGGGTATACTGTTCATGGCCGGGCGTGTCGGCGATGATGAACTTGCGTTTGGGCGTGGCGAAGTAACGGTAGGCTACGTCGATGGTGATGCCTTGTTCGCGTTCGGCGCGGAGGCCGTCGGTGAGGAGCGAGAAATCGATGGGGCCGGTGGAGCGGTTGATGCTCGACTTTTGCAGCGACGCCATCTGGTCTTCATAGACACCTTTGGCTTCGAAAAGCAGGCGGCCGATGAGCGTGGATTTCCCGTCGTCCACGCTGCCGGCGGTGGAGAAACGGAGGAGTTGCGATTCCGACATGACCTAGAAATACCCCTCGCGTTTCTTGATTTCCATGGAGCCTTCCTGGTCGTGATCGATGATGCGGTTCTCGCGTTCGCTGCGACGGAACTGGACGAGCTCGTTGATGATCTTGGGCATCGTGTCGGCCTCGCTGGCAATGCCGCCGGTGCAGTAGGTGCAGCCGAGGGAGCGCATGCGGCTCATGATGATTTGCGGCTTTTCGCCGGGATTCAGCGGCATGTTGTGTTCGAGCGGGATCAACTGATTGCCGCGCACAACCATCTCCCGTTCCTTGGCGTAATAGAGCGGGACGATGGGGATGTTTTCGAGTTCGATATAGGACCAGACGTCCATTTCCGTCCAGTTGGACAGGGGGAAGACGCGGATGGATTCGCCCTTTTCGACTTTGGAGTTGTAGAGGCTCCAGAGTTCGGGACGCTGGCTCTTGGGGTCCCACTGGCCGAACTTGTCGCGGAAGGAGAAGACGCGTTCTTTGGCGCGGGACTTCTCTTCGTCGCGGCGGGCGCCGCCGAAGGCCGCGTCGTAACCGCCGGCTTCCAGAGCGTCGAGCAGGGCGCGGGTCTTGAGCAAAGCACAGCATTTGCTGGTGCCGAGCTTGAAGGGGTTGGCGCCTTCGTCGATGGCCTTCCGGTTGGTGTGGACGATCAACTCCGCCCCAAGGTCCTTGGCGAATTGATCGCGGAATTCGATCATTTCCTGGAACTTGTAGGTGGTGTCGACGTGCAACAACGGGAAGGGGAGCTTGCCGGGGAAGAAAGCTTTTTGCGCGAGGCGGACCATGACCGAAGAGTCCTTGCCGATGGAGTAGAGCATCACCGGTTTGGCAAATTCGGCGACGACCTCTCGCATAATATGTATGCTTTCGGCTTCCAGCGCGCGAAGATGGCTGAGAGTACGCGAATCCATGTTTCCATTCCAAGGTAGCAAGCTAATCGCCCTATTGTCCATGGGGATTGCGGTATTTGGGCAGGCCGAAGGGGGCCGAGTGACGCAGCATCGGGTGGTGTCGAAGGGTAGCCCGGCGCCATTGGCGGGGGCGGAGCGGGTGGAGATTCCGCGGCTGGCCGCCACGCGGGCGGAGTGGGCGGAGCGGCGGCGGCCGGAGTTGCTGACGGCGTGGAAACAGATATTGGGGAAGCTGGAGCCTTCGGCTTCCGACCGGCAGTGGTTCCATGATGTGCCGTTGATGCGAGAGATTTCGCGGACGGAGCTGCCGGGGTATACGCGGATCCACATTGAGCTGGCTTTAGAGAAAGATTTTTGGCAGCCGTCGTTATTGTTGCTGCCGAAGAAGGGGCGTGCGCCGTACCCGGCGGTGATTGCGTGGACATCGACGACGCCGGACTGGCAGGAGCCGGAGAAGAACTGGGGGGCGTGGCTGGCGGAGCGGGGTTTCGTGGTGCTGACTGGGTGGAGCCATATCCGGAATTATCGGGATGGATCGAGCTATTCGAAGGGCGCGGCGGAGAAGGTGTATGAGCGGTTTGGGCGGTGGGCGGGGCTGAGCCGGATGGTTTGGGATGTGCGGCAGCAGGCGGCGTTTTTGCGGTCGCGGGGGGATGTGGATGGTTCAAAGATCGGGTTCATGGGGTTTTCGCTGAGTGCGAAGACGGCGGTATATGTGGGGGCGTTTGCGCCGGAGATTGCGGCTGTTGTGGCGATTGACCCGCATATTGCGCTGAACGGCGGCACCAATTATTACGCGCCCTGGTACATGGATTGGACGCGCTCGTTTCCGGATATTGATACGCCGCAGAAGACGGTGTTGAGCTTGCTGGATACCGATCCGGGGCGGGCGGGGTTGGAGCATGACCATCATGAACTGCTGGCGCTGGCGGCGCCGAAGCCGTTTCTGCTGATCGGCGGGGCGGGGGAGCGGGAGGATACGGGTGGGGATTCCGACGATCTTCAGAGTTGGGGATATGTGAACCGGGCGCACGAGATTTACCGGTTGCTGGGGGCGCCGGACCGGTTGCGATTCGCGCTGACCAACGACGGGCATCACGCCAACGGGCCGGCGATTGACGACGCGTGGCGGGAGTGGCTGATGCGGTTTTTAGGTCAGTAGATTCGCGTCGCGAAGAAGGACCCATTCGCCGCTGGTGCGCTGCCGGAGGACGGTGAGGTTGTGGCCTTTGCGGACGCGGGGCGGGCCGCCGGCGCGGGGCGTGAGGGTGACCGTCAGTTCGGCCCAGCAGCAGGCCATGTGGCCGTTGATGGTGATGTCGTGGATGGTGCCGGTGGGTTCGATACGGACGTGCTGGAGGGCGTCGGTGAAGGCTTTGGCGAAGGCGTCGCGGCCCTGCATGGGCGGTTGGCCGGGGGAGAGGAAGACGACGTCTTCGGCCATGAGGTCGAGGAGGCGGGCGGTGTCTTCGGCGATGGTCGCGCGATGCCATTCTTCGAAGAACTGGCGGATGGGTGCGTCGCTCATACCTTAATCTTCTATCAGGGCGTGCGTGGCGTAGCGTTGGGTGAGAGGCAGCATCTGTTCGACGGTTGTTCTGACGACGACCTGGTAGGCCTTCGGGAAGGGGGCCCCCTGGAGGGCTTGTTTGAACTCGCCGAGGGCGCGCGGGGAGGTGAAGAAGTCCATGGCGGCCTGGACTCCGGCTGTGTAGGTGCCGACGACGGCGATGGTGCGCTGTTGGCCGTCGGAGCCTTCGCTGGGGACCACGGTGAGGAGACCGTAGGCTTCGACTAACTGGTTCTTCGCGTTGCGCCGCGCGGCGAAGATTCGCTTCTGGCCGGTGCTTTCCATGATCGAAATGTCGCCTGTTTCGGGGTTAAAACGCGTCGAAAACGGTGCCTTTTTGAGCCAATATTGGATGCTTTGCGTCTCTACGGAGCCGCCCATAAGGACGACATTTCGCTTTCTCATCGCCGCCAGGGGGACGACTCGTTCGGGGACGACCTGGAACGTGGCGCCGGCGGTGGCCAGCAGCCGGGTGGCGGCCGCGGCGCCGAGGGCATCGCCGAGGCCGACCGAGTTATAGGTCGGCAGGAGGAAGATCTTTTTGCCGGCGGAGGCGGGGCGGAGGCGGCGGTACCATTCGCTGACGTTGGGCGGCGCTTCGAGCATCGGTTCGCCTTCGAACGGTTTCCAGATGCCATCGACTTCGCGAACGGGCATTTAGGGGGAAGTGGCGACGCAGATGACGGCGTTGGCGTCGGGATCGAGGAGCGGGCCCCAGGCTTCGCGGAGGAGGGGATCGATCGGGGGGCGGGCGGTGGTGGTGGCCCACCAGGCGGCGCCGGCGATGGCGAGACCGGCGGCGAAGGCGAGGAGGATCGGCCAGCGGGACGCCTTGGTGGGAGCCGGTGCTTCCGCGCGGGGCAGTTCGACAGCCGGGGAGGGCGCCGGGGTGGCTTCGACGAAACGGGGGACGTAGCTGCCCTTGGGGAATTCGATTTGGAGGGCGGTTGCGGTTAACTCGGTCCGGTAAAGATCTTCGAGTTTGCGCCGGAGCGTGTAGGTGCGGTTGCGAACGGTGGAATCTTCACCGGGGGCGTAGGTGGAGGGGAGGCCGATTCCCTCGACGCCGATTTGGTATTCGGTCAGGAGAGCGGCCTCGCCGGCGATCTCTTTTTCGACGAGATACCGCAGTAAACTCTTCAGTTGTTCGGCGCGGCCCAAGGTTTTGCTTTGCAGCGCGGCGTCGAGCGCGGCGCGCTTCTGCTCATTCGAGATCCGACTTAACAACTCCGGCATCGTGTTCCCGTCCCAAATAAATCAGCGAGTTAGCGGGCGTTCAAAAACGTTTGGAAACGCGCCGAGCACTTCTGCCGACCCCTATTATCGCTCTATCATCACCTAAACGTCTCCTTGGAGGAAGTCCTTTGCCGCGTCGCATTCAACTATTTGCAATCGCGTTTTCATTTGCCGCCGCCTGTTTTCCACAGGCCTTTACGGCGAGCGTAACGGGTCTGGTCACCGACCCCAACCAAGCCGCTGTTCCCCGCGCCAGCGTGCAACTTCGCAACACCAGCACCCAGGAGGTCCGCCAAACGGTTAGTGGCGGGGATGGGCGATTCGTCGTCTCCCAGGTGATCCCGGGCGAGTACACCTTGCTGGTGGAGGCTCCGGGGTTCAAGAAATTCTCCAGTGGTAAGGTGACCCTGCGCGCCAACCAGGCCGCCGAGATCAATGCGGCGATGGTGCTGGGTCAGGTGACGGAGACGATTGAAGTTTCTGCGGCGGCGGTGCAGTTGGATACGCAGAGCGCCAACCAATCGGTGACGATGACGCGGGACCAGATTCTGAATCTGCCTTCGAATGCGCGGAACCCGTTCGTGTCGGTTCATGCGATTGCGGGTGTGACTTCGATGAGCGTGGCCCAGTCCAACAATACGTCCGACCAAAACATGGCGCGGTTCGCCTTTAACGGTGGCCGGGACATGAGCGGCCTGGTGCTGGTGGACGGCATTCCGGCGACGGCGGGCGACTGGGGCGGGTTGCTGGCGAGTCCGTCGATTGAATCCGTGCAGGAAGTGCAGGTTTCGCGCAACAGCTACGACGCCGAGTTTGGCAAGTCCGGCGGCGGCGTGGTGAGCGTGGTTTCCAAGGGCGGGTCGAACGAGTTCCATGGCTCTGTCTTCAACTTTCTGCGTAACGACAATCTGGATGCCAACGCCTGGGCAAACAACCGTGTGGGGCGTCCGAAGGTGGAGTTCAAGCGCAATCAGTTTGGCGGCAACCTGTCGGGTCCGTTGTGGAAGGCGAAGAGCCTGTTCTTCCTGGCGACCTATGAAGGCCTGAAGCAGGGTTCCCCGGCGACGGCGACGGCGACGGTGCCGACGGATCTGCAGCGGGCGGGCAACTTCAGCCAGACGCTGAACAATGATGGCAGCGTGTCGCCGATTTTCGATCCCTTCTCCGTGCAGACCGCCGGTGGGGTTACAACGCGCGCGCCGTTTCCGGGCAATATTCTGCCGCGGACGCGCTGGGACGCGGTTGGCGCGAAGGTGTTGGACCTATACCCGAGAGCGAACGCGACACCGACGAGCGTCATCACGCAGGCGAACAACTTCTTTGGCGCGGGCAACTCCGTGACCAACAACTTCCGCTGGGACGGGCGGCTGGACTGGGCCAAGAGCGAGAAGTGGCGCATGTATGGCCGCGTGACCTACGCTGAGCAGCAAAATATTACGCCGCGCTTTTATGGGACCGGCGGAGATACGGGCAGTGAGGGCACTTCGCCGCGCTATCACGCCACCTGGGCGAACACGTTTGTGCCGAACCCGAACTGGGTCATCAATGTGACGGCGGGCAGCGGCCGGTGGCGTGAAGAATCGATCCCGGTGACATTGGTTGACGGCGTGTTGGGCACCAGCATTGGTTTACCGGGCAGCCTGGTTTCGCAGATGGATTCGCCGCATTTGCCGCAGTTCAATGTGCAGGGGTTTGCCGGCATTTCGAACGGTCGCATCCTGAACTTTCCGCGCCGTACGGACAACCTGCAGGTCAACAACACGCGCGAGCTTGGCCGCCACAGCGTGAAGTTCGGCGGCAACGTGGAGAACGCGTATTTGAATTCGATCGACGTCCGCTCGGCCGATTTTGCCTTCGACCGCGGTATGACGTCCGGCCCGAACGCGGCCGTTTCGAGCGCGACCTCCGGTAGCGGCCATGCTTCGCTGCTTCTTGGCACCGGCATCGGCGCGGCGGCTACCGGGGCGACCGGCGGCGTGACGGCGGTGAACAACGCCATTACCAACCGTGTGCAGCCGGCGCCGGTGATTCGGTACTACGGGCTGTATGTGCAGGACACGTGGCGCGTGAATAACCGGCTGACGTTGAACCTTGGTTTGCGCTACGAACAGCAGCGCCCGCGCACGGAACGCTACAACCGCTACAACTATTTCGACTACGACGCGGCCAATCCGCTCAGCCAGCAGACTGGTTTGAGCCTGAAGGGCGGGCTGAGGTTCGTGGATGGCAACAGCCGTGGCCAGACGCAGCTCGACAGCGCCGACTGGGCTCCGCGTTTCGGTTTCTCCTACAAAGTGACCAATCGCATCGTGGCGCGCGGCGGCTACGGCATCTTCTATCTCCAGGCCTGCTGCAACGCGTTGCAGGGCGGTCCGGCGGCCGGTACGGATGGCTTCACCGTCACCAGCAACTGGGTGACCTCCCGTGGTGGCGACGGCATTACGCCGCAGGATCTGCTGAGCAATCCGTTCCCGAACGGGTTGAACAAGCCGGTTGGCGGGACCCGTGGTTTGCTGACGCAGACGGGCGGCGACGTGACCGCTGTGCAGCGCGGTCGCGATACGGGCTATTCGCAGAATGCTTCGCTCGACCTGCAGTTCGACTTGGGCCGGGGCAGCATTTTTGAAGCGGGCTACTCGGGTTCGCAGGGGCGTAAGTTGAACCTGGGCGGGCTACCGAATGTGAATCAGCTGCCGTCGTCGTCGCTTTCGCTGGGCAATGCGTTGAATGAGCAGGTGACCAATCCATTCTTCGGCATCTTCCCGAACGGCGTGCTCAGCGGACGGACGGTGCCGCGGCACCGCCTGTTGCGTCCGTATCCGCAGTTTGTGACGGTGGAGCTGAGCGGCGACACGCCGGGGGCTGGTTCCAGCTTCCACTCCCTGTTCCTGCGCTATGCCAAGACGTTCCAGAGCGGGTTCAACCTGTTGGCCAGCTATCAGTTTTCGAAGGCGATCGACAACGCCAGCGAGAACCAGGGCTGGATCATCAACGAGCGTTTCCGCGACGTGAACAACCGCAGCCTGGACCGTTCGATCAGCGCGCACGATGTGCCGCAGAGCTTCGTGACGGCGCTGGTGTATCAGGTGCCGGTGGGCAAGGGCCGGAAGTTCGGCGCGAAGATGCCGAAGGCGGTGGAGTTCGTGGCCGGCGGATGGGAAGTGTCGAGCGTGGTTCGCTTCGCCAGCGGGTTGCCGCAGCGGTTGGAAGCGCAGAACACGCTGGCCACTTACGGCTTCTCCATCCTGAACGCGCAGGTGTCGAACTTGTCTGATTTGAACGTCTCCAGCCGCACGCCGGCGCAGTGGTTCAATACGACCGGGGCACGGCAACCGGCTGCCTTCACGCTGGGCAATGTGGCGCGGTTCATCCCCAATCTTCGGGCGGACGGCACGCACCACGCCGATATCAACATCGCCAAGAACTTCCAGTTCCTGGAACGGTTCCGTGTGCAGTTCCGCGGCGAGTTCTTCAACTTTACGAATACGCCGCAGTTCTCGGCGCCCGGGCTGACGGTTGGTAACCCCGACTTCGGCCAGGTGAATGGAACGCGGTTCGCGGATCGCCGTAACATTCAGCTTGGGCTGAAGGTGATGTTCTAGAACGCAGGGGACGAGAGCGGTCGCTACACTAAACAGTATGCGACTGCTCTCGTTTTTTCTTGTTGCCGCACTGGCGCTGCAGGCCCAGGACGCGATTACCGGCGAAAATATCCGCGCCCATATTCGATTCCTGGCGAGTGATCTGTTGGAAGGGCGCGGGGTGGGCACGCGGGGCGGGGAACTGGCGACGAACTATATCGCGTCGCAGTTGGCGATTGCCGGGGCCAAGCCGGCGGGAGAGAACGGCACCTACTTCCAGAAGGTGGAACTGGTGGGTGTGGAGCCCCAAACTTCGGCCACGCTGAGCGCGGGGAAGGGCGGGGAGAGCCTGCCGTTTGCGTGGTCGGCTGGGTTTGTGGGCAACACGATGCAGCAGAAGGCGCGCGCGGATTTTGACGCCGAGGCCGTGTTTGTCGGGCATGGGATTACGGCGCCGGAGTTTGAGTGGAGCGATTATAAGGGCGTCGATGTGAAGGGCAAGGTGGTGGTGTTGTTCACCAACGAGCCGCCGAGCGAGGACCCCAAGTTTTTCGGCGGCCGGGCGCTGACCTATTACGGCCGCTGGACGTACAAGTATGAAGAAGCCCTGCGGCAGGGGGCGGTGGCTGTTGTAATTCTCCATACGTCGCCGACAGCGGGGTATGGCTGGGAAGTGGTGAAGAGTTCGTGGGGGAAGGAAGACCCGCAGGTGAAGCTCGGGCCCGGCGCGGCGGCGTTGGCGTTTGCCGGGTGGGTGTCGAAGGAATGCGGGGAGAAGCTGGCGGGGTTGGGTGGCTACACGGTGGACGAGTTGTTGAAGAAGGCCGATACGAAGGGCTTTCAGGCGTTCCCGCTGGGAATCCGGATTAAGGGTTCCATTCCGACGAAGATCCGGCAGATTCAGGCGTCGAACGTGGCGGCGATCATCCCGGGCAGCGATCCGGTGTTGAGTAAGGAAGCGATCGTGTTTAGCGCGCATTGGGACCACTTGGGAATCGGCGATCCTGTGAACGGGGACAAGATTTATAACGGCGCGGTGGACAATGCCAGCGGCTGCGCGGTGTTGATTGAGATTGCACGGGCGTGGGGCGCGCTGCGGAATCGGCCGAAGCGGTCGGCGATTTTTGTGGCCGTGACGGCGGAGGAGAGCGGGCTACGCGGGGCCGAAGTGTACGCGGCGCGGCCGGTGATTCCAGTGGGGAAGACGGCGTTGAACTTGAACTTCGATTCGTTCTTTCCGTTCGGGCGGGTGAAGGATGTCGTCGTCAACGGCGCGGAGCGCACCTCTGTGTTTCCGGTGGTGCAGCAGGTGGCGCAACGATTTAACCTGAGTATCAAAGCGGACCCTCGGCCGGAGCAGGGGCATTACTATCGCTCTGACCATTTCGCGTTCGCGCGGGCTGGGGTGCCGGCTTTTTCGATCAACATGGGCGATGAGTACATCGGCAAAGACGAGACGGCCGGCGCGCAGTTGGCCTTTGAGTACAACGCCAAGAACTACCATCAGCCGAGCGATGAGTACAAAGAAAGCTGGGACATGGGCGGGCCGGAGCAGATGGCGCGGTTCGGCTTCACCATCGGGTTGACCGTTGCCAACACGGCGGCGATGCCCACGTGGCGGGCCGGGGACGAATTCCTGCCGGCGCGGCAGAAGAGCCTGGGTCAGTAGCGGGCTTCGGCGCGGAGGCGGAGGCCGCCTTTGGCGCGGAGGGTGAGCAGCGGCGCTAGTTGCACTGGCGCCGTGTCCGCGCGCCGGAAGCGCCATTTGCGGGCGAGGGCGGCGAGGATGATCACGCCCTCCATCCAGGCGAAGCGTTCGCCGATGCAGAGGCGCGGGCCGCCGCCGAAGGGGTAGTAGGCGAACTTGGGACGGTTGGGATCCTCGGTCTCCCAGCGTTCGGGGCGGAAGCGGTCCGGCTCCGGCCAGTATTTTGGGGAGCGGTGCATGGTGTAGGGGCTGAGCAGGACGATGGACTTGCGGGGTACCTGATAGCCGGCGATTTCGAGGTCCATCGTGGCCATGCGCCCGATGGCCCAGGCGGGTGGGTAGAGCCTCATGGTTTCGCCGAAGACGTGGCCGGTGTAGGGAAGGAAGGGTACGTCGGCGAACGTGGGCTCGCGGTCGCCGAGAACTTCATCGATTTCGCGGTGCATCTTCGCTTCCACTTCGGGGTGTTCGGCCAGCAGGTACCAGACCCAGGTGAGGGCGGTGGCGGTGGTTTCGTGGCCGGCGATGAAGAGGGTCAACGTTTCGTCGCGGACCTGTTTGTCGGTCATGCCGGAGTGGTCGCCTTCGGTGTCGCGGGACTGGAGGAGCATGCTGAGGAGGTCGCCGGTGTCCTCGCCGCTGGCGCGGCGTTCGTTGATGATGCGGTAGATGGTTTTGTCGAGCGTTTCGCCGGCCTTCATGAAGCGGCGCATGAAGGGGAGGGGGAGATACTGCAGATACTGCGAGAGCGGGAACATGAGCACCGGCATCATTTCAAGCAAAGCGTTCATGGCTTCGCCCACGGTGGGGGCGTCCTCTTCGACGTCGGCACTGAAGAGGGTGCGGCCGACGATGGCGAGGGTGAGGCGCATCATTTCGCGATCGATGTCGACGACGGCGCCATCGGCGTAGCGCGTGCGGGAGCGCATGGCGAGGGCGGTCATGTCGGCGGCGTAGCGGATGAGGCGATCGCGGTGGAAGGCGGGTTGGACCAGGCGGCGCTGGCGGAGGTGGGATGCGCCTTCGTTGGTCAGCAGACCTTCGCCGAGGAGGGACTTGGCGCGTTGGAGAATGCGGCTCTTCATGAACGCCGCGTTCTTCGTGACAAGGGCTTCCTGCACCAGCGCGGGCGAGTTCAGGAAGTACATGTGCTGGTGGCCGGCGCGGAAGTAGCAGAGGTCGCCGTAGTCCTCGGTGCAGCGGGTGAGGAAGCCGAGCGGATCGGCACGGAAAGCGCTGAAGCTGCCGCCCAGGGAGCGGACGCGCGGACCGGGAGGGCGCACCAGGCGGGGCATGAGGCTATCGCCGGCGGTTGTTGTGTTTCTGGAACTTGATCAGGTCGATCAGGCTTTGGTTGTCGAGCGTGACGCCGAGGAAGGCCAGGCACATTTCGTCTTCGGTACCTTCGCCCCAGCGAACGTCCTTCAGCGGGTTGGACGGATTCCTGGGATTGTCGGCAGAATTATCGAAGCGGCAGGTGGCCCGCATCATGTCCAGATTATTCATGCGCACGGGCTGGGTGAAAGAATAGAAGCCCTGCCAGTTGAAGTCCCAATCGTCGATTTTGATGAGGGAGTTCTTGGGACGGCCGAACAGGTCGGTGTGATTGACCTCGATCTTGCGGCCCAGCAGATGCATGTGGGGGACCACCATGTGGACGTCGCCAGCGGGCATGGGGAAGGTGGCGTTGACGGCGTGATCCTTGGCGCCTGCGGGGATGCGGAACGTGGTGTTCACCACCGGCAGGAACACCATTCGCTTGTTCAGTTTTTCTTCCGGTTTGGCCAGATAGAGACCGACTTTCGTCTGGTCCGCATGTTCCTTGCCCGAAGGGAAGTAGTGCATCTGGATGATGATGCGCGCGCCTTTCGGCAGCAACAGGCCAACTCCTTCGGGCAGCAGGGCCTGGCGGGAGCCGGGCACCCAGCCGCCGAGCATGGAACCGGCCGAGAGTTGCACGCCATCGCCAGGGCCGCCGAAGCACTCATAGCCCGGCTCTTCGTCCTTGGCGTCTAGTGCGGCCGATTTTCCGGTCTCGTCGATGTAGAGAATCACGTGGTGGGCGACCTGGCGATTGCCCGGAACAATTTGCACGGCCTTCACCCATACATCCTCTTCGAAACCGGCGGGGACGACGAAGCAGCGATAGATATCCTTGCGGCGGGGCACGTTGTAGAGTTCCGGCATGGTGATGACGGCGTCGGGTTCGCCGAGTTGCCACTCGCCGGTTTCCGGCTGCGCTTCGGGCATGTCGGCCGGATCTCCTTCAGGAGCGCCGGCGGCGAGCCAGTCGAGCAGCATCTGCCGCTCCGCTTCGGTGAGGCCGAAATCGTTCTTGAACTTGCCGTGCTCGTCGACGGGCTTCCATGGCGGCATGATCCGCTCTGTCACCACGCGCTGGATGTCGGTACTCCAGGTTTTGGCGGCTTCGTAGGAGTCGAGTGCGAAGGGGGCGATGTCGCCGGCGCGGTGGCAGCCTTGGCACTTTTCCTGGAAGAGACGGGAGATCTCTTTGGTGTAAGTGACCTGCGCCATGGCCAATGGCGCCAGCGCGAGCAATGCGAATAGGGACAATACTGGCTTCATACGCTTCTCCCATTATGGACGCTCGGGGAGCGCCTTTGGAGAGAAGGAATTTACTTCACTAGTGTGGCGATGGCCTGGGCTTCGCCGGACTTGCCTTCGCCAACGGGGCCGACCTTTTCGGCGGTCTTGAACTTCACGCCGACCTGGTCGATGTCGAGTTCCAGGAGCCGCGCGATGTTGGCGCGGATGGCTTCGCGGAAATCCTTCAGCTTGGGGCGTTGGAGGATGACGGTGGTGTCGACGTTGGAAATAGTCCAGCCGCGCTCACGGACGAGCCCGGCGGCGTGGAGCAGGAACCGGTCGCTGGAGGCGCCTTTCCACTGTGGATCGGTATCGGGAAAGTGCATGCCGATGTCGCCCAGGGCGAGGGCGCCGAGCAGCGCGTCGGTCAAGGCGTGGAGGAGGATATCGGCGTCGGAGTGGCCGTCGAGCCCGAACTCGCAGGGCACGTTGATGCCGCCGAGGATCAGCGGCCGGCCGTCGGCAATCCGGTGATTGTCCCAGCCCAATCCGGTGCGGATGGCGATCATGCCGACTGGCGCTCCCGCTCCTCGGCCAGGAAAAGTTTGGCCAGATAGAGATCGGTGGGCTTGGTGATTTTGATGTTGCGGTCGCTACCAGGGACGACGTGGATGTTGACGTTCTCGAGCCGTTCGACGAGGCTGGCTTCGTCGGTGCCCACGAAGCCATCGGCGGTCGCCTTCGCAAACGCTTCGCGGAGGATGGGGAGCGTGAAGACCTGCGGGGTTTGCGCCATGACCAGGCGCTCGCGCGGGATGGTAGTTTCGATGCGGCTGAGGTGCACGCGTTTGACGGTGTCGACCGGGACGATGCCGAGGATGGCCGCACCGCAGGCCGCCGCTTCTTCGATCACCTTTTCCACGGCGTCGAGTTCGACGAACGGGCGCACGGCGTCGTGCACGGCAACCAGCTCCGTATCGGCGTCCAGATGGCTCAGCGCGTTTTCAACGGACTGCTGGCGCGAGTCGCCGCCGACAACGAGGCGCACGGGCTTGGCCAATTGTTCGGCGTCGAGCAGATCCTGGACCCAGGCAATATCATCCCCGCGCAACGCGACGACGATCTCGCCGACGGCCGCGCAGCGGGCGAACTTGCGAATCGTGTGCAGCAGGATCGGTACCCCTTCCAGCTGCAGGAACTGCTTGCGGCTGTGGGTTCCCGCGTCGGGTTGCGACTTGGCCATACGAGTCCCGAGACCCGCGGCAGGTAAAATGACAGCGACTTTCATGATAGAAGGAGCCTAACTAGCTATTGTAAGCCCGATTCAATGTGACGCGGCGCGCTCTGCCGGCTTTTCCGCCATATGGATCCGGTCGTCGAAGCGGCCGAAGATCATTTTCCCCGCCGTCGTTTGCAGAACGCTGGTGACGCTGATCTCGACTGTTTTTGAGATCAACTTCCTGGCGTTGTCGACGACCACCATCGTGCCGTCGTCCAGGTAGGCGACGCCCTGGTTCGATTCCTTGCCCTCTTTGATGATGAAGACCTTCATCGTTTCTCCGGGCAGTACAACGGGCTTCAGCGCGTTGGCGAGCTCGTTGATGTTCAGCACCTGCACACCGTGGAGCGTGGCCACTTTGTTCAGGTTGAAATCGTTCGTCACGACGCTGCAGTTGTAGAGCTTTGCCAGCTCGATCAGCTTCATGTCGACTTCGCGGGTTTGCGGGAAGTCGTCTTCGACGATGCGGACCTGGAGGTCGGGGTTCTTCTGGATTTTTTGCAGGATGTCGAGGCCGCGGCGACCGCGGTTGCGCTTCATGGAGTCGGCCGAGTCGGCGACGAGTTGGAGTTCGCGCAGGACGAATTGCGGGATGACGAGGACGCCATCGAGAAACCCGGTTTCGACGATGTCGGCGATTCGGCCGTCGATGATGACGGAGGTGTCCAGGATCTTGAACTGTTGCTTGGTGGAGATCTCGCCGCCGAAGACGCCGCCGAGCGCGGAGAGATTCAGCATCTCGCCTTTGTGGGCGCCGACGACGAGGCCACAATAGGTCATCCAGAGGAGGATGGTGAGCTCCAGGAACGGGAGCGCGCTGCGGTCACCGGCCAGAGCCTTTTCGAGGACCAGGGAGATAAGAAACGCTCCGACGATGCCGAGCAGGGAGCCGGCGGCGGCGCCCATGATTCGTTTGAGCGTGATCTCGCGGATCCGGTGTTCAAAGAACAGAATGACGCCGCAGAGGGCAACGCCCACAAGCGCGGCAAGTGGCCGTTGCAGGCCGAAGGGTTGAAGAAACCAGGCGGCCGAGGCCAAGAGCAGCAACAAGGTTGCCCGGAGTATTAGAAAATCCCGCATACGTCCTCTGGGGTACGAGCGACTCCGTTATATCACGGATTGCAAACTGTTAACAGCCTATTCCAAAAACAGAAAAGGCGACCTCTTGCGAGATCGCCTTTTCCAAACGACGGAAACTTGGTTTACAGCGCCTTTGCCAATTCCTCGGCAAACGCACTCGTCGGCTGTGGCTTGTTACTCTTACGCTTTGCCGCGGTAGGAGCGCCGGCGTCGCGGTTAGGCCGCGGACGCTTGTTCCGATCCATTCCAGGAGGCCCAGTCATCGGGCCGGCCGCCTTTACAGGCACCCCGCCTTTCGACTTCGGCGGCTGTGCTGGATTGGCACGGAGCAGGCGATCTTCCAGAGGCGCGCGATCAAATCGGCGGATGATCGAATTCATCTCCTCCACGTTGGGAGCTTCAATGAATGCGAACCCTTTGGACTCTTGTGTTTCGGGGTTACGGATGACCTTAATGGAATCAGCGACCAGGTTCTCAGCAGAGAGCCAGGACTTGATGTCGTCGGCGGTCACCCAGGCAGGAAGGTTGCCAAGGAAAACGGTATTACTCATTCGGCGGTGCTAACCACTCCGTTGCGGTGGGATTTTCGAGGTAAATTCCTCGGGGAGCATTCCCATGCTAACACACGTGCAGGGGTGCGCAAACACAACACTTAGTGAATTGCAAGAAAAAAGCCGTTCCCGGCCCGGGAACGGCTTTTTTCTTGCCTTAGTAACAGGTTTACGCGAGGAATTCGACCGGGCGCACCGTCAAAATGGCGGGATTGGACTGCAGGTCGGCGCGAACGGCATCGGTGACGATTCCGTCCACTTCCACCACCGCGATGGCCTGGATGTGCTGACCGGCGGCCGGCGTTTCCTGGCGCCCGAGCGAGAAGTTGGCGATGTTGATGCCGGCCTTGCCCAGCGAATTGCCCACGTGGCCGATAACGCCCGGCACGTCGTTGTTCTTCAGGTACAGCAGGTGCCCGCTCAGCGTCGCTTCGCAGTAGATGCCGTCCACCATGATCAAGCGCGGCTTGTTGAGGATGACAGCGCCTTCGACGACCGTGACGCCGGCATCGGTTTCCAGTTCCAAGCGAATGGAATCGATGTGGCCCGTGCGCTTCTCGTGCGTTTCAGACACGCTCAAACCCCGCTCGGTGGCGATGGGCATGGCGTTCACCAGATTCGCCCGCTGTTCGAGCGAGCGGTTCAAGACGCCCGCCATACCCGCGTTGCGGAGCAGGGTGGTGTTGAAGTCCGCGATACGGCCGGTATAGGTGAGTTTGACGCCTTTGGGGTGCCCTTCGGCCGCGAAGGCGGCGAAGTTGCCCAGCCGTTCGGCCAGCGCGATGTAGGGGCCAACGGCCTTGTACATATCCGGCGAAAGCGCGGGCATGTTCACGGCGTTGAGCGCGATGCCATTGACCAGGTATTCCACCAGTTGTTCCGCAATGCGCACGCCAACGATCTCCTGCGCTTCGTCGGTGGAGCCGCCGATGTGCGGGGTCGCCAGCAGGTTCTCCGCGCTGAGGAGCGGGTCGTCAGCGGCCGGCGGTTCTTTTTCGAACACGTCGAGGCCGGCGCCGCCCACTTTGCCGCTGGCGAGAGCCGCGGCGATGTCGGCCGATTTGATCAGTTCGCCGCGGGCGCAGTTGATGATGCGCACACCGGTCTTCATCTTTTCAAAGGCCGCCGCGTTCAACATCCCATGCGTTTCCGGCGTCAGCGCCATGTGCAGGGAGATGTAGTCGCTTTGGGCGTACAGCGAGTCCAACGTCACGAGTTCGACGTTCAGATCCGCCGCGGTCTGCGGGTTCACGAACGGGTCGTGCGCGATGATGCGCATGTCGAAGCCGGAGGCGCGCTTCACCACTTCCCGGCCGATCGAACCCAGGCCCATCACGCCCAGCGTCTTGCCACGCAGTTCGTTGCCCTGGAACTTCTTCTTTTCCCACTTGCCGCTCTTGGTGGAGGCGCTCGCCGCCGGGATGGCCCGAGCCAGCGACAGCATGAGTCCGATCGTGTGTTCAGCGACCGAAATCGCGTTGCCGCCCGGCGTGTTCATGACCAGCACGCCGGCCGCCGTCGACGCTTCCAGATCGACGTTGTCCACGCCGACACCGGCGCGACCGACGACCTTCAACTTCGGCGACTTGGACAGGACGTCCTTGTTTACCTTTACCGCGCTGCGCACCAGCAAGGCGTCGCAGTCACCGAGGTGTTCGGCGTATTCCTTCGGGTTGGAGACGACGATGTCCCACCCGGCCTGCGCACGCAATAATTCCAAACCGGCCGCGGCCAGTGGTTCCGCTACAAGAATCTTCATGGATTTGCTTCCGCTCCCGTATTGTTAGGCCTTGGCCGCGGGCGACATGGCCGCCTCGGCATACACACGCTGCACCGCCGCCACGCCGGAGCCCAGTTCCACCTTATGGCCGTTGGCCTGGAGGATCAGTTCGAGCGCCGCGATCACCGCGAACATATCGGCAAAATCGAAGTAGCCGAGATGCGCCATGCGGAAGATCTGGCCCTTCATCGTGCCCTGGCCATTGGCGATGATGGCGCCAAAGTGGGTACGGAAGCCCTTCACGATCACGCCGGAATCCATGCCGGCCGGAGCCTTGATGGCCGTCACTGAGTTGCCCGGCGCGTTCGGGGCGAACAGTTCCAGGCCCAGCGCCTTGGCGGCTTCGCGGGTGGCCTTGGCCAGCAACAGCGCGTTTTCGATCAACTTCGCCATGCCCAACTGCTTGATGTAGTCCAGCGCGGCGTTCAGCGCGATGATGTGCGACGTGTTCGGCGTCCAGCTGGACCCCTCACCCTTGTCGATCATCTTCTTTTCCTTCTTCAGGTCGAAGTAGAAACGTGGAATGGTGGCCGTTTCATTGGCCTTCCAGGCCTTGGCGCTGACGGTGACGAAGGCGAGGCCCGGAGGAATCATGAACGACTTCTGGCTGCCGCCGACGCAGATGTCGATGCCCCAGCCGTCGATGTCGAGCGGCATGGTGCCGATGCCGGTGATGGCGTCGACGATGAACAGCGCGTCGGTTTTCTTCACCGCCGCCGCCATCGCTTCCACGTCGTGCATGGCGCCCGTCGAGGTTTCCGAAGCCTGGACCATGACGGCCTTGGCATCGGGATTTTCGGCCAGCGCGGCTTCCACGCGGTCCGGAGTGACCACGTCGCCGTATTCGGCCTTCAACACGACCGCATTCAAAGAGTACGCCTTGGCGATCTCCACCCAGCGTTCGCCGAACTTCCCGGCGCAGCAAATGATCACTTTGTCGCCCATCGACAGGAAGTTCGAAGCCGATGCTTCCAACCCGCCCGACCCGGAGGAAACCAGAATGAACACATCGTTGGACGTGCCGAGGACTTCCTTCAGCGAAGCCAGCGCCTGGTTCTGGATTTTTACGAAATCCTGGGTGCGGTGGTGGACATCCGAAGCCATCATTGCGTGGAGGGCTGGCGGATAGAGGGGCGTCGGGCCCGGTGTCAGGAGACGTTGCTTTTTAATATGCATGGGATAGGAGAAATGAGAACTGCTAGAGCGTACAATTAGGATAACAAAACATGCCTCTCCTCGATCAGATACAGAAGGATATGGTGGCCGCGATGAAGGCCAAAGACGAGGCCCGTCTGAGCGCCATTCGCATGGTGAAATCGGCCCTGCAGAAGTTCCAGATCGACAGCATGAAACCGCTGGACGAAGCCGCGGAAATGCAGGTTTTGACCACCATCGCCAAGCAGCGCCGGGAGTCCATGGAGATGTTCCGGGCCAACGGGCGCGCCGAGCTGGCGGATAAAGAAGCCGCCGAACTGGCGCTGGTGGAGGGCTATCTGCCCGCCGCCCCGTCGGACGAAGAAATTGATGCGGCTATCGTCGCCGCCATGGCCGAAACCGGGATTACCGATAAGTCGAAGATGGGTCTGGTGATGAACGCCGCCAAGGCGAAACTCGCCGGCAAACGCGTCGACGGCAAAGCCCTGAGCGAAAAAGTGCGCGCCAAGCTCGGCTAGTAGCCGAGCTTCACGACGCCGTCTTTCTTGCCGCTCACGACGCCATCCCGCAGCCACTCCAGCGATGCCTGGAACAGCAGCAGGTGGTTCTTTTCCCACAGTGCGTTGTGGGACGTGCACCCCAGGTCCAGGAATACCTTTTCGGTCGCGCCGAAGTCGTCGTAGAGCGCCCGGACGTTCGCCGGCAGCGCCTGTTTATCGTGCGCCGCGGCGACGAACAGGGCCGGGGTCCGCATCTTGCCGACTACCTTTTCATTCCATCCCCAGAAGGACAACAGCGGCGCCCGCCGGACGCCCGGTCCCCATGTGGACGCCTGCGGATCGGAGGCCAGCATGTCGGCCCACACCGCTTCCCGCGCCTTGGGGTCCACCTGGTCCGGGCAGCCAAGTTGCCGGTCCCAATTGGCATCGAGTTCCGCGCGGGATTGAGTAGCGAAGGCCGCTCCCGCTGTCGGCAATTGCGCCGGGGCGGCATCGCCCGAACCCCGCCGGTAGGCCGGCGCCAGCAGGATCAACTTCTTCACCTTGTCCGGATGCTGCGACGCATAGCCGCCCGCGCGAGGTCCGCCCAGCGACCACCCGATCAGACTCACCTTATCCACCTGCCGTAACCCGCGCAGATAATCAACCACGGCGCCGATATCGTTCCAATCGGAGGCAATCGTGGTCATCTGCTGGCCGTAGCTGGGCGCGCAGGTCGTCCCGAAGACCGCCTTCTGCTGCTCCGCGGCCAGATTGCAAGGGTCGTTCATTGCTAAAGGGCGGGTGGATCGGCCGTACCCCGTCATGTCCATGGAGAACACATCGTAGCCGGCCTTCGCCAAATACGCCATCCAGCTGTAGTCCTGATACGGGACGTCGAAGGCGACCTCCGCGGGAGTCCCGGCGCCATGGACGAACAGGACCACCTCTTTCCCATGCCGTGCACGCGCCACTTCCCGAACGTAGATCTGTGTGGTCTGGCCCGCGATGGACGGCACCGTGGACTTCACCCGCACATAGTGATCCAGGCGCAGAATGCGCCCGCTATCATCACCGAAACAGGTCAGCCCAAAGGCGAAAAGGAGTACCGCCGCGCATCGCATGCAGACAACTATATGGGTACGCCTGCAAGAACGGCAACTCGGCCCACAAATCTCAGTTGCCAAAATTCACGAAACTGTTATTCTGACCGTAACTGGGATTTTTGGACAGTCCAGGCTCCTGAATTGCCAAACGCGCCCCGTTTCGACTCGATCAATCGGGGTCTCCGCTAGAGGGGTTGTCGTTGGGGAAAGGGTCTCTCTAGCGGAGACTGACCGTTATCTGGATATACGGTTCAATTCGGAAATGGTTCCGTCAATCTGTACTTTTATTCACCCGGTCCAGCTCCTTTAAAAGCGAGTCGAAATCGGTGAAGGGATCCCCGCCGCGCTGAGCCCAGCGAACACGGCCCTTGGCATCGATCAGAATGGTCGAATGCAGTTCCAGACGCTCGAAATCGTCGTAGGACAGGAACCGTTTGGAGTTCTCAAACCGGTCGTCGGACAGCAGGCGGAACGGCAGCGGTTTCAGCTTCACGGAGTCCGCATTGTCCTCCGGCTTGTTGCTCGAAATCGCCAGCACGGCCACGTTGCGCTTTTCGAAATCGTCTTTCCGCTTCGCCACCGCTTGCAACTGCTCCAGGCAGTGCGCGCACTCCTGGCCCAGATAGAAGATCAGCACCACGTTGCGGCCCGCGTACTCCGCCAGCGAGACCTTCTTCTTCTGCGGGTCCAGCGCGTCCAGCTTCGGCGCGGCGAACGGTGCCCACAGGTCCGGGCCCAAGGCCGAAAGCGTCGTCTTTCGATAGTTCCTCTGCGGCCCCGGCGAAACGTCCGTCGCTTTACCCGTCACGGTGGGCGGCACGTCCGCGTCACTCCAAACGTGCAGCAGGCGCCCGTTGAACGCCGCCGCCTTGTCCTTCTCCCCTAAAGCGCTGTGTGCCTCGGCCAACCCGGCCAACGCCCACGCGTTGTTCCGAACCAACTCCAGGCTCCGTCCAAACGCCGCCGCCGCCAGCACCGGACTCTTCGCCTGCAGATAGGCGCGGCCCAGGTCATCGTACACGTTCGACGGATAGAACGGCGGGTCGTTCTGCTCCTGCAGCAGTGCGCCCCACGCAATCGCCGCCTCGCCCAGTTCCGTCAACCCCTCCAGCGTCTTCCCCGAAGCCAACAGCAGCTTCCCCTTCAGCTCCCGCACCATCAGCGAGTACCACGACTTCACGTAGTAGTCGTCCTTCTTCTTTACTTCGTCCTGCAGTGCTTCCAGCTCCGCCATCGCCTTCCGCGCCTTCGCTACATCGCCCAACCCCAAATGCGCCAGAGCCTCCACGAACGGCCGCTGCACCTTGTTGCCCAGTTTGGTGTCGTCCCATTCAAACTGTTCCGCCTCCAGCAACTCCTTCCACCGTCCAAACCGCACGTACGTCCGCAACAGGATGATCTGCGCCTCCATGTGCAGCGGGAACGCACCGCTCCGCCGGTTCACCTTCTCCATCCGCGGCGCGGCCAGCAACTGCCGCCCGGCACTCAGCGCGGCCTTCTCCATCCCCAATTGCGCCTGAATATAGGCCAGGTAGTTCTTATTGTGCGGATAGTTCCAGTTCTCAAACGGGAACGTCTGGCGGTCCTGCATGTACTTCTTCTCCACCCGCGTCGCCGCGTCCATGGAAATCGCCGCCTCGTGCCACATCCCGGCGCCCGCATAGACGTGCCCCGGCATATGCACCGCGTGCCCAATCCCGTACGCCACTTCGCCATACTTCCGGCAGCTCTCCAGCGCGAACTCCGGATCCTTGCCGTCCCAGTTGTGAATCCGGTAGTGGTGCGCGCCGGGATGGTTCGGCGCCTTCGCCAGAATCTCGCGGATCAACAACTCCGTCCCCATCCGGTTTTCGCCCATCGTGTCCAACGCCAGAAACGCCTTCGCCTCCAAATCGTCCGGATACTTCATCACCAGCCGTTCCATGATCAAACGCCCGGCCCTACCGTCGGCCTTCTCCCCCACCTCCGGCAGCACGGACGCCGCGTCCGACTCAATGTACATCCGCTCCCGCTCAGTGACGGAAGCCTTCCGCTTCACCGCTTCCTGCAGGAACTCCTTCCCACGCTTGCCGCCGGACTGGCTCCGCGCCAAGCCCCACCACGCCATGGCGTTGTCCGGTTCCAATTGCAGGCACCACCGGAACGACCGCTCCGCCTCGTAATACCAGAACGAGTGCAGCAGCACCACGCCCTGGTTAAACCATTTCTGCGTCTCCGCGTTCTTGTGCGTGATCGGAAACGACACTGTTCCCGTCCCTGGAATCTCCCAGGGCTTCTGGCGGGGCCCCTCGTTGAACCCTTCGCCCATGTGCGAATGCCCTTGCCGGTACTTCGCCGGCTGCGCGCCAACCATCAGGCCGAACAGAAACGGAAGAAAAATCGCGTATCGCATCTCCCTCCATCTTCCGTCGGAATGGCTAGAAAAGGAAATCTCGCGATCTGTCCCGGGGCGCCAGGCCGCGGTTGAAAAATATCACCATCGGCGTCATCGCCCGCAGACGCTTCACGATTTCCGGCAACAGCTTCGGCGTCGCCGCCAACCCTAGATCCAGATCGGTCTTGAAGTAATACCACTGCTTCTTCTTGATCCATTCCAGCGCGGGGTCCTCCGGCGAAAACCCCTTCGGCGGCCGCGACAACGCATCGCCCTGCAACGAACCCACCAGCTTCGTCACCGCCTTATCCCCGGCCAGCTTCGAGAACTCATCGAAATGCCTCGAAATATGCTGGCGCAACCGCAATAGCTCTTCCGGCCCCGGCATATAAACGCCCGCCGCGATCTCAATCTCATCGGCGCCCACGCTGAAGTAATACCCCGCCGCCGCGTGCTTGTCGGCCCCCTGTTTATGCAGGTTCGCGGCGATGTGCGTCTTGTATGGCGTCTTGTCGTGGCTGAATCGCGTGTCCCGGTAAATGCGGTAAATCGCCTTCGCTGGCTCCGTCAAATAGTCTGGCGCGAAGTCGGCCAACTCCGCGTTCACCGCTTCCACCAGTGCCACCATCGGCGCCTTCACGCTCTCGTCGAACACAGCCTTCCGCGGCGTGAACCACTCGCGCGTATTGTTCGCTTTCAACTCTTGCAGGAACGTCAATCCCTGCTGGGGAAATCCGGAGAACCGAGCGGCCATATGGCTCTAGGATGCCGCACTCGCCGTGGCCATCGCATTCTCTTCCACAATCCGCCCGTCGAATAGCCGGATACTCCGCTCCGCACACCGCGCGAATCGCGGGTCGTGCGTCACCATGCAAATCGTCGCGCCACCGGCGTGCAGCTCTTCCAAAAGCGTCATCACCGCCTCGCCGTTCTGCGAGTCCAGGTTCCCCGTCGGCTCGTCGGCCAGCAGCATCGACGGGCTTCCGCCCAATGCCCGCGCCACCGCCACCCGCTGCTGTTGACCGCCGGATAACTGCGACGGATAGTGCTTGGCGCGATGGCTCATGCCCACGCGTTCCAACGAATCCAGCACCGCCTTCCGCCGCTCCGACGAAGGCATGTTCCGGTAGGTCAACGGCAGCTCTACGTTCTCATATACCGTCAAATCGCCAATCAAGTTGAATGCCTGGAAAATGAACCCGATTTCGCGGTTCCGGATCCGCGCCCGCTCGGCCGCTTTCAACGAAGCCACCGGCTGCCCGCGCAAAGTGTACTCCCCGCCCGACGGCGAATCCAGCAGGCCCAGAATCGCCAGCAACGTGGACTTCCCGCACCCCGACGGCCCGGAGATCGACACATACTCCCCGCGGCGAATCTCCATGTGGATGTCGATCAGTGCGTGTGTCTCCACCTCATCGGTCTGGAACACTTTCTTCACGCTGCGCAACTTGATGATCTCGTCACTCATAATTCACTCCTGCAGTAGCTCCACCAGGTAAGCCTGCGCCTCTTTCGAACGCATGCCGCTTAACCGGCGGACGATTTCCTTCTTCATTCCCGCGTCTTTTTCCGCCCGCGCCAGTTCCACCAGCACGCCCGGCTTGCCGTAGTCGCCCAGTGCGGCCACCACCGTCACCCGCACCCCGCGATCCGTTTCTGTCCGGTACAACTCCTTCAACATCTCCGCCGCATCCGTCCGTCCCAATTGGCGGATGGCTTCCTTCTTAAATTCCAAATCCGCTTCGGCCTTCACAATCTGCAGCAGCATCGCCCGGTCCCGCGCCCGCGCCATCCCCTGCAACGCCATCCGCTTCACGGCCGCATCGTTTGAACCCTGATAGATCTCGCTCAACGCCCGCGTCGCCTCCGGTGTCGCCACCGCGCCCAGATAATCGATCGCCGTCAACTGCAAGTCCGGATTCGCCCCGCCCCGCGCATACTGCGTCACCACTTCCCGCGCCCGCCCGTTCCGGCTCTGCGCCAGCACGTACAGCGCCCGCTGCTTCATCCGCGGCGAACTCTTGCCCGACGCCAGGATTTTCTCCAGCAACGGCACCGCCGATTCCGGCTCATTCTGCACCAGTCCGTTCAGCGCCAGCAGCTTCAAATCCTCATCGTCCTGCGACGCCGGCGCGGGCTGGCGGATCTCCACTTCCAGTGCCTTCGCGTCATTTTTCCAACGGCTCGCCGGGAAGCCCGATTCCAATTCCCCCAGCACCGCCAGCGCCTCGGAGTTCTTCCCCAATCGCCGCAGGGCATAGGCCTTCCAGTACAGGGCGCCCTCGGTCCGCGCGCCCTTCTCTCGCACCACCTGGTCAAACAGCAGCACCGCTTTTTCATACTGCCGCTCATCGATCAACCGGACCGCGCTCCGGTACAGATCCGCACCCGCCCAGGTCATCTTGGGGGCAGGGTGCGGTGCGGGGTGCGCCGCCGGAACCGGAACTGGTTGTGCCAGCATTCCGCCGGCCATCATGAGCATCGCCAATCCAATACGAGTTTTTATACGCATACGTTCCTCGAAAGTCACAAAATTCCTTCTCTGCCCGTTCGCACCTGAATGGCGAACAACACACCCTTGGCCTCAATCCGCCGGCGCAGCTCCTCGGAACCGGCCGGCGCATGGGCCACCTCCACCAGCACTTCTTCCAAATCCTCCAGCAATTGCCCGGTATCGGTCTGGCCCTCGGCCTCCGCCGTCTGCCGGTACAAACGGTTGTCCGCCAGCAGATCCTCCGCCGTCTCCCGCGTCCATCCGTCGCCCGCGTCCTGGCCATTCACGATCTCCGTCAACACCAACCGGCTCGATTCCAAATGGCTCTCCAGCGCCACCTCCAGCACCCGTGCCGACACATTATCCCGCTCCGGCGCCGGCGCCTCGCGCCCGCCGCCAAACTGCAACGCCACACCCACCATCAGTCCCGCCGCCAACGCTCCAACCGCGCCCCACGCATATCGCCGCACCCGCGCCCGGGCCGCCACCGCCGCCCAGACTCGCCGCCCATACGCCGCATCCCGCTCCGGCACGGCTCCGGCGTCCATCGTGTTCAACAGCCGTTGCAGCGCCTGAAACTCCTCCCGGCAAACCGCGCACGCCTCGACATGCGCTCGGGCGTCATCCGCTCCCGCCTCGCCGTAATAAAGCAGCACCAACGCTTCTTCGCTTACATGGTCCATAACGTAATCACCACCAATCCCACCCAAGGTCCCAACACTTGTCGCAATTTCTTTACGGCCCGGAAAATCGATTGCTTCGTCGCGTTCTCGCTCAGCCCAAGTTCCCGCGAGATCGCATCGATCCCCATCCCCTCGTAATGCCGCAGCGTGAACGCCATCCGCTCCTGCAAACTCAATTGCCGCATCGTCGTCGCAATCACCTCTCCGATTCGCCGGCTGTTCGCCTCCCGTTCCGGCCCCGGCGCTTCGCACGTCGATTCCACTTCGTTCACCGGATCCACAAACCGCTTCCGCTTCCGAATCATGTCCAGCGCGCAATTAGCCGCGATCGTGCCCACCCAAGTGGCGAAACTCGCTCGCGATTCATACCGCCGGATCTCCCGAAACGCCCGCAAAAACGCCTCCTGCACAACCTCTTCCGCGTCACTTTCATTCCCGGTAATCCGGTATGCCAGCCGGAATACACTCCGGCTGTGCCGCTCCACCAGCAGCCCAAACGCGTCCCGGTCTCCCTCAATCACCCGGCCAATCGCCGCCAGGTCTGTTTCTTCCATTCCCAAATTTAGACTCCGCCGCCCCATTCCGGTTAGCCTGAAAAGGATGACGTTTTCCCCAGAGGTCCTCGAAAGACTCTCCCTCGTGCCCGGCCTTCGCGTTCTCCCCGGCGCGGAACTCCGCCACCATACCCGGTTCCAACTCGGCGGCCCCTGCTGGTTTCTGGCCGACGCCGATACTCCCGAGGCCTTCCAAACCGCCTATCAAACCCTCTCCGCCGCCCAAATCCCCTGGACCTCCATCGGCCGTGGGACGAATCTCATCGTCAACGATACCGGCTACCCCGGCGCCATCCTCCGCTACTCCGCCGCCCAAAAAACCGTGTCACACACGATTATTTCGGTGCACGCCGGAGCCGAACTGAACGACCTCGTCGACTTCGCCAACGCCAACTCCCTCGCCGGCCTCGAGTCCATGGCCGGCATCCCCGGTTGGGTCGGCGGGGCCATCTACGGCAACGCCGGCGCCTATGGCCAGTCCATTCACCAGCGCATCGAATCCGTCGAGTTTTTCGACGGCGCCGCCGTCCGCGTCTGGTCCAACGAAGAGTGCGGCTTCCGTTACCGCCACTCCCGCTTCAAGGAAAACAAGGCCCTGCAAATCCTCTCCGCCCGTCTCCGTTGCGAACCCGGAAATCAACAAATCCTTGAGGAAAAGTCGAAAAACATCCGCGCCACGCGAGATGCTAAATTCCCGCCCGCCATGCCCTGCGCCGGCAGCATCTTCAAGAACTTCCTGCTAAAGGACCTCCCGGAAAAAGCCCGCGCGGCCGTTCCACCCGAAAAGATCATCGAAGGCAAAGTCCCCGCCGGCTGGTTCCTCGAACAGATCGGCGCGCGCGGTATGCAAGTCGGCGGTATCCGCGTTGCCGACTACCACGCCAACCTCATCTACAACAACGGCACCGGCACCACCGCCGACCTCCTCACCCTCATCGCCACCCTCAAAAATGGTGCCAGGCACCAATTTAATCTTTCGCTCGAAGAAGAAGTCCAATACCTGGGATTCGCATGATTGATATCGCCATCCAAACCGCCGACCTCGGCGCACTCAACCTGTTGCTCACCGACGATCCCTCCCTCGCCACCGCCGGCCTCGTCCAACTCGCCTCCCAGCCCCCGGCCGCCGGCCCCGATACCCTGCGCCGCATGGCCGAACTGCTCCTCCACGCCGGTGCCGATCCTAACCATCACGAAATCCTCTACCACGCCTGCGAACACACCCACCACGCCATTCTCGAACCCGTTCTCGGCTCCCCTAGGCTCGAACCTCCGTGGCTTAGTTACTGCCTCCTCCACAAGCTCGATCAGGAAGATCTCGAAGGCGTTCAAATGATGCTCAACGCCGGTGCCGACCCCAATCTCCGCTCTCGCACCGGCGACCGCGAGATGAGTCTCCACCACGCCGTCCGCCGCGGCCGCTCCGCCACCATGCTCGATCTCCTGCTCAGCCACGGCGCCCGCCCGGACATCATCAACATCCACAACCACACTGCCCGCCGCCAGGCTATCCGCTTCGGTCGCACAGACCTAGGCAAGACCGCCCCCGAAGCCACAGAGCTCGACTACTGGCTCCACCAGCTCTGGCACGAGCCCGCCGTGTCCCCGACGCCCGTGCCATTGACCAAGCAGGACCACCGCCTGCTCCCCGAGGCTGCATGGATGCAGAACCACACCGCGGTTTCCAACATGCTCGACGCCGGTTTCCCCGTCGATGCCACCACCCACGACGACCTCCAGGCCATCGACTTCGCCGCCTATCACAACGACGAACGCCTGCTCGAAATCCTGATCGCCCACGGCGCCACGCAGGAGCAATTCGACGCCGCCCGCGAGTGGCTCACCGCGGCCCATTGAGAGCCGAGCAAAACAGGAATACCGTGTGGGCTGTCATGGCGCGCGGACCCTGTTTCGCAAAGCACCGTTCACGACGCCGTCCCCCGGTCTCCATACGCTCACAGTCCTCGCCAGCAATGCCGATGGGCGGACGGGCGTGGCCTCGGTCACCGTCTACTTGCCCAGGAGTTAGCGAGCCATCAGATAATCCGCCGCCGCCAAGCCGGAGCAAACCGCGCCGCCCACCCGCGCGCCGCCAAAGACGTCCCCGGCGAAGGCCAGACCACCAATGCCGTGGAACAGCTCGGGCATCTGCATGGCCGGTTCCGCGTACCGCCAGCGGTGCAGATAGTACGATCGAATCCGGCCCTGGAAGTATGGCTCGGCCGCTTCCAACATGGAATGCACCGCCACCGCCTGCGGTTCGTCCCAATGCGCCTCGCTGAACTCCTTCGTGCCATGCAGTGTCAGGCATCCCGGCACCGGCGAAACGCCCTTGGCGTAGTTGTCCCCGGCCCAGGCCAGTACTTCATTTCGGGGCTCCACAAAGCCGCACTCTCCCACCTGCGTTGTTCCCTCGACACGCATCAGGATGGTCATGCACTTCCAATACCTCGCCTGTTCCAGCAAGGCCCGGTCCGCCGTCTCCAACTCCACTCCGCCTTGCTCCAACAACGCCAGCGATTGCGGCACCGGGGGCGTCAATAGCAACGTGTCCGCTTCTACCGTTTCCCCCGTTTCCAACTCAGCCGTCCACCTGTCCGCGGCGAATTCCAACCGGGTCACCTTTACCCCGGGCCGTACGTCCAGCCCGGCCGCCAACGTCTCCGCCACGGCCCGCATCCCCCCGGCGGCGCGGAACCGGTGTCCCCGCCACGGCACCGCCAGGCCACTGTCGATCCAGCTTCGGGCTAACTCCGCAAATGCCGCATCGCGCGTCGTGAAGAACTGCGCGCCGTAGTCGAAACGGCCTTCGTCAAAGGTTCGCGTTGCCATGCGCCCGCCCGCTACGCGACCCTTATCGACAATCTTCACCCGCCAGCCGGCGGCTTGCATCCGGTGACCAGCGGCTAACCCCGCCATCCCGGCCCCAACAATCAGACACGACCGATCCACCCCGATTAGACTCTGGCTGGAACCTTTTCGGGTGCAACTTAATTTACGCGAGCACCTTCTTCACCACTTCGCCGCGCACGCCCGTTATCCGCTGGTTGAACCCCTGATAGAAATACGTCAGCTTCGTATGGTCCAGCCCCAGCAAATGCAAAAGCGTCGCGTGCAAATCGGAAACATGCACCCGCTCTTCCACCGCCGCAAACCCCAGATCATCGGTTGCCCCAATCGCCTGTCCACCCTTCACACCCGCCCCGGCCAGCCACATGGAGAACCCATGCCAGTCGTGGTCGCGCCCCGGTTTCCCCACGCCCTCGCTCGTCGGCGTCCGTCCGAACTCGCCGCCCCACAGCAGCAGCGTCTCATCCCACAACCCCGTCGCCTTCAAATCTTCAATCAGCGCCGCGATCGGCTTGTCCGTCTCCCCGGCATGCAGCCGGTGGTTCGTGATGCAGTCATTGTGCCCGTCCCAGGTGTCTTCAATGTGCCCGCCGCCGGAGTACAGCTGCACAAACCGCACGCCCTTCTCCAGCAGTCGCCGCGTCATCAAACACTTCCGCCCGAAGTCGGCGGTCAGCTTATCGTCCAGCCCATAGCGCTCCCGCGTGGCGGCCGTCTCCCGCGATAAGTCCACCACCGATGCCGCTTCCATCTGCATCCGATACGCCAGCTCATACGACGCAATGCGCGCCGAAAGCTCGCTCTCCTCCGCATGCGCCGCCAAATGTTCCTCGTTCAATTTCTTCAGCAAATCCAACGACTGCCGTTGCGTCCGGTCATCCACGCCCGCCGGCGGCTTCAGGTCCAACAGCGGCGCCGCGCCCGAACGGAACAGTGTCCCCTGATACGCAGCGGGCATATAACCGGCCGTCCAATTGGACGCGCTCCCAATCGGTCCGCCCCGCGGATCGGTCATCACCACGAACGCCGGCAAGCTCTGGTTATCGGTGCCCAGCCCATAGGTCACCCACGCCCCCGCGCTCGGTTTGCCCAGGAAAATACTGCCCGTGTTCATCTGCAAACAGCCCGACGCATGCGCCGCCGTATCGGTGTACATGGACCGGATCACGCACAAGTCGTCGGCATACTTCGACGTGTGCGGGAACAGGTCGCTGATCATCAGCCCGCTCTTCCCGCGCGGCTTGAACTCGAACGGCGACTGCATCAGATACCCCACCGGCCGCCCATTCGAACCCACCGTCAACGGCCCCTTGTACGCCTGCCCGTTGTACTTCGTCAGCTCCGGCTTGTAGTCGAACGTGTCCACCTGGCTCGGCGCGCCATTCATAAAGAGGAACACCGCCCGCTTCGCCTTCGCCGCGAAATGCGGCTTCTTCGGCGCCAATATCGAATTCGCCGACACCACGCCGTCCCGCGTCAGCAGGTCCAACAGAGCCACGCCCGCAAACCCGCCGCCCGTCTGCCAGATGAAATCCCGTCGTGTCTTCTTAATTCGCATACGCAAACTCGTTCAAGTTCAAAATCACCCGGCTCATCTCTTCCAGACTCCCCGTTCGCAAAAACGACGACATCGCGTCCCTCTCCGCCGCCGTCGGCCTCCGCGCCAGCGCCAGCCGGTAGGCCAGTTCGATCTGTGCCGCCTCGCCCTCCGCCTCCCGCCGCAATCGTTCTGCAAAGTGCCGCGCCTGCCGGTTGATGAAATCGCCGTTGAACAGCTGCAACGCCTGCGGCGCCACCGATGTCGTCTGCCGCTTCGCCGCCGGCCGCGTCGTGTCGCACAGGTCCAAAACCTCCATCAGCGGCACCATCAACGACCGCTTCACAATGTAGTAAATCGCCCGTCGCGACGCCTTATCCTCGTCATACGGCTTCCAGATTTTCTCCGGATCGCTCGACCCCTCCAGCGCCTCTTTTTGCATCTTCGGATACACAAAGTCGCCGTAAACCTGCGTGTTCAATCGCCCGCTCACCGCCAGCGCGGAATCCAGAATGGCCTCCGCCTCCAGCCGCCTGTATGGCGCCTTCCACAGCAACCGGTTCTCCGGGTCCACCGCCGCGTAGGCCGCATTGCCCGTCTTCGCCATCCGGTACGTGTTGCTGCTCAGGATCAACGCGTGCAACTTCTTCAACGACCAGCCGTTGTCCATAAACCACACCGCCAGCCAGTCCAGCAGTTCCTCGTGCGACGGCCTATCGCCCATCACCCCGAAATCATTGGCCGTCCGCACAATCCCATCCCCGAAGTGCCACTGCCACACGCGGTTCACAATCACTCGCGCCGTCAGCGGATTCTCCCGCGACGCAATCCACTTGGCCAGCCCCAACCGCCGCCCGCTCGTCCGCGTCCCATCGAACGCAAACGAAGGCTGTTCCTTCACCAACACGCCCGGCACCGACGGCCCCACCTCCGGCCCCGGCGACGCCGCCTTCCCGCGGATCAGGATATGCGTCGGCTTCACCGTGGCCGACCGTTCTTCCATAAAGTACCCACGCGGCAAGTCCGGCGTCTCCCGCTTCAGCCTCGCCACCTCCTCTTCCACCGGCAACCCCGCCAACTCCCCCGCCAGCACCTTCGCCTGTTCCTTACTCAGTTTCTTCAGATCCGCGCCCGCCGGCAGCGCGCTCTTGCCGGAAGCCAACCAAGCCGCCTTCGCCGCCTCCCGCAGTTCCGCGATCTTCTTCTCTCGCACATTAAACCGGTCAATCTCCGCCCACGTCCCCACCGGCCGGTCCAGCTCCGTCCGCCCGTTTCGCGGCCGCTCCAGACCGTTGAACACCGCGATCATCCCGTAATAGTCCTTCGTCGTATACGGCTCAAACTTGTGGTTATGGCAACGCGCGCACGCCAGCGTCATGCCCAGGAACCCCTGCGCCGTCGTGTTCAAAATATCGTCCAACTGGTCGAACCGGTCCTCGGCCGGATCAGCCGGCTCATCGTCCCACGGCCCCAGTCGCGAGTACCCCGTCGCCAGCAGTGTCTCCGCGTTCACATCGGGCAATTCATCGCCCGCCAGCTGCTCAATCACAAACCGGTCGAACGGCTTGTCCGCGTTCAGCGAACGGATCACATAGTCCCGGAACTTCCACCCCTGCGGCTTCACATCGTCGCGTTCGTAGCCGTTCGTGTCGCCATAACGGACCACGTCCAGCCAGTGCCGCGCCCACCGCTCTCCATACGCCGGCCGCGCCAACAGCGTTCGCACCAGCCCATCCCAATCCCCGCGAAATGCATCCTGCTCAGCCACCGTCGGAGGCAGGCCCGTGATGTCCAAATACACCCGCCGCAACAGATCGCCGTCCGTCGCTCGCGCCGCCGGGCGCCAACCCTTGGCTTCTAATTTCGAAAGCACAAACGCATCAATCGGATTCTTCACCCACGCCTCGTCTCGAACCGCCGGCACCGCGGGACGCTTCGGCGCATGAAACGCCCAATGCGCCAGCCGCGGATCGGCCTTCGCCACCACCGGTTCCACGGACCCCGGCCACACCGCGCCCGCGTCAATCCAATCCCGCAACGCCGCAATCTCCGGCGCCGTCAACCGCGGCCCCGCCGGTGGCATCACCAGCTTCGCATCGGCTCCCGATACATACCGGATCAGCAAGCTGGCCGCGCTCTTCCCCGGTTCAATCGCCGGAATCCCGCTCTCCCCGCCGCGCAGCATGTCCGCGCGCCGGTCCAGCCGAAGATGGCTCTTCTGCAGCGCCGGCCCGTGGCAGGCAAAGCACTTTCGCGCCAGAATCGGCCGGACCTCCCGCTCAAAATCCGCGCCGAAACACACCACCGCACTCAGCAAAATCAGCAGCCGCATCGAACAGGAGTCTATCGTAAACAGGGACCAGCCGTCACAGCCGCACAAGGGCCGTCAAGTCAAACCTACTTCCCAATCGCCGCAATCACCATCTGCAGCGTCTTCCCCGTCGAATCCCCCACATTCGTCGCCTTCCAATCCTTCCGCGACCCATTGTAGGAATACTTCACCGGCAACCGTGTCAACGCCGGATCATACTGCCCCTCCGTGCCGCCCATCTTGTAAATCACCATGTCCAGCGACGGCACCACGTAAATCGCATAGCCGCCCGATCCGCCCTTCCAAAACGCGTCCTTCGGCACCCCCGCCAGATGTCCATCATCATTCACGTTGAAGTTAAACGAGTGCGTAAAGTGCGGGTTATACTTCACCGACCGTCCGCACATCTTCGCAAACTCCGCCGGCAAAATCTGCTCCTTCCCCCACCGCCCCTGGTGCAGCATCAGATACGCAAACCGCAACACGTCCGTCGAGCGCACCGCGATGCTCCCGCCCCCCGGCGTATGAAACATCCGGCCTTCGGAATCAATTCCGCTCTTCAACTTCGGCCGGTACATCGCATAGCCCCAAGTCCCAAATCCCAACGGCCCCGTCAGCCGCTTCCGCATGTAGGCTTCCATCTCCATGCCCATCATCCGCCGCACCAAAATGGCGGGAATATGGCTCGACGAAGTCGCATACGAATAGCACTCCCCCGGCGCGCACCACAAAGACTGCTTCAGCGCGAACTCATCGGTCGTCGACCACGGTCCGTTGTCGACCGTCGGGTTCTCCCACTCCTGCTTCACGCCCTTCACATACACCGGATTCGTCCCGCGAATCCCGGCCGACATCGCCAGCACCTGCCCCAGCGAAATCTCCGCCTTCCGCGGATCGTCCAGCGGGAAAATCTCCGCCGGCATGAACTTCGGCGTGAACACCTTCTCGTCCAGGCCATTCGGGAACAACCCCGGCTTGTCCTGCATCATCATCCCCACCGCGACGCTCGTGAACGCCTTCCCGCACGACGCCAACTCCGGCAACGCCTCCCGGTTCCCGCGCCCGAAATACTTCTCGTAAACCAGGTGCCCGTGCCGCACCACCAGCAACCCGCCGTGCTGCGACGTCTTCTCGACGTAGGCAAACGCCTCGTCCAACTTCGCCACGTCGAGTCCGGTCACCTTCCGGATCTTCCCGGAATCCTTCAGCGTCCGCCAGCCCCCTTTGCTATCCGGGGCAGGGAAGTAGTCTTCCCCGAAACAGTACCCACTCACCAGCAGCGCGATGCAAACGATCCGTAGAATCACGCCAACATCATATAACCCTACAGCGCCGGCTTGCCCCGCTGCTGCATCTCCCGCGCCACGAACTTCGCCTTAAACGCCAGCGGTCCGAAGCTCGTCTCGAACACCCACTCCTTATCCGCCGCCGTGAACGACTCCTTCTTCGCAAAGAAATACCGGATCGTCCCCGTCTTGTCATCCCGCATCATCAACACCGGGTTCACCGGCAGTTTTCCCTTCGCCTGCAACGACGTCGCCCGCAACTGCTCGTCTTCGCTCTCCACCACGTTCGGTGCCGACATCGCCCCCGTCATCGTCACGCTGATCACCAGATGCCCCACCGCTTCCTCGGGCAACGGTTTCCCCTCCGCCGCCAAAACCGGCGCGGCAGACTCCCATCGCACCACGCCGCTCAACGGCGGTACCCCGTCCGGCCCCCGGTCCCGCATCTGCGGGCTCGATACCTGCCCCCCCGGAACGCTGAAGATCCGCGAATTCAACGTGCCCTTCGTCGCGTCCAGCGTTGCTCCCACCGTCTTCGCCCACGGCGAAGCGGTTAAAAGCCGTTGCTTCTCTTCGGCTGTCCAACTCCCCGGCGCTTTATCGTTCCAAAACTCGCCGCCAAAAAGAAGAACCGTCGCCGATAACCAAAAGAAGAGCCTCATCACCCCCCAGCATACCCCTCCCCGGCCAGCGTCAGCCGCAAAAATGCCTTCACCTGGACGTCCACACGTTCCGGCAATGGCGAACCCTCCTGGTACCACAACCGGAATTGCGACAACGTCTTCTTGCCCAACAACGTCTTCCCGTCCAGCCGCAACCGTCCCCGCTCCCGTTCCACCTTCGACCGCAGCAGCATCTCCCGGTTCCCATAGACGAAAGCGTTCTCGTGCGCGCCCACGCCCCCAGCCATCTGCCCCGTCAGTACGTGCAAAAACGAATGCGAAGCCGCCTGCGGAGCCGCCGCCATCGTCTCCCCCCGGTCCGATGCCCGCGCAAACGCCTCGCTCGCCAACGGGTACAACTCTTCCCATCTCGCCCAGTCGTACTTCGCCGGAAACAAAAACTTCACTGTCCTGGAATGCGCCCGGCCAGCCTGCACTTCCCCGGCGATCGCCGTGTACTTGGCGTCCTCCCCGGCGGAGGCCTCCAGCGCCCTCTGCGCCTCGGCGAAGGACTCCTCGCCTGACGCCGTCATGAATCCAAAGTACTTCGACCCGGCCCCGCTCACGCGCTCTTCCACAAACCCAAGCCGGTTCAGCCCGCGCGCCTGCTCCGGCCAGGATCCGGCCGCGAACTGCAATTTGCGTTCCCCAGCCCGCTCCTCCACCTTCGCCCATCCGCTCCCCACGCCCGGCCGCGTGAAGACGGGCAAGCCGAACAGCACGATGGTCGCGTCAATCCGGTAGCGTTGCTGCCCACCCGGGTCCCTGCGGGCGGCGCCCAATAGCGCCACGCCCAAAAAATGCCTTCTCGTCCAGGAAAAAAGTCTCAATTCTTTCGGATGCCGTCGCCCCCGCCCAGGTTGCAAAAAATGCCACCCGCGCCGAACGGTGGCGAAAAAGGTCCCATTTCGTGGCTCGGTCGGTAACTCGTCAGATTCCATCGACTTACAACGCAACTAAGCCTTCGTGTATGGAATCCGGACAGAAAAAGTCTGATTTAAGCTGTTGAAAAAAAAGCAGTTCTTTGTTCTTCGAAACACATGTTTCATCTGGCAATAACAGAGCTTATCGACTATTCTGTGGACGGAACATACTCAGGAAGGAGCATTCCATGGTAGTTCGCCGATTCATACGCCGACCTGCATTCATCTTTACCGTCGGTCTCATTCTCCTCGGTTGCGCCGCCCTCGTCAGCGCCACCAAAAACGGGTTCAACTTCTCCGACAAGGCCTTTTATCTGGATGAAAAGGACGCCAATTTCGTTCGTCCCGGCCTGGTCGTCAAGATTCTATCGGTGGAGATTGCCACCGATGGTACCTCCAAAGCCCGCGTTTCCTTTGCCGACCCCCGAGGGGTGCCGCTCGATCGTCTCGGCATCTATACACCGGGTAACATCTCAGCCAGCTTCGTCCTGGCCACGATCCCCAAAGACGAGACCACGTTTAAGTCCTACACCACCCGCGTCCAAACCAGCCCCATCACACGCGTCAGCGCCACCCAAGCCGGCGCCGATACCGGCGGAACCTGGTCTCAGGTGGCTGAAGGCGAGTATCTCTATACCTTTGGAACCAAAGCTCCAAGCGGCTATGACCGCACCGCTACCCACGCCATCTCGGTGTACGCCAATCGCAACCTCACGGAGTTCGATCTCGGCGTAAACATTACCGATGCCACCCTGACCTTCGTTCCCGATGGCTCCAAAGTCACCGTCGTTCGCGACATCGTAAAGACCGCCACCTGCAACAAGTGCCACGACAAACTCTCCGCCCATGGCACCACGGGGCGTTCCACTGTCGAAAACTGCGTCACCTGTCACCAGCCGCAAACCACGGACCCGGACACTGGCAACACCGTCGACATGACCGTCATGATCCACAAGATCCACTACGGCGCCGGTCTCCCCAGCGTCAAGGCCGGAAAACCCTATCAGATCATCGGCAATGCCCAAAGCATGCACGACTTCTCTGACGTCGTTTTCCCAGCCGATGCCCGCAACTGCGAGTCGTGTCACGATCAGTCCACCACCGCCGCGCAAAAGGACCAGTGGCTCAAACCCAATCGTCGCGCCTGCGGTTCCTGCCACGACAACGTGAACTTCGCCACCGGCGAAAATCACGCCAATCTCGCCCAGACCTCCGACGCGCAGTGCTCCACCTGCCACGCCGCCGGTACGGACACCGAGTACGACCTCACCATCCGCGGGGCCCACACCATTCCCACTCGATCGAAAGAACTTCCCGGTACCACCTTTGAAATTCTCTCTGTCGATGACGGCGCGCCCGGCAAGAAACCCGTAGTCACCTTCAGCGTTAAGGATAAGGAAGGAAAGCCGATTCTCCCGAGTGAAATGTCGCGTCTTGCACTCGTCCTCTCCGGCCCCACCACCGATTACGGTGGCGATGTCACCGAAGACGTTCGCGCCACTGCCACCGGTTCGAATGGCACCTATACCTACACCTTCAACGCCGCCGTCCCTGCCGCGGCCAAGGGCTCCTTCGCGATCGGGATTGAGGGGTATCGGAACATCACGATCCAAAAGGGCAAGAAACGCGAACAGGTGGTCCGTGATGCCGGCGTCAACAAAGTAATGACGTTCGCCGTCACCGATCCCAAGCCGGTTCCCCGCCGCACCGTCGTCACGCTCGAAAAGTGCAATGCCTGCCACGGCAGCCTAACGCTCCACGGCAACAATCGCAATACCATCGAGCAGTGCGTCCTCTGCCACAACCCGACCGGTACTGACGTCGCCCGTCGGCCGGCCGCCCAAGGACCGCCCGAGTCCATCGACTTCCGCTCCATGATCCACAAGATCCACACCGGTAAGGAACTCTCCGCGCCCTACTCGATCTTCGGCTTCGGCGGAACTCCCATCGGCTTCAACGAAGTCGGTTTCCCCGGCAAACGCAACAACTGCTCCATGTGTCACGTCAACAACTCCGAGCAGCTGCCGTTACCGGCAACTCACGCGAAGGTCTCCAGTCCGCGCGGTCCCGTCACCACGATGGGGCCGGAGACCGCCGCCTGCACCACCTGTCATACCTCCCTGGCCGCGGCCTCCCATGCCCTGGCCAATACGACCGCCGTCGGCGAAAGCTGCTCGGCGTGTCACGGCCCCAGTGCTGAATTTGCGGTCCGCAAAGTCCACGCACAGTAGTTCGGGTCCTCAACAAAAGGCGAGTTCCTCCCCGGAGCTCGCCTTTTTTCTTTTTCCGGTCAGTTTTTTTCGCTACCCACCCCCGTCCACTTCCGAAATCCGACAAAAAAAGGTTCATATCGAGACTATTCTCGTAACTCCAATAAATGTCTCTATTTACAGTCAACCAGAGCTTGGTGTATACAAAGCGGACCGAAATGATCCCTTATATCTTATTGAAAAATAAACAGTTGTCGGACGTGGAAAGACGTGTAAATTGACTGGAAGTTAAAATGAAAGTGGCATATTCTGAGGACGGAAGATATTCAGGAAGGGGGGTTCCATGGTAGTCCGCAGTCTCTTACGCCGTCCCGCAGTCATTCTATCCGCCGGCATCATTCTTTTGGGTTGCGCAGCGCTCGTGAGCGCCACCAAGAACCAATTCACCACGGCCGATAAGGCCTTCTACGCAGACGAGAAGGACATTAACTTCGTCCGTCCCGGTTTGGCCATAAAGATTCTCTCGGCGGAGATCGCCGCTGATGGAACCGCCAAAGCTCGCGTGAGCTTTACAGATCTTCGCGGCCTGCCGCTCGATCGGCTTGGCATTCAGACGCCCGGCGTCATCGGCGCCAGCTTTGTTCTCGCCACCATCCCTAAAGGCGAGACGCTCTACAGGTCCTACACGACCCGCGTCCAAACCAGCCCCATCACGCGCGTGAGCGCCACACAGGCCGGTGCCGACACCGGCGGCTCCTGGGCGCAAGTCGCTGATGGCGAATACGTCTACACCTTTGGCACCAAGGCGCCCGCCGGTTACGACCGCACGGCCACTCATAGTGTCTCCATGTATTCCAATCGCAACTTGACTGAGTTCGATCTGGGTATCAACTCAGTGGATACGACGTTCCACTTCGTCCCCGATGGCTCCAAGGTCACCGAGGTTCGGGACATCGTTCGCACCGCCACTTGCAACAAGTGCCACGATAAACTCTCCGCCCACGGCACCGGCGGGCGATCCAGCATGGAAAACTGCGTCACCTGCCATCAGCCGCAGACGACGGACCCTGACACGGGCAACACCGTCGACATGACCACGATGATCCACCGGCTCCACATCGGCGCCGATCTGCCCAGCGTTAAAGCAGGCAAACCGTATCAGATCATTGGTAACGCACAGAGTATGCACGACTTCTCGAAGTTCGTCTTCCCGGCCAACCCGCGCAACTGCCAGGCTTGCCACGAAGACTCCTCCGCCGCCGTGCAGAAAGACGCCTGGCTCAAGCCCAGCCGTCGCGCTTGCGGCTCCTGCCACGACGACGTGAACTTCGCCACCGGCGAGAACCACGCCGATCTCCCGCAGGTTTCCGATAACCAGTGCTCCACCTGCCATACGGTACAGGGCGAACTCGAGTTTGACATCTCCATTAAGGGTGCTCACACCATCGCCACCAAGTCTCGGGAACTCCCCGGCACCACCTTTGAGCTGCTCTCTGTCGCCGATGGTGCCCCGGGCAAAAAGCCCACCGTATCGTTCAGTATCAAGGACAAATCAGGCAAGCCCATTCTCCCCTCGGAGATGACTCGCCTCACCCTGATCCTCAATGGGCCGAACACGGACTTCGGTACCCAGATCGCGGAAGCCGCTCTCACCGCTGGGGGCAGCAATGGGGTCTACTTCTGGACCTTCAACACCGCGATTCCGGCCACCGCGACCGGTTCCTATACGGTCTCCATTGAAGGCTACCGCAACATCACCCTGCTCAAAGGCACCAAGAAAGAACTGGTCGCTCGCGACATCGGCGTCAACAAACAGCTCGCTTTCGGCGTCACCGATGCCAAGGCCATTGCCCGCCGCACCGTCACCACCACCGCCAAGTGCAACTCCTGCCACGGCAGTCTCGGCCTCCATGGCGGCACCCGGAACACGGTCGAAGAGTGCATCATGTGCCATAATCCGGCCAACACCGATGCCGCTCGCCGTCCTGCCTCCGCCGGTGGCTCGCAGACCATTGACTTCCGCGTCATGATCCACCGCATCCACTCCAGCGCCTCGTCCGGTAAGCCGTTCACCATCTGGGGCGGTTCCGCCAACGTGTATGACGTCGGCTACCCCGGCCGGCTCACCACCTGCACCCAGTGCCACGTTGCCGGCACCGAACAGTTGCCGCTCCCGGCTACCGCTTCCAAGGTCACCGATGGCCAGAACCTCATCGGGACCATGGGTCCGGAAACCGCCGCTTGCACCAGTTGCCACGTGACGCAGGCCGCCGCGGCCCACGCCCAGGCAAATACCTCCGCCATCGGAGAAAGCTGCGCCGCCTGTCACGGGCCCACCTCAGCCTTCGCCGTCAGCAAGGTACACGCACAGTAAACAGCAACAATCACCAACAGAAAGGGGCCTCTTCGGAGGCCCCTTTTTTGATGTCCGGATATAATAAAAACAATGTCTACCGAAGGTCTGAACGAGACTCCCGCCACTCCTGAAACCGCCCCATCGAACTTCATTCGCGACATCATCATCCAGGACAACAAGACCGGCAAACACGGCGGCCGCGTCCATACCCGCTTCCCCCCAGAGCCCAACGGCTACCTCCACATCGGCCACGCCAAGTCCATCTGCCTCAACTTCGGCCTCGCCAAAGAGTTCGGCGGCAAGTGCAACCTTCGCTTTGACGACACCAACCCCTCCAAAGAAGAAACCGAATACGTCGACAGCATCATCAACGACGTCCGCTGGCTCGGCTTCGATTGGGAAGACCGCCTCTTCTACGCCTCCGACTACTTCGAACAGCTCTATCAATGGGCCATCCAGCTCATCAAACAGGGTCAGGCCTACGTCTGCGATCTGACCGCCGAGCAGGTCCGTGAAACCCGCGGCACCACCACCGAACCCGGTACCGAAAGCCCCTATCGCAACCGAAGTGTGGAAGAGAACCTCGACCTCTTCCAGCGCATGCGCGCCGGTGAGTTCCCCGACGGCTCGCGCACCCTCCGCTCCAAAATCGACATGGCCTCGCCCAACTTCAACATGCGCGACCCGGTCATGTATCGCATCCTTCGCGCCGAACACCACCGCACGGGGAATGACTGGCTCATCTACCCCATGTACGATTACACCCACGGGGAATGTGACTCCATTGAAGGCATCACCCACTCCATCTGCACCCTGGAGTTCGAGGACCACCGCCCCCTCTACGACTGGTACGTCGAAAGCCTCGGCATCCACCGTCCCCAGCAGATCGAGTTCGACCGCCTCAACCTCACCAACACGATGCTCAGCAAGCGCAAGCTCCTGCTGCTCGTCCAAAAAGGGTACGTCTCCGGCTGGGACGACCCCCGCATGCCCACCCTCTCCGGCATCCGCCGCCGTGGCTACACCCCGGAAGCCCTCCGCGCCTTCTGCGGCTCCATCGGCGTGTCCAAAACCAACGGCACCATCGAATTCCCGCTCCTCGAACACCACATCCGCGAGGACCTGAACGCCCGCGCCGCCCGTGTCATGGCCGTCGTCGATCCCATCAAGGTCATCATCGACAACTACCCCGATGGCCAGACCGAAGAGCTCGAAGCCGCTAACCATCCCGACAAACCGGAAATGGGCATGCGCAAAGTGCCGTTCTCCAAGGTGCTCTACATCGAACGCGACGACTTCCGCGAAGTCCCGCCGCCGAAGTACTACCGCCTTTTTCCCGGCCAGGAAGTCCGCCTCCGCTACGCCTACTTCATCAAATGCGTCAGCGTCGTCAAGGACGCCAATGGCGAAGTCACCGAAGTCCACTGCACCTACGACCCCGCCAGCCGCGGCGGCAACTCGCCCGACGGCCGCAAAGTGAAGTCCACCATCCACTGGGTCTCCGCCGAACACGCGCTGACGTTTGAAGCTCGCCTCTACGAAAGCCTGCTCCTCGAAGACTCCCCGCAGTCGGACGACATCGCCACCCAGCTCAACCCCACCTCGCTGGTCGTCAAGGCCAACGCCAAGATCGAACCCAGCGTAAAAGGCGCTGCGCCCAACACGCACTTCCAGTTCGAACGCGTCGGCTACTTCAACGTCGATCTCGATTCGACCGACGAAAAGCTGGTCTGCAACCGCACCGTCCAGCTCAAAGACACCTGGGCCAAAATCGCCAAGAAGTAGGCGTTAAGCCAACATCTTCCGCACCACCTCACCGCGCACATCGGTCAACCGGAAATCCCGGCCCATGTGCCGGTAGGTGAGGCGCGTGTGGTCGAACCCCAGGCAGTGCAGAATTGTCGCCTGCAAGTCGTTCACATGCACCGGGTCTTCCACGACATTCATCCCCAACTCGTCGGTTTTCCCAATCGTCACCCCGCCCCGAATCCCGCCTCCCGCCGCCCACATCGTAAAGCAGCTGGCGTGGTGATCCCGCCCGGCCTTCGCCTCCTCCGCGTTCCGGAAATCGCCCAGCGGCGTCCGTCCAAACTCGCCGCCCCACACCACCATCGTGCTGTCCAGCATCCCCCGCTGCTTCAAATCCTGAATCAACGCCGCCACCGGCCCCGCCGTAATGTCGCAGTTCTTCTTCAGGTCTTTCTCTAAATCCGTGTGCTGGTCCCACGACGAATGCGTCACCATCACCACCCGCACGCCCCGCTCCACCAGCCGCCGCGCCATCAGGCAGTTCGTCCCAAACGCCTTCGTCGGCTCCTGGTCCACCCCGTAAGCCGCCCGCGTCGCCGCCGTCTCTTTCCCCAGTTCCAACAGCTCCGGCGTGCTCAACTGCATCCGCGCCGCCATCTCGTACGACGCAATCCGCGACGCAATCTCCCGGTCCCCGGTCGCATCTAAACGCGACCGGTTCAACTCATTCACCAGCTGAAAATCCTCCGCCTGCTCCCCGGCCGTGATCCCCTTCGGCGTCGACAAATACAGCACCGGATCCCCCGTCCGCCGGAACGGCACGCCCTGATGGCTCGACGGCAGGAACCCGCTCGTCCACTGCGCCGCCTGGCTCATGTTGTTCTTCCCCGTCGACAACACCACGAAACCCGGCAGATTCCGCGACTCGCTCCCCAATCCATACAGCACCCACGAACCCAGCGTCGGCCGCCCCGGCAGCATATGCCCCGTGAACAGAATCAGGTCCGCCGGCTGATGGTTAAACGCATCCGTCCGCATCGACCGCACAATGCACATCTCATCCGCAATCGGTTTCCACGCCGAAGTCCAATCGCTGAACTCCGCCCCGCTCTGCCCGTACTTCGCAAACGGCCGCCGGCACCCCAGCACCTTCGCATTCGGCTTGATAAAGGCGAACTTGAAGTCCTTCGTCATCGATGGCGGCAGCGATTGCCCGTGCCACTTCGTCAGCGCCGGCTTCGGGTCCAACAGGTCGATCTGGCTCGGCGCGCCCTCCATGTACAGGAAGATCAGGTTCTTCGCCTTCGCCGGAAAGTGCGGCACTTTCGGCGTAAACGGATCCTCGGCGGCCAGCAGCCCCGGCAGGCCCGCCAGGCCCAGCCCACCCACGGCGGAAGTCAAAAAATGGCGTCGATTATTCACGGGTCAAAAACTCGTCTGTGTTCAATAGCGCGCGCGCCACGCCAAACCATCCCCGCCGGGGCAAGTGGCCCTGCACGGAGTCGCGCTCCCGCGGCGTCGGCCCACGCCCCAATGCCAACTGGAACGCCCGCTCCAGTCGCTGCGTTTCCGGCGCCTCCTCAATCCGCGCCGCCAGCGCCTGCGCCGCCTCCACGAACACCGGATCGTTCATCAGATTCAGCGGCTGCAACGGCGTGTTCGACGTCTCCCGCCGCGCGCAACTCACCGTCCGGTCCGGCACGTCGAAGTTCATCAATAGCGGATAGGCCGCCGTCCGTTGCAGGAAGATATAGAGCCCCCGCCGGTACCGCGCCCGGTCTTTCGTCTCTTCCCACTTCATCGAATACTGCAAATCCGCAACCCCGTCCGGCTGCGGCGGCCGCATGCTCTCGCCGCCCACCGTTTCATTCAATAACCCACTCGCCCGCAACGCCGAATCGCGGATCAGCTCCGCCGGCAGCCGCAGTCGCGACTGCCGCGCCAGCAGCGTGTTCGAAGGGTCAATCGTCTGCAAATCCGGCCGCGCCGTCGAAGCCTGCCGATACGTAGCCGACAAAACAATCCGTCGCACCATCGGCTTCATTCGCCACCCGCCGCGTTGAAACTCGCTCGCCAGCCAGTCCAGCAATTCCGGATGCGTCGGCCGTTCCCCCTGCGCCCCAAAATCCTCCGATGTCCGTACCAGCCCCCGCCCAAACAGCTCCTGCCAAATCCGGTTCATCGCCACCCGCGCCGTCAACGGATTCTCCGGCGCCACCAGCCACTTGGCCAAATCCAGTCGAGTCCGCATCTCCCCCGCCGGCCGCGGCAACGCCTCCAAAACAGCCGGCCGCACCTCCGCCCCCTTGTCCGTCCAGTTCCCGCGAATCCGAACATGCGTCCGCTCGCCCGCGCCATTCTCCGCCACCGTCATCACCGTCGAAAGCCGCGGATACTTCTCGTCCAGCTTCTTCAGTTTCTCGGCCAATTCCTTCAGCTTCAACGCATCATAAGTCGTCTTCCCAATTCCACCCGCCGACGACTTCACAAAGTAGTCCACCAGCGCATCCTGCTCCCGCGCCGTGCGCGCCGCAGGCACCTTCAGCAGCGTCCGCCGCCCATTGTCCACCAGCTTCGTATAGCTGTCGTAGGAGATATCCCAATTCGGCCGCAGCCCCGGATTCGCCATCGCATGCCGCACGCCGTTCTCCCAATACTCCAGCGTCCCGGCGATCTTATACTCCTCCAGCAACTGCGTCCGCTGCTTGCGAAACTCCTTCTCGTACTGCCGGTAAATCCCCCACTCGCCCGGCAGCGGCGCGTCGAGATCCACCTCATCGGTGTTCTCAAAAAACGCCATCAGCGAATAGAAATCCCGCTGCGGAATCGGGTCGTACTTATGGTCGTGACACTGCGCACACCCCGCCGTCAGCCCCAGCCAAACCGATGCCGTCGTGCTCGTCCGGTCCAGCAACTGCTCAAACCGGATCCGCTCCAGCTCCACCCCGCCCTCCCGGCTGGTAATCGTATGCCGGTGGAACCCCGCCGCAATCCGCTGCTCCAACGTCGCATTCGGCAACAGGTCCCCGGCCAACTGCTCAATCGTGAACTGGTCGAACGGCATATCCGCGTTCAACGCCCCGATCACCCAATCCCGGTACCGCCACGCCGCCGGCCGCGCATAATCCTGCACCCCGCCCTCGCTATCGGCGTACCGCGCCAAGTCCAGCCACTGCCGCGCCCACTTCTCCCCGTAGTGCGGCGACGCCAATAGCCGCTCCACCAGCGCCTCATACGCCCCCGCCGACTTGTCCGCCAAAAACGAATCCATCTCCGCCGGCGTCGGTGCCAACCCCGTCAGGTCCAAATACACGCGCCGCGCCAGCGTGCGCCGGTCAGCCTCCGGCGAAGGCTTGATCTTATGTTTCCCCAGCTCCGCCGCAATCAACAAATCAATCGTCTGCGCCCCCGCCGGCCGCCGGATCGGCTGAAACGCCCACGGCTTCTCGGTCCACCCGCGCAGCACCGCAAGCTCCGCCTCCGGCAGCGGCCCCGTCGGCGGCATCTTCTTCGCGCCCGTCAGCTCCACAATCCGCCGGTTCGCCCGCTGCGCGGCTTCAGCCGTGTCCAGGCGCAACTTCCCCATCTGCACCTTCGGCCCGTGGCACCCGTAACAACGCCGCGCCAGAATCGGTTGCACGTCCCGCCCGAAATCAGCGGCAGGCACAACCGTAGCTGCAAAAAGGACAACAAGGAATATCCGCATAGCGAACGCTCCTGCGAGTGTATCGAAAACTCAACCCCGAAGGGCTTCCAGAATTGCCGCCTCCTGCGAAACCAGCACCGTCCGCAGATCCATCACCAACCGGTCGTTCTCCACCCGCGCGATAATCCCCGCCGCCCGCAGTTTCCGTTCCAACTTATGCGCCGCCCCGCTCAGCGCCACCAGCCACGTCGGCAACGCCTGGTCCGGCGTGCTCCCGCCGCCAATCACCGATTCCCCCGCCACCACAGTCGCCCCTGCAACACGCGCCGCGAATCCCTCCGCCCGCGCCTTCAAAACATCGGGCGTCATCCGAATCATCGCCAGCGCCGGAATCGCGTCATGCTCCTCAAACAGAATCGCCCGCAGCGTCTGCTCCATCGCCTGCAGCTGCAACTTGTCCAGCCGCAGCGCCCGGAACATCGGGTTCCTTCTCACCTTGGTGATCAACTCCTGCCGCCCCGAGATATACCCCGCCTGCGGCCCGCCCAGCAGCTTATCCCCAGAAAACGTCACAATATCCACGCCCGCGCGAATACTGTCCTGCACCTGCGGTTCGTGAATTCCATACGGCGCCAAATCCATCAGCGCGCCCGATCCCAGGTCCTCATACACCGGCACGCCCAACCCCGTTAGCTCCTGCAAACTCGGCTTCGCCGTAAACCCCGTAATGTGGAAATTGCTCGGATGCACCCGCAACAACAGCGCCGTCCGCGCCGTAATCGCGTTCGCATAATCGGCCACCGTCGTCTTGTTCGTCGCGCCCACTTCAATCAGCTTCACGCCCGCCGCCCGCATGATATCGGGAATCCGGAACCCGTCGCCAATCTCAATCAGCTCCCCGCGGCTGACAACAACTTCCTTGCCCTTCGCCAGCGCATGCAGCACCAGAAAAACCGCCGCGGCGTTATTGTTCACCGCAATGCTCGGTGCCCCCGTCAAATGCTGCAGCAAGGGGCCAATGTGGTTGTCCCGCTTCCCGCGCTTGCCCGTCGCCAAGTCGTATTCCAAATTGCTGTACCCGGCAATCGGTGCAAACGGCGCCAGCGGCGCGCGCCCCAGATTCGTATGCAGAATCACACCCGTGGCATTGATCAACCCACGCAAACTCGGCTCGCCCAACGCCGCCAACCGCGCACTGGCCCCAGCCAACGGCGCCACCGGCGCGCCCTCCGCCCGAATCGCCTCCCGCGCCTCCGCAATAGCCTGTTGCGCTTCCGCCTTCAACAGGCCATGCGGATACCGCGGAAACCTCTCCCGCAACTGCCCCAGCAGCGTCTCAACCGAAGGTAAGTCGCGGAACTCCATCCCTACTTCCCAAGCATCGGGAACAGCCGCTTGATCTCCTCATCGCTCGGCCGCCGCCCGTACTCGCCAATCTCAAACGTCTCGGCGTGCTGCACCTTCGCCGCCCGCTCTTTCCCGTACCACTTCTCCAGCGCCGCCCGCGCCCCCGGATTCACACCGGAAATCCGCCAGCCTTTCAGCCACTCCCGCCGTGCCTTCGCGTCCTTCGGCACCTCGGCCAGGCGCCCATCCACAAACGCCAGCCACTCATAAAACTGCGAAACGTGCGCGTCCATGCCGTCGATCTTCTTCTCATACGTCGCATCGATGTCCACCGCAATGTCCGCCTTAAACGGATTCGGCTTCTGGAAGTTATCGGAGTAGTACAAAAACACCGGATTCTTCGTCAACGGCGGCGTCCCCGAAACCACGTTCGGCACCACCACCATGTAGGCCGCGTCCTGCACCAGAATGCCCGCGTTCCGGTGGTCCGGATGGTAGTCGTTGGAGCGGTGCGTGATCACAATATCGGCCTTCCATTCGCGAATCACGCGGATGATCTGCCGCCGGATTTCCAGCGACGGCGTCAACTCCCCGTCGTGGTTGTCCAACACCTGGTACTCCTCAATCCCCAACCGCTTCAGCGATTCCTGCGTCTCCAAATACCGCCGCTTCGCCAACGGCCCGCCGCCCATTTCGTGGTGCCCGGCGTCCCCGTTCGTAATGGAGAGGAACTTCACCACGTGGCCCATCTGCGCAAACAGCGCCGCCGTGCCGCCCATCTTAATGTCGCAATCGTCCGGGTGCGCCCCGATCGCCAGGACGCGGAGCTTCTGTTGCGCCGTCAGTGACAGCGTAAGGGTAAGGAGTAGAAGTAGTTTTTTCATTGATCGACCGCCTGAACAAGATGGCTGAGTTTCATTTTAGTCGCCAGCAGAGCAACAAATCCGGCAAGCCACAACGGCACCGTAATCACCACAAAAAGCAGATTCGCAAACCCCGCCGCCTGCCCCTTGTCCACGCCGAAGGACACCGCCCCCAGCGCCGCCAGCAGTTGGAACGCCCCCACGTTCCCCGGCCCCTGCGGCGGAATCGAACCCAGCCGCAGAATCACCAAAATCGTCGCGCAAGCCCCAATCGACAGGTTCAGCCCATAGCCCAACTGAATGAAGTAAATCGGCAGAGCCTGCAAAATCAAATACAGCAGACTGATCGCGAACGCCCGGTAAAAGGACTCCGCCCGCCCCATCGATTCCAACGCATCCAGCAGATGGATCAACTTCGCCGGCAGCCACCGCTCCGCCAGCTTCCGGCGCAGCACCGCAATCGCCAACACCACCGAGATCCCCAGCAGGATCACCCCCAGAATCCGGCTCCCAATCACCAGAATCGTCGGCAACTGCACGAAAAGCGATGTGATAAAGAACCCCAGGATCAGCCAGATCCCGTCGAACAGCCGCTCAATCACCACGCTCGACAGCACCACCGAGAACGGAATCCCGGACCACCGCGCCTGCAAAAACGTCCGGATCAACTCCCCCGGCTTCGCCGGCAACACCTCATTCGCGAACAGCCCCACATAAATCGCCTGGATGGTCCGCCGTACCGGCAGCGTCCCCACCGGCCGCAGCAACACGTTCCACCGCCACCCCTGTACGCAGTACACGGCAATATCGCTCACCACCGCCGCCAACACCAGATACCACGGCGTCTTCAAAATCCGCGGCAACTCCTCGTCCCAGTTCGTATGGCGCAGAACGATCACCATGCAAACGATCGCCACGGTATACCCGAAGACCGGGATCAACCATCGAGGGAAGCGGCGCTTCGGCTGGACTTCACTGGTGGTAGGGCTCAACCCTTAGATGATAGCCCAAGGGCGATCCTCTGCCACGCTCTCTCGTCATCGCCAATCGCAAAACGTCCGCCGCCAAGCACCAGCGGCAGCCGCATCAGCGATGGAGCCTGTGAGAAACCCGCCAGAATCTCCCCCTCCGGAACGCTCGTCCGCTTCGCCGCCAATTCCCCGTAAGCCGCCCCCGCGGTGTCCACCAGTTCGCTCAGCGAAAAGGCCCAAAGAAATCGCTGCATGTCCATCGCGTCCATCGCCCGGCAGCTCAGGTCCACGTAACGTACCGAACCATCGCAGTCGCTGAAATAGTCACGAGCCTCTCGCGTGGACTCAGAATTGTTGACGCCGTATATAGTGACGATAGCCATATTGGCCCTATCTTAGCGTTTCGCCGCCGCCGCGGTGGCGATCTCCTTCCACGCCGCCTCGTCCCCTCCCACCGCCAGCTTGTTCGCCCCGCGCACCAGCGGCAGCTTCAACAACTTCGGTTCCGCCTCAATCTTCTGCAGCATCGTCGCGTCGGAATGCCGAATATACTTCAGCCCCGCGTCTTCGTACGCCTTCCCCGCCGTATCCAGCAGGCCCGCCAGCGTAAATTTCTCAACGAATCGCTTGATCTCCCCAGCCGCCATCGGCTTCGTGTTCAGGTCGATCATCTGCAACGGAATCCGCCGTTCCTTGAAAAAACGCTCCGCCGCCCGCGTCGCGCTGGAGCTCTTCACGCCAAAAATCTGCACAATCTGCATCTCGTTTGATTGTGCCAAACTGAGTGTCTGATGATCACCCGCCGGTCGCTTTTCCTCACCTCCGCCGCCCTCGCCGCGCAGACCCCGCCCGTGGAACTCGACTGGCACGACGCCCGTAAATTCTCGGTCGAAGGCCTCGGCTTCAAGGATCTTGCCTCCCCCTACGACCGCCTTCCCTCCCGCGCCGAAGCCGTCGTTCGCAAAGCCGTCTGGGACTTGAGCCGCGACTCCTCCGGCGTCCTCGTCCGCTTCATGGCGAACACCACCGCCATCCACGCCCGCTGGTCGCTCCGCGGCAAAACCCTCGCCGGCCCCACCATGACCGCCGTCGGCCAAAGCGGCCTCGATCTCTACGCCCGCGACGCGGCCGGCAAGTGGCGCTGGCGCGGCATCGGCCGCCCCACCAAAGTCCCTGAAAATACCGACGTCCTCGCCACCGGCATGCCCGCCGGCGACCGCGAGTACATGGTCTACCTGCCCCTCCGCAACGGCACGCTGTCGCTCGAAATCGGCGTCCCGAAAGGCGCGCGCATCGACAAAGGCCCCTCCCGAGAAGCCGGCCGCAAGCCCATCGTCTTCTACGGAACGTCCATCACCCACGGCATCTCCGCCTCCCGCCCCGGCATGACCCACGTGGCCATCCTCGGCCGCCAGTTGAACCGCGAAGTCATCAACCTCGGCTTCTCCGGCAACGGCAAGATGGAGCCCGAAGTCACCCAGTTCGTCGCCGAACTCGACGCCTCTGTCTACGTCCTCGATTGCCTCCCCAACATGACCGCTAAGGAAATCCACGAGCGTGCCGAGACCTGCGTGAAGACCCTCCGCAAGGCCCGCCCCACCGTGCCCATCCTCCTCGTCGAAGACCGCAACTACGCCGACAACTTCCTCAACCCCGCCCGCAAAGAGCGCAACGAATCGGACCACGAAGCCATGCGCGCCGTCTACGCCAAGCTGCTAAAAGAAAAGGTAGCCGGCCTCTACTACCTGAAAGCCGACGACCTCCTAGGCGACGACGGCGAAGCCACCATCGACGGCTCCCATCCCACCGACCTTGGCTTCACTCGCCAAGCGGCCGCGTTCGCCCGGATCCTGAAGGGACTGTAGACGCGCGCAAAAACTCCGCATACCCCGCCTCGTCCATCTCGCTCGCCGCCAACGCCAGCACCGCGGCAGTCGCGGCAGCATTCGTCGCGGTCAACGCGAACCCATTTAATTCAAGAAAGATACTTCCAGCCAGGTAGCCCGTACGTTTGTTCCCGTCAACGAACGGGTGGTTCTTCACAATTCCCGCAGTGAGGACTGCCGCCAGCCCGATGATATCCGTGCCCGTTCCGTAGGCGAAGTGCTGAAGTGGTCTCGCCATCGCAGACCGAAGCATATTTTGCTCGCGAATTCCGGAAGCGCCGCCATAACGCAGAAGCACCTGCACGTGGATATCGAGGATCGCTTCCTCGGTGATCTAAAGTGGCTCAGTCATTTCGCCAGGTCGCGTAACGTCTGATCGTAGCGGTCCATCAATTCGGCCGCCTTCCCCATGATGCGAGCGTGCGTCGAATCCGATGTGGTCATCATGTATCGCCGCTCCGGTGCTTCCACCAATACAACGGACTCGCCATCACTGAGATTCAAATGAGCGAGGACCTCGTTCGGCAGCATCAGGCCAAAACCGTCACCAATCTTCTGGATCTTGAGTTCAACCATACAGAACCCATTCTACTCTCCCCAATTTGCACCACCTCCCCCAACGCTATAAAGTCATTGTGTGAAGCCCCACCTTCTTCTCGCCTCCGCAACAATCCTCCTCGCCGCCCCCGACGAGTTCACAACCAAAATCCGCCCCGTCCTCACCGAAAACTGCTCCCAGTGTCACAACCCCGCCAACCCCCGCAATCGCATCGATTTCCTCAAGTCCGATTCCCCCACCGACATCGAAACCCGCCGCACCCTCTGGCGTGACGTCGCCACCCAACTTCGCAACCGCACCATGCCCCCCGGCGCCTCCAAACTCGCCGAAACGGACCGCATGCTCGTCGCCAACTGGATCGACGATCGCCTCCGCACCACCGGCTGCACCACCGGCGATTACGCCGGCTACGTCGCCTCCCGTCGCCTCAACCGCCGCGAATGGAAAAACACCATCCGCGACCTCTTCGGTCTCGACGTCGTCGCCCCCGATCTCTTCCCCGCCGACGAAGCCGGCGGCGCCGGTTTCGACACCAACGGCGAAACCCTCTACATCCCCCCCATGATGCTCGAACGCCACATGGAAGCCGCCACCCACGTGCTCGACCGCATCGTCGTCACCCCGCCCTACAACAAGGTCGTCCTCTCCCACGAGATGAACCCCCCCCCCCCCCCCCCCACCGGCATCAAACCCTCGCGATTCCTGAACCCCGGCGAAGAACTCACCGCCACCGCCAACGTCTTCGCCGAAGGCCAATACACCCTCCGCGTCTCCGTCGAACGTCCCAAGCTCACCCCCTTCACCGTCGAGGTCAAGGCCGATGGCGTCTCCGTCGGCAAGCTCGCCTACGCCCGCGACTCCGGTGGCGGCGCCACCGCCCGCATCGCCACCGTCACCTTCGGCCGCGGCCCCCACACCATCACCGTCGTCAACGGCACCGAACGCATCGAGTTCTACAGCCTAACCGTCGACCAAAAACCCGCCGAAGTCACCAGCGAACGCCGCGCCCTCCACTACCGCCTCTTCGGCATCGAAGCCGGCCAATCCCCCGTCGATAAACGCGCCGCCGCCCGCCGCCTGCTCACCCGCCTCCTCCCCCGCGCCTACCGTGGCCCCGTCACCCCCGCCGAAATCGATCGCCTCATGTCCCTCTACGATCGCGGCGCCCGCCGCGGCGAGCCCTTCGAAGAAAACGTCAAGCTCGCGCTCAAAGCCGTTCTCGTCTCCCCCCGCTTCCTCTTCCGCGTGGAGGACAATGATCCCAAACCCGGCATCCGCCCCGTCGGCCACTACGAAATGGCCTCCCGCCTCTCGTACTTCCTCTGGTCCACCATGCCCGACGACGAGCTCCTCAACCTCGCCGCCCAAGGCAAACTCCAGGACCCCGCCGTCCTCACCGCGCAAGTCGATCGCATGCTCGACGATCCCCGCTCCCGCGTCTTCGCCAATGGCTTCATGGGCCAGTGGCTCGGCACGCAGGAAATCGGCGGCCGCGCCGTCCCGCTCCTCACCGAACTCCAGCACTTCTACACCCCCGAAGGCGCCGCCGACCTCCGCGAACAGCCCGAGCTCTTCTTCCACCACATCCTCACCACCAACAAAAGCCTCCTCGATCTCCTCACCGCCAAATACACCTTCCTCACCGAACGCCTCGTCAAATACTACGAACTCGAAGGCAAAGTGAAACTCCCGCCCGGCCCCGGTTTCCACCTGGTCGATTGGCCCGACGATCGCCGCGCCGGCGTCCTCGGCTTCGCCTCCGTCCTTGCCATGACGTCCCACTACAAACAAGCCAGCCCCGTCCTCCGCGGCGCTTGGGTTTTGGAAACCCTCCTAGGCACCCCCGTCCCGCCGCCCCCCGCAGACGTGCCACCGCTCGAAGCCGCCGCCAAAGGCGCTGCGAAGAAAATGACCGTCCGCGCCATGCTCGCCAAGCACCGCGAAACCGTCTCCTGCTCGGCCTGCCATAACCTCATGGACCCCATCGGCCTCGGCCTCGAAAACTTCGATTGGATGGGCCGCTGGCGCGACAAGGATGACGACGGCTCCCCCGTCGACGCCTCCGGCGCGCTCCCCTCCGGCGAGAAGTTCAACGGCCCCGTCGAACTCCGCAACGTCCTCCTCAAACGCAAGGAAGAGTTCGCCCGCCAGGTCACCTCCAAGCTCCTCGGCTACGCCCTCGGCCGTGGCCTTCACGATGGCGACCAATGCACCGTCCAAAAACTCATGGACACCATGGCGAAGAATGGCTACCAAACAAGGGGTCTCGTTCGCGATATCGTAATGAGTACGCCGTTCCGCAATACCCAGGCCGACGCGGCGGTCAGCGAGAGCCATGCGCCCGCCAAAAAGGCGCCGCGGCGACTGTTGGGAACCAAGTGAGGTCCATTATGTTGACACGACGGAATATCCTGCGCGGCCTTGGCGTTGCCATGGCCACTCCCTGGATGGAGTCCGGCGTCTTCGGCGCCACCGGCGTCGAACGCCTCTCCGCCCCGCCCCTCCGCCTCGCCTGTATCTTCATGCCCAACGGCGTTCGCCCCGAATACTGGACCCCCGAAGGCGACGCAGAATCGTACGAAATCACGCCTCACCTGAAGCCGCTCGAAAGCCTCCGCGGCGACTTCATGTTGCTCGAAAATCTCTGGAATAAAAACACCGTGGGCCGCAACGGCCACTGGCCCAAAGTGCCCGCCTGGCTCTCCGGCGGCTTCGTCGAACGCACCACCGGTGGCGACCTCGATTCCGGCGGCACAACCATCGATCAACTCCTCGCCCAACGCATCGGCCACCAAACGCCCCTGCCATCGCTCGAACTCGGCTGCGACCCTCCCCGCACCGGCATCGATACCGCTGGCGGCGGCTTCCCCCGCGCCCTCGGGTCCTTCCTCAGCTGGGCCGACCCCAAGACCCCCGTCCCCAAAGAAATCGTCCCCCAACTCGCCTTCGACCGGCTCTTCCGCAACAAGCGCGCCCCCGTCGTCTCCGGTGTCAACCCGCAGTCCCCCGAACTGCTCGATTCGCTCCAACGCGACGACACCTCCGTCCTCGACGTCGTCCTCGAACAGGCCCGCTCCCTCCGCGCCAAAGGCAGCAAAGGCGACCAGGCCCGTCTCGACGAATACTTTGAATCCGTGCGCTCCGTCGAACGCCGCCTCGAAGCATCCATGAAGCCCCAAAAGCGCTGGATCAACGAAGGCAAATTCCCGCTCGATCGCCCTGTCGCCGGCATCCCCACCAGCCACCTCGAACACGTCCGCCTCATGCTCGACATCATGGTGCTCGCCTTCTGGACGGACTCCACCCGCGTAGCCACGTTCATGATGGGCGACGCCCAGTCCTCCCACGACTACTCCTTCCTCCCCGGCGTGAAAGGCAACTTCCACGGCCTCTCGCACCACCGCGACCTCCCCGAAACCCGCGCCCAGTACGAAGCCATCATCAACTGGCACACCGAACAAATCGCCTACCTCCTCACCAAAATGAAGGGCCTGAAAGAAGGGGACGGCTCCCTCCTCGATCACTCCATGGTCCTGTTCGGTTCGTCGCTGAAATGCGGCAATCGCCACATCGAAGAGAACCTGCCGCTCCTCCTCGCAGGTCGCGGCAATGGCACCCTCCGTCCCGGCCGCCGCGTGCGCTTTGAAAAGAAGACCCCCTTCTGCAACCTCCACCTGGCGCTCATGGAGCGCATGGGAGTGAAAGAGGAGTCCTTCGGCGATAGCACCGGCGTGGCCCAAGGCCTGGTCTAGGCCAGTGGCAACGCTGTCGCTCATCTCCCGCTGGTTCCTCCGCCCCGGCTGTGAAGCGACGGCCCTCGCCGCCGTCGAACAACTCGCCGCCGCCGTCCAGGCCCACGAACCCGGCACGCTCACCTATTACGTCCACACCCCCGACACTCGCCTCCAATCCCTCCCCCCGGCCGACCCCCATTCGCTCCTCTTCTTCGAGGAATACCGCGACCCCGCCGCCTTCCACGCCCACGTCACCGGCCCCCTCTTCACCGCCTTCGTTCACGACCACGGCCACCTCTTCGTCACCGCCAACGGCAAGCCCTTCACCTTCGTCGAATTCCTCACCCGCCGCGCCGGCTTCACCCGCAGCGAACCCGCCGAACCCCAAGCCGTCGCCGCCAACGCCCACCCCGCCGTCATGTTCGAAATCATCGCCAACGATCAAGCCAACCTGAAGGCCTTCTACCAAACCGTCTTCCACTGGAGCTACACCATCGGCACCGGCGATTTCGCCTACGTCAAATTCCCCGTTCAAACCCTCCCTCTCCTCGGTGGCATTGGTCAGGCCAACCCGCAAATCCCCGGCTTCGATCCCGGCCACAACTTCTATCTCCTCGTCGACGATCTCCAATCCACCATCACCGCCGCCCTCGCCGCCGGCGCCTCCAAACTCGCCGACCCCGTCGACATCGATGGCTACCACTTCGCCATGATCAAGGATCCCGAAGGCAACCCCATCGGCCTCATCCAGCCCTTCGCCGCCAACTAGAAAACAACGAAAATCACCACCCAGGAAGCCGCCAGCCAACTCGTGGTCCTCTGCCGTGAAGGCAAATTCGTGGCGGCCATCCAGTCGCGTTACTCCCCCGAAATCGTCAGCGTCGAACGCGAAGCAACGGGCCTCGAAGGCATCCTCGGCAAGGCAACTGGTGGCAGGCCACCATCGAAGGCCCCATCACCTCCACCGCCCACTTCTGCCTGCGTTTCACCATGGACGAACTCGCCGTCTCTCAAGGCAAGGACGGCAAGCTCGTCTTCTACAGCGTCTGATTCTGTTACATAGCGCCTGACCCATCCCGCCGCCTGCGTTCGCGTGAATAAGTGTCCGCAGATACGAAGGATGGAATTCCCTATGAGAAAACTCCTGCAAATCGCATTCGCATTGTCCGCCGTCGCCTCAGCCGGTGAATTTCTACCGCTCGAAACGGGCAATTTCTGGGTCTACCGCGACGCCCAGTCCGGCCACATGTTCACCATGCGAGTCGGCACGCCAGTCTGGTTGCAGTCCGGCCGCATCTATCACTCGCTCTCCGGCTACGCTCCCGGTCAACTCCTCGCCCGCATCAACGAAGACGGCCACCTCGTCGCCTACGACGAAGAGTCCGAATCAGAACGCACCCTCACCGCCTTCACCGCCCGCGAAGGCGACTGGTGACCCGCCCCAAATCGGGAATGCGCCCTCGAAGGACAATCGGACAGGAATCGTTCCGAATACGCCGGCCCCGCCGGCCGTTACAACAAAACTCTCGGTGTCCAGTACCGCTCCGTCAGTTGTGCCGACGCCGGTCCCACCGCCGAACAATACGCCGAAAATATCGGCCTCCTCCGCCGCGACGTCACCACCATCGCTGGCCCGCGCCGGTATGATCTCATCTACGCCCGCATCGGCAATATGACCATTGAAAACCGCGATCGCGGCCGCTTCACCGTCTCCGTCGATCAACCTGCCGGCAAGGACGTCTGGCTCGTCACGCTCCGCCTCGACCTCGGCTTCGCGCCCAGCCTCCCGCTCCGCTTCCCCACCGCGCAGGAGTTCGATGTCGCCATTCGCGATGCCGGCGGCAACGTCGTCTGGACCTGGTCCGATGGCAAAGTCTTCGCTCAGATTGCCCAGCAAAAATCGCTCGGCAATCTCTGGTCGGTTGTCGTGGAAGTCCCGCGCCCGGCCGCTGCCGAAGGCTACACCGTCGAAGGCTGGCTTACCACCGCCCCCGGCGAAGCGAAGGTCGCCGCCACCGCCCCGGCCCCGCCTCTCTCGGGCAACCGCTAAAACGGCAAAGGCCCGGTCCGCCAGGACCGGGCCTTTGCCAACAACCCAACCAGCAATCAGACCTTCGCCGGAACAATATACGGCGCGCGATACGCACGCGTCAGCATCTTGTTCGCTTCCGGATCGTTCTTCACGGTCCAGGTCTTCTCGTCCCAGTGCAGCGTCCGGCCCAGGCGATAAGAAACATTCGCCAGGTGCATCAGCACGCACGACATCGCGCCCTCTTCAATCTCCGCGGTCAAGTCGGTATTCTTCCGGCTCTTCACCGCGCCAATGAAGTTTTCAAAGTGGTGGTCGCGCTCGCTCCGCGCCGATCCCGGCTTGCCGTCCTTGTCCATGAAGCTCGTGTACTTGTTGTAGCCGTCGATGACCACATAGCCTTTCGAGCCGTAGAACGTATTGCCAATCGTGTTCCCCGCGCGCTCGCCGCCGATGCCCGCTTCGTGGTTGCTGTACCAGTGCCGCACCTCGAACGTCATCATCTTGGCCTTCCCGCCCACGTTGAACTCGTAGGAAGCGGTCATCGTATTCGGCGTCTCCTGGTCGTCGTCGAACATGAACTTCCCGCCGATCCCGCTCACCTTCGTCGGGTGCGTCACGCCCAGGCCCCAGCGCGCAATGTCCACTTCGTGAATCCCCTGGTTGCCAAAGTCGCCGTTGCCCGTGTCCCAAAACCAGTGCCAGTTATAGTGGAACCGGTTCTTCGTAAACGGCCGCAGCGGCGCCGGCCCGGTCCACAAGTCGTAGTCCACACCCGCCGGCACCGGCTCCACCGGCGTCTTGCCAATCGTGTTCCGCGCCTTGAAGCACAGCCCGCGAGCCATATAAATCTCGCCGAACTCGCCCTCTTTCATCTTCTGCACGGCTTCCTGCAGCGCCGGCGAGGAACGGCTCTGGCTCCCCTGCTGCACCATGCGCCCGTACTTGCGCGCCGCCGCCACAATCTGCTGCGATTCAAAAACGTTGTGCGAACACGGCTTCTCCACGTAAACGTCTTTCCCGGCCTGGCACGCCCAAATGGTCTGCAGCGTGTGCCAGTGGTTCGGCGTCGCAATCGACACCGCGTCGATCGACTTATCTTCCAGCAGCTTCCGGATGTCCGTGTGCACCGGCGGCGCCGTCTTCCCGCGCTTCTGCAGCGCGCCGACGAACCGCTCGGAGTGCGTGTTGTCCACATCCACCAAGCCGGCCAGCTCAACGTTCGGGATCGATGTCCACGCGCTCATGTGGCTGTTGCCGCGCCCGCCGCAACCAACCACCGCCACGCGGACCGTTTCATTCGGGCTCTTCGACGGACGCACCGTCTGCGCGGCCAGCGCCGTCGAACTGAATATGAAGTAACGCCTGTTCATGGGACTCCTAAAGCGCGGCTGTCGCAGCCGCCGCTGTTGGAATTATATAGCGCCCAGCAGCCGATACTCCACCTTTCGTATGCCGCCCACCGTCGCATACGACGCAAACCCCAGCGGAATGTTCTCGTCCATGTCCACCCCGCGCAACTCCACCCGCCGCCCCACGATATCGGCGTCAATCACCAGAGCCTCGTCCATCCATCCGCGGATCCACTTCTCCGTCACCGCCAACCGGAACGCATACCACCGCCCCTTATCAAAATCCCGCAGTGTCGACGTGTCGTTCTCCGTCGCATCGTCCCCATCCAGGTTCGACAATCCCACCACCGTCCCGCCCCATCCCCCATTCACCCACGTGCAGTGCGACTCCCCCACCGGAAACGTAATCGCCGCAAAGAAATCGTTCCCCTCCAACCGCGCCGCCTCGAACCGGATCTCATACCCCGTCTTCGGAAACGCCCCCGCCCACGTCACCCCCGTCATCCGCCCCTTACCCAGCGTCAACACCCCGTCCTTTACCGTCACCGGCCCATGCCCCGGAAACGCCGCCACCCGCCAGCCCGTCAGCGACGTCCCATCAAACATCGACTTCCACTCCGCCGCCACCAGCCGGCCCCCACCCGCCATCACCGCCATTGCCATTCGTCGGGAAACTCTCATTTCTGCTTAACTCCCATCCCGGATCACCCGGCACGAATCACCCGGACTCCCCCATCTACCGTCAATGCGCCGCGCCCGCCCGGTTACCGCCGAAGCCGTCGGCGGCCCCGTCCCGGCAAACCCCGAAAATCGCGCGACAAAATCCCCGTACGCGTCCGTCACTGGCCCCGAGTCCCTCCAACCTCCAGGCTAACATCCACCTATTTCACATACCGGAACTCCGGCGCGTGGCCCCGTCCATCCGGCCCCGGCGTCCGCATCATTTCGCGCGCAATCTCCTTCAGCCGGAACATCTGCTCCATCCCTTGCAGAAAGGCCCCGTGCCCTCCGTCGCCCCACGCACTTTCCAGTGAAGCAAGCACCGTCGAATAACACCGGTTAAACTCCCCGGACAGTTCTTGAATGCGCTTCGGATAGGCAAGCCCATACCCGCCCTCCGGTGGCGCCGCCACCGGATACACCGACGGCCGCTCCAACGGGTCGCCCGGATGCAGTTTCCCGTAGGCCCAAATCAACCGCCGTTCCAGCTTGATTTCCATAAACCGGTAGTAGTGCGCCAGGTCTTTCGTTCCTTCTTCAAACGGCAAGCCCTTCGCACCCTCTCCCTGTCGCTGGATCAGTTCCACTGCCTTCTCCACGTCCTTACGCCCGGTAATGATCATCGGCGCCAGCGGTCCCGCAATCTGCCGTTCGGTCCGATACTCCAACTCCAAATCTCTCGCCATCTCCAGAATCGCGTCGTAAAACTCGCCGATCGTCCGGTCTTCCGCCGTTACATTCCCTTGCCCGGGTGCCCCTTCAATCGCCACCCGCCATACCGGCCGTTCCAACTCCAGGAATGTATCCAGGCTCCCGTTCGTCAAGCCATCCAGCGTTACCCATAGCTCCGGGTGCACCCCACCCGGCAGTCGCCCCGGATACACTGGCGCCCTCTCCCCGGTCATCTTCGGTGTTCCGCCCACCGCCACCAGGAAATTGTTCACCAGGCTCAAGTGCAACATCTCCTCGTGCACAATTGCCCGGATCGACCGCGCCACCGGGTCGTCCTGATCGATCACAGACCACAACGCCAGCAGGTAAATGGGAATCGTCGCGAACTCCAACTCAGCCGCCGCCTCCAGCGCCGAAATCAGGACCGCCGGCGTCGGCTCCGTTGCCGTCCTGTCCTCGCCGTCGAACCCCTCCAGACGGATCGGTTCGTTCGCCAACAGCAGTACCCGGTTGCCTATATCCCCACGCAGGCTGACCGCTCGGGCCGGCTCACCCATCCGCCGCTTCATCGCCTGCGTCAGATCTTTAAAATTACTCACGCCGCGCCTCCCTTCGTCGATGCCAGATGCGCCCCAAGCCGCAACGATAGCGCCGCCAGCGTCAGCGTCGGATTCACCGCCGCCACCGTCGGCATTACCGCGTTCGAGCATACGTACAGGTTCTCCAGCCCATGCACACGCAGGTCTCTATTCGTCACACTTTCCGCCTCGCTCGTGCCCATCCGGCACGTCCCCGTCGAATGGTCGCCGCGCGGATCCTGCAGCTTTCGTTGCTCCCCCTGGTAACCCGCACTCGCCAGTATCTTCCACATCTCGTCCATCACCTGATGCGCCGTGGTTGCCATCTCCGGCGCCCGCGTAAAATGAACCTCCATTGTCGGCAACCCGTACTTGCCCGTCCCGCCACCCAGCACGATCCGGTTCCCCGGCAGTCCGAACTCTTCGATGAACGCGTCCAGCCCCGCCGTTCGCGGCCCCGCCGCCAGCGCGTTCACTTTGTTGCGGTCTTTCCCGCCCACCATCGCCGCCGCCAAATCCACCTTCGGCAAACTCCGGTTGTTGAATACAAATACCTTCCCGTCCCGCTGCCGCGCCGGCGAATCCCAACTCCGCGACATCAACGTCGGGAAGTCGATCTCCTGAAACCAGCGGTGCGGATTCGTTGGCGCCGTCCCCTGTACCGAAAGCATGGAATGCGTCACCAGATACCGCCCCACCTGGTCATACCGGTTCCCCACTCCCTCCTGCCAGTCGCCGGACTTCGATCGCAGCAACAACTTCGTCGATTCATACGCGCCCGCGCAGATCACCACCCGCTCCGCTGTCGCCGTGATCTCCTGCCCCCCCTCCAGATAACGCACTCCGGTTACTCTCTTCTTCTCTGCGACAAGCCCCAACACCGGCGTACCCGTCTTCACCGTAAACCCCGAAAACCCGCGCGCCAGCAGCGCGTCCAATTGGTCCTGCGCCGTATACCGCGACCCAATCGGACAGTACTTGCATGTGCCCGTCGTCATGCACCGCGAAAAACGTGCCATCGGCATATGCCCGGGCTTCAGTCCGTTCGCCTCAAACGCGTCCGCCAACTGCGACTCGTTTGCCGTCCACGGAAAAGGCGGTAACGGAAATTCGCCCCGCCTCGGCGGACAGTCCTTGTCCGTCGACGTCCCGCCAACCCCCAACACAACCTCCGCCTTTTCGTACCACGGCTCCAATTCGCCATAACCCAACGGCCAGTTAGCCCCTCGCCCCGTCCGCTTCAAACACTCAAAGTCCTCCGGTTGGAACCGGAGCGCCCATCCGCCCCAGTGCATCGTCGACCCGCCAGACGCCCGTACCCGCGACTCCCGAAAGCCCCATTTTGTCCCGCCCATCGACACGCTCTCCGCCGGGCCCAGATCCCCGCCCGGTTCCGCGTCGTACGTCTTGTAGTAAGGCGTCTTTCCTCGCAGCGCCAACTCCCACCAACTGCTCCGGTCTCGAAGCGCAATCCGCTCTCCCGCCTCCAGCATCAGGATTGACGCTCCGCCATTCGCCTCCAACAGCGTCTCGGCCACCAGCGTCGCCGCTACGCCGCTGCCCACCAGAATGTATTCGTATTCCGCGCTCATTGCCGGCCTCCAGTCCGCACCGGCGCCACATCGGCAAACCGGGACCCTCCCATAAAGCCCGTGTAGTTCTTCCCGCCAAAGGCCGTGAACCCACCCAGCAGAATGAAACACCGGATAAAGTCATTCACCACATAAAACTTCGCATGCTCCAACTTCGACTTCGCCTTCGGCTTTTCCTCGACCACCGTCTTGAAAAACAGCAGATCTTCCCACGTGCCAACTTCCATCTGTTCTAACTCGGTAATCACCGCCGCCGCGTTGATGTACTCTCCCGTATAACTCGGCTCGTGGGCTATCCGCGCCTTCACCATGTCCAGCCATTGGCTGTGAAAGCTCTCCGCCATCGGCTCGAACTTCCAAACGCTCTCAATCTTCACAAACACCCGCCACAGCGCGGCCATCTCCGCTTCCGTCAGGTCCCGATCCGGCATAAGTAACTGATCGGGACCGATGATCTCTTCGTAACCAGCCGCCATTCCATGTCCTCCCGTGAAGTAGGTGCGATAAGTCAGAATCAAACAGTAAGTCTGAAATTCTAGCAGTTTGCCGCTTTGCCACGAGCGCCTCCGATTCTGCGGCCCAAGAACCGCGTACCCTGTAACCATGGCCCTCAGTCGCACCCGCGCCGCCCGCGCGGCCCGCCGGCGCAAACGCCGGATGGACAGCGTCGATCACGACCTCACCGCCTCCCAATGGGACGCCCTCCAGCAGGCCTGGGGCGGCTGCGCCTACTGCGGCGCCACCGGCCTGCCCCTCCAACGCGATTGCGTCCTCGCCATCTCCCGCGGCGGCCGCTATACCCTCGAAAACGTCGTCCCCGCCTGCGCCTCCTGCAACACCAGCAAATGCAGCGAGGAAGTCACCGCCTGGCTTCGCCGCACCCGCCGCGACGAACGCGCCTTCCTCCTCCGCTACGCCCAACTCCGCAAATCACTGGAACCGAGCTCCTAACCCTATGCCCAAACTCCTCTCCGGCGGTAACCCCCAAATCGCCAAAGCCGACGGCGACGCTCCCGTGCAAGCCTACATCGCCGCCATGCCCGGCTGGAAAAGCGAACTCGGCCACCGCATCGATTCGCTCGTCACCAAAACCCTCCCCCACGTCCGCAAAGCCGTCAAATGGAACTCGCCCTTCTACGGCATCGAAGGCCAAGGCTGGTTCCTCTCCTTCCACGTCTTGACCCGCTACGTAAAAGTGACGTTCTTCAATGGTGCTGCCTTGAACCCCGCCCCGCCCGGCCACACCCCACGCTCCGGCGATGCCCGCTGGCTCGATATTTACGAAAACGACCCGCTCGACGAAGCCCAACTCACCGCCTGGATCCAACAAGCCTCCGCCCTCCCCGGTTGGGACCCCGCCCGCCGGAAATGATCTTCGCCGTCGCGAACGGCTGCCTCGTCGCCGCCGCGAACGGGCCCCGCCCGCTGTCTGGGGCCGCACCGCCATCGCCTGGCTCCTCGGCGCGCTAATCAGCCGTGGGCTGGCCCGCCAAGAAACGGCCCGCCTCATTCCGGCCATTCTCCTCCTCACCCCCATCCTCCTCCTTCTCAGCCTCTGGCAATCCGGCCAGTCCGGCGTCCACCGCTGGCTCTCCCTCGGCCCCCTGAACTGGAACGTAGCCTTCCTCTGCCTGCCCGCCGCCATCGTCGCCCTGGCCCGCTCCCAATCCCTCCTCCGCGCCGCCCTCTCCCCCCTCTTCCCCCGCCGCACCGCGCCCGCCACGACCCTGGCCAGCTATTTCCTGACAATCTCTCTCATGCCTCTCGTGGGCGCCTTTCCCGTCCCGCTCACTGGCATGGGCATGAGCCCCATCCTCGGCTACTGGCTCGGCATCGGCGTCCTCTCCGCCACCACCAAACCCGCCATGCTAACCTGATCTTGCGTTTTCGCCACGCCCCCGTCGCCGTACTGCCGAATCAGAACGGAGACCGTCATGCGCTGCTTCCTCATCCTGCTCCTGGCCGCCCACGCCGCCATCGCCCAAAACTCCTACAGCGCCAGCCACGCCTGGTGGGAGCCCAACCAGGAAGAGTTCTTCCCCTGGGATAGCGAATACGACAACCCCACCGGCCTCCTCCGTATCGCCAATCCCAAAGGCTCCTTCCGCACCAACGGACACCCGTTCTTCGTACCCCTCGGCACCAACGGCCGCGCCTGCATCACCTGCCATCAGCCGTCCAACGCCATGAGCCTCTCCCGCGAAACCATTCGCAAACGCTGGCTCGACACCGACGGCAAGGACCCCCTCTTCGCCGCCATCGATGGCTCCAACTGCCCCACCCTTCCCCAGTCCCAGCGTGCCTCCCATTCGCTCCTGCTCGACCGCGGCCTCTTCCGCGTCTCCCTCCCTTGGCCCCCCAAAGACGTCACCCCGGACTTCCGCATCGAAGTCGTCAACGATCCCACCACCTGCAATGCCGACCCCCGCCAGATCTCCGTCTACCGCCGCCCCCGCATGTCCGCCAATCTCGCCACCCTCACCCCCGGCCCCAACGGCCCCGTCCTCATGGCCGACGGCCGCGCCCGTTCTCTCCGCGCCCAAGCCATCGACGCCGTCCTGGTCCACCAACAAGCCGCCCATCCCCCCACCGATGCCCAACTCGCCCGCATCCTCGATTTCGAACTCCAAGTCGTGGCCACCCAATATGCCGACCACCGCGGCGGCCTCACCGCGCAGTTCCATCAGCCCGAACCCGGCACCACCGGCGCCTTCCGCGCCTCCGTCCACCGCGGCCGCGATCTCTTCCAGAACCGCTGCGCCAACTGCCACCAACCCGGCACCGCCCGCTGGGCCCGCCTCCCCCAAGCCGAATCTCCCGAACTGCCTCTCTTCAAAATCACCTGTAACAACGGCCGCGTCACGACCACGCAAGACCCCGGCCGCGCCCTCATCACCGGCAAATGCCAGGACGTAGGCGCCATCGTGATCCCCCAGTTCCACGGCCTCGCCGCCCGGGCTCCCTATTTCACCAACGGCTCCGCCGCCACGGTGGAAGATCTCATCGATTCCTACCAGCGTCTGGACATCCGTTTCCAGCCCGAAGAAAAGCGCGACCTGGTCAATTACCTCCTCTCTCTCTGACGCGCTTTCTCCTAAAACCCCGCCAACAGGAGTGATGACTCCCACCCGCCGCATCTTCCTCGCTGCCGCCGCGACAACCGTCCTCCCGGCCCAGAAACTCTTCCCCGTCAAACCCATCACCTTCGCCTCCCTCGGCATCCGCAATAGCCAGTACTTCTCCTACGCCATGCCCCCCGGCTGGCGAGTCGGCGAAGAGGGACAATTCGCCTTGGCCCTCCAAGCCCCCGATAGCAAAGCGCTAACGGTCATGGTCGGCAACTCCGGCTTCCCCATCAACTACCCGCCCGCCCGCTTCGTCTACGAAAAGCTGATGGCCCTCCAACCCCAAAATCTGCAATTGAGCCAGGGCCGCCCCACCCGCCCCATCCCCGGCTTCACCCAGGCCGTCGAGTTCGCCGTCAGCTACACCATCGGCGGCGTCCCCTGCCGCGGCGTGGCCAAATGTCACATCTACCCGGCCTACGACAGCGCGGTAATGGCTATGACCGCGGCCCTCTCCGAAGCCCGCCAGTGGGACGGCTACGCCACCTGGCTCCCAGCCGTGTCCGAACAGATCTCCGCCACCAACGGCGCCGCCTTCGGCCGCCGCGGCATCATGGCCCAAAATCTCAAAAACTCCACCGAATACGCCGAAGCCGCCCGCCAATACCGCGACTGGTCCCAGCGCAACTGGCAACAGGTCACCGACGCCCGCAACAAATCCGTGGACGATCGCAACCACCAATTCCGCGAAAATCTCGGAGCCGTCCAAACCTACAAAAACCCCTTCGGCGACTCCGCCCCCGTCCAGCTGCCGACGACCTACAAATACTACTGGCGCGACGCCCAAGGCAACTACCTCGGCAGCGACGACCCCAGCGTGAACCCCAACACCGGCTCCACCCACGAATGGCGCCGCATGCCCCCCGCCCAGCGTTGACACGGACGCCCTTTCCGGCATCCGTAACGGTGTTCCGGTCGGCACGTCTTCCACGGAACCCTCGTTGCGCAATCCTTCCCGCAGCCCATCTGAACGGCGTCAAACGGCTCTTTGGTTTCGGCGGCCATGACATCGCCGAGGTCCGATCAGCCAGCGCAAGAAAGTCGCCGGCCCCGCTCCACGCTCGACGCCCCTCGGCCGTCACTCCTAACGAAGGGAGCAAGGTACATGCCCAAGCGCAACCGTCGCGGCTTCACCCTCATGGAACTCATGATCGTGATCGCCGTCATCCTGGTCATCCTCACGGTAGCCATACCGAATCTGGCCGCCGCCCGCATCCATGCCAACGAAACGATGGTGCAAAAGATGATTGGCACCATCCACACCGCCCAGATGCAGTTCCAAAGCCAGACCGGCAATTTTGCTGTGTCGCTCGATCAGTTGAACAAACTGATCCCGCCAAAGCTCGCCGCGGGTGCCCATTCCGGCTATCGCTTCGTCGTCCAAGGAACGCCAGAGGGCTACCAAATCGTCGCCACTCCGGAAAAACCAGGCAGTACCGGCACCCGGACATTCACCTCGGACCAGACCGGCGTCGTGCAGTAGAAAAACCCTCAACGCCCGCGCACCCGGCCGCGTCAACTAGAATAGAGAACGACTAGCTATGATTGCGTCCAAGTTTCGTGTCAACCGTCAGATTACCCGCCGCGGCTTCACCTTGATGGAGCTGATGATCGTCGTGGCGATCATCTTCATCATCCTGGCCATCGCGGTGCCGAAGTACAACAACGCCCGCATGCAGGCCAATGAACTCTCGGCCCTCCGCATGGTCGGCACGCTGCACACGACCCAGGCGCAGTACCAGAGCCAGTTCGGCAAATATGCCGTGACGCTCCAGGAACTCGGACCGCCGCCCAGCGGCCAGCCCGGCCCCGCCGCAGCCGATCTCATCCCCGGCGAACTCGCCAAGGGCAAGAAGTCCGGCTACCTGTTCCAGATGCAAGGCACCCCCGGCGGCTACACGCTGACCGTGGTCCCCGAGACCTACAACAGCTCCGGCCGCCGCAGCTTCTTCTCGGATCAGTCGATGGTCATCCGCGAAAACTGGGGCCCCGAGCCGGCCACCGTCTCCAGCAAAGAAGTCGGCAACTAACTTAGTAGCCCAACAGCGCGAACCGCGCCACGGCCTTCTCCACGTCCACCGCCGTCGGGCCGACGATCACCGTCACGTCCCGCCCCGGCCCGATGCGTTGCAGCAGTCCGGCCTGCTCTCCCTCCAGCGCCAATAGCACCACCGGCACCTCCGGGAATCGCGCCAGCTGCTCGAAGCCGGTCGCGTGCATGATCGACGGCACTCGCTCCCGGAACAGCCGCGACGCTCCCCGCAGCGAGGCGTTTCCAAATACCAGTACCCGGCTCGCCAGCCGGAAGTGGCCGTGCCCCGCCCGGCTTCCCAGCGCGGTCTCCGCCGCCCCGACATAACGCCCCGCGAAGCCCGCAAACAGCGTGCACCCGCCCCCCAGGCATCGCTCCACCAAGGGATAGGCCGCTGTCCCCAACGCCGCGATCCATGGCTGCCCGTACACATTTCCGGGCTTCGCCACCCACGCCGCGAAGTCCGCCTCCCCCCGCAGGCGGCGCTCCACCAGCACTCCGGCCGCCGTCGCTACCGCTTCGTTCAGGTAGGAGTAAGCCGCCATCCGCCACGGCGGCGCGAGCGCCCGGAACTCGTCGATCAACTCCCGGTGCCGCGCCAGCGGCGCCCGGTCGTAAAAGTGGTGGACCAGCTCATGCACGATCACCCCCAGCTTGTCTTCCGGCCGCTCCTCGTCCAGCATCTCCACCGGGGCATGGCTCTGGATCTGCGTCGCCATCGTGCTCTTGCCCAGGCGCGTCGGATGGGCGATCAGGTAGAACCAAGCCTCCGGCCGCTGGCCCAACTCGGCCTCGGTGAACGCCGCCAACTGCCCGGCCAGTTCCTGGATGCCCCGCTCCCGCGCCAGCCGCTCGAACCCCTCGGCTTTCGGCGCTACCAACCCTCGACCCTCCCGCGTCCAGAACTCCGCGAACCGTGGCCCGAAGTGCTTCAGCACCGACGTCAGCCCATCCGCCTCCCGGGATTCCGCCAGCCGCCCCAGCCGTTTCCTATAGTCCTTGACCGACCGCGCCTGCAGCCCCGCAATCCGCACTAGCTGGTCCTGTCCCAGCTCCCGCCCGTAGAAGGAGGCAAAGTTCGGCGGCCACCCTACCACGGGCCCAGCGCCGGCTCCCGCCGGCTCCTGCTGCGCCAGGCGCAGGCTCTTCCATCGGTCCAACTGCCAGTCATCTTCCCGGCTCCACCGGAGGTCCTGGCGCCAGAGGGTCCGGTAGGCCTCGCCATCCGCGCCCGAAAGGCCTGCCATGGCGTCCAGCTGGAAGGTCAGATTCGCCATCTCGGAGGCCACGAAGTGGAACTCCACCGGCGCCGCTCCCCAGCACGCGGCCCAGCCGGCCAATAGCGCCAGCCACCTCACCCGCCCTCCACCACCCGGCGGTACATGGCCTCGTATTTGGGGATGATCAGCTCGGTGGAGAACCGCTCCTCTGCCGTCCGCCGGGCCGCACGGCCCATGGCGCGGCAGCGGTCCAGATCGCCCAGCAGGTCGGCCGCGTGGACGGCCATCGCCTCCACGTCGCCCACCGCGGTCAGGTACCCATCCACCCCGTCGGTAATCAGCTCCGGCACCCCGCCCACGCTGGTCCCCAATGGCACCACGCCGGACGACATGCCCTCCAACGCGGCCAGGCCGAAGCTCTCCATTTCGCTCGGCATCAGCAGCACGTCGGCTTCGCGCAACAGCGCCGGGACGTCGTTCCGCTTGCCCAGGAACTTCACCGAACAGGTCAGGCCCAGGTCGTGCGCCAGCCGCTCGGCGGCGCCGCGCTCCGGCCCATCGCCCACCATCCATAGCTCGGCATCGACGGTCTTGCGGACTTCCGCCAGCACCCGGATGCAGTCGGCCACCCGCTTCACCGGCCGGAAGTTGGAGAGATGAATCATTCGCGGCGGGCCGGGCGTGCGCTGCTCGCTCGGGCGGTACAGGTCGGCGTTCACGAAATTGTGAATCGTCTCGATCGGCTTGGTCACGTCGAAGACCTCGACGGTATGGCGGCGGAGGTCCTCGCTGATGGCGGTGACGGCGTCGGACTGTTCGATCGAGTATTTGGTGATCGGGTAATACGACCGGTCCATGCCGACCAGCGTGATGTCGGTTCCGTGGAGGGTGGTCACGAAGGGCAGGCGGCGCTGGGAGGAAAGAATGCCCTTGGCCAGCATGGCCGAAACCGAGTGGGGGATGGCGTAATGGACATGCAGCAGATCGAGCTCGTATTGCTGGGCCACCTCCGCCATTCGCGACGCGAGGGCGAGGCAGTAGGGCGGGTACTGGAAGAGCGGGTAGTTGGAGACTTCCACCTCGTGGTAGAGGATGTCGGGCCGCTCGCTGAGGCGGATGGGATTCGCGTAGGTGATGAAGTGGATCTGGTGGCCGCGGTTGGCCAGCTCCAGGCCAAGCTCGGTGGCGACGATGCCGCTGCCGCCATAAGTCGGGTAACAGGTGATACCGATGCGCACGTGGCGAGTGTAGCAGGTCGATAATGGCTCGTATGCGCATTCTGATTGCCGTGGCCCATGCCGATGACGAGACGCTCGGCTGCTTCTCCCTGCTATCCGATCCCTCGCACGAGGTTCATATCGTCCACGCCACCGATTCCGCGCCACGGGATTTGAAGTACGCCTTGCGTTCGGGCTTCCTCTCTCGGGGCTCCTACCTGGCTGCGCGGCGGGCGGAGACGATGGCCGTGCTTGCCAAGGCTGGAATGGCGTCCGAGCGGTACCACTGCCTGGGCATGGCCGATCAGGAGGCGCCGGTGTATTGGCCGCGCATCCGGGCCTACGTGGAAAGCTTCGGGGCGGACCGGGTCTACACGCACGCCTACGAGGGCGGCCATCCCGATCATGACGCGGTGGCGCTGGCGTTGTCCGGGCTGCCGAATGTCTGGGAGTTCCCGCTCTACCACGCCTACGGGGCCGAGTTCGTCCCGAATACCTTCCTCAATGGAGCCGCGGAGACCGTCGTCGAGTTCGACGCGGACCGGCAACGCGTCAAGCGCTCCTGGCTCGATTGCTTCGCGTCGCAGCAGCGGGTGATTCAGATGTTCCCCATCGACCGGGAGCAGTTCCGGCCGGCGCCCAAGTACGATTTCTCGCGGCCGCCGCACGAAGGGCCGCTCTACTACGAGATCCGGAAACTGGGGTGGACATGGACGGAGTGGCGCAGGGCTACACTGGATGCATAGGTAACCATCGTGGCCACTAAGACGACCGTACGGAGCAACCCCTCCACCCCGCTCAGCACCAATAAGCACCTGCTGAAGTGGGTGGAGAAAATGGCGCGGCTCACCAAGCCCGCCCGGATCCATTGGGTAAGCGGATCCGACGAAGAGAACCAGACGCTGCTCGACCAGATGGTCGGGGCGGGGACGCTGACGAAGCTGAACGAGGATCTGTGGCCGGGTTGCTATTACGCCCGCTCGGACGCAAGCGATGTCGCTCGTGTTGAGGACCGGACGTACATCTGCTCGCTGTCCAAGGACAACGCCGGGCCGACGAACAACTGGGAAGATCCGTTCAAGATGCGGCGGAAGTTGAAGGGGCTGTTCCAGGGCTCGATGCAGGGCCGGACGATGTACGTGCTGGCGTTCAGCATGGGCCCGGTGGATTCGCCGTTGGCGCGGATTGGCGTGCAGTTGACCGATTCGCCGTACGTGGTCGTCAACATGCGGATCATGGCGCGGATTGGGCTGCGCGTGTTCCAGGAAATCGATAAGGGCGAGAAGCGCGTGGTGCCTTGCATGCACTCCGTCGGCATGCCCTTGACGCGCGGGAAGAAAGACGTGATGTGGCCGTGCAATCCGGAGAAGTACATTGCGCACTTCCCGGAGACGCGCGAGATCTGGTCGTTTGGGTCGGGTTACGGCGGCAACGCGCTGCTGGGTAAGAAGTGCTTTGCGTTGCGGATTGCGTCGAACATCGCCCGCGACGAAGGCTGGATGGCCGAGCACATGCTGATCCTGGGCGTCGAAGATCCCAAGGGCGAGAAGACCTACGTGGCGGCGGCGTTCCCGAGCGCGTGTGGGAAGACGAACTTCGCGATGTTGATTCCGCCGAAGAGTTTCAAGGGCTGGAAGATCTGGACGGTCGGGGATGACATCGCCTGGATCAAGCCGGACGCCAAGGGCGAGCTGCGGGCGATCAATCCGGAGGCGGGCTTCTTTGGCGTGGCTCCGGGAACGTCGATGAAGACGAATCCGAACGCGATGTTGACGCTGCAGAAGAACTCGATCTTCACGAATGTGGCGCTGACGCCGGAGGGTGGTGTGTGGTGGGAGGGGATGACCGATACGCCTCCGGCCGAGTGCACCGATTGGCAGGGTAAGCGGTGGACGCCGGCGATTGCGGCGGAGACCGGGGCGAAGGCGGCGCATCCGAACGCGCGGTTCACGGCGCCGGCGTCGCAGTGTCCGACGATTGATCCGGCTTGGGAAGATCCGGCTGGCGTGCCGATTTCGGCGATCATCTTTGGTGGCCGGCGGCCGACCACGATGCCGCTGGTGTTCCAGGCGTTCAACTGGTCGACGGGCGTGTATGTGGGCGCGACGATGGGCTCGGAGATGACGGCCGCGGCCGCGGGCACCGTGGGCAAGGTGCGGCGCGATCCGATGGCGATGTTGCCGTTCTGCGGGTACCACATGGGCGATTATTTCCGGCACTGGATCAAGATGCAGCGGCACCTGACGACGACGCCGCGGATCTTCCACGTGAACTGGTTCCGGCGCGGGCCGGCGGGCGAGTTCCTGTGGCCGGGGTATTCGGAGAATATGCGGGTGTTGAAGTGGATCGTGGACCGGGCGCATGGGCGCGCGGCGGGCCGGGAGACGCCGATCGGGTGGATGCCCAATTATGAGGATCTGGAGTGGAAGGGGCTGCCTTTCACGAAGGAGCAGTTTGAGGAGTTGCAGGCGTTCGACCGGAAGCAGTGGCGGCAGGAGGTGATTGGGCAGGAGGAGTTGTTTATCGACCTGCATGATCATTTGCCGCCGGAGATGGTTTACGAGCGCGAACTGCTGATTTGCCGGTTGTAGGGTAGGTGGTTGGCCCTGTCCGGCGTGCAGTCGTGCGCCGGGCGAGGCGGGTTTGGGGTAATTTTGGGCACACTTCGGGTGTGGTCGGTGATTTCCCAGGTCTGGGGTTTTTCCGGTAGCACGGCTCCCAGGGACGGCTCCCAGGGAAATCTGGGGCGGCGGGTTACATTACGGGCCGGATTTCGGTGTCCGGCGGCGCGTTGATGGTCATGTTCGTCGGCGGCACCGGTGGCGCGGGCGGGTTTTGCGGCTCGACGGTTTGCGGTGTTTCGGGCTCGTCGTTTGTTTTCAATGACTCTTGGGAGGGTCCTTGATTGGCTGCGAATTTCTTGAGGCGCATGATGTCGCGTTCGAGTCTTGAGATCGTGGACTGGTGGCGGTTGATGCGGACCTCCAGGCGGTAGACGAGGGAGCCGGGTTTGCAGGCTTCGAGTTCGGCTTGGAGGCCGCCGCCGGTGTTGGCGTGGAGCTCGGCTAGTTCGGATCTTCTGACTAGCATTAATCTCGCTAGCTCCCAGTGGGCGAAGGTGAGTTCGTCGACACGGGTGGCGATGTATTCGTCTTCGGGCTTCCAGTATTTGTAGAAGGATTCCCGTAGCTTTAGGAAGCCTTCCTGGCTGACGGATTGTTTTAGCGTTTCTTCGGTGGCGTAGAGACCGTGGGTGAATGTCGCGGTTCTCGCTTTAAGCAGGCCTTCGGGCGTTTTCGGGCCCTGGCTTTTGGCGCCGTTGATCCGGGCGGATTCGGCGCGTTTCGTGGAGTGGTTTTGGAGTGCCATACTGCTCCGATTCTATTGGGGGTTTGTATAGTAACCGGCGAGTTGGGGTTTGGGGATTTGGCTGTAGATGGTTGGTGGCGTTGGGGTTAGAGGGTTGGAACTATTTTGATTTCCCTAGTGACTGACTTTTCCACAGGGCACTCTTTTCGCCTTCTGCGGGGTGTGCCGCGTCTTTGGGGACACCGCTGTGTTTGGGTTGCGGGCCGAATTTCGTTGGGAGGCTTGCCCGCAGTGTCCCCGGGGTGATGGTACGTTTTACGGGGAATGGGGGTAAGAGGAAATTGGTAATTGCGGTGGCTGTCCCTAATTTTCTAATTTTTTTGATTGATGTGGAGTTCGATGCCGTCGAGGACGCGTTCCAGGCCGAAGTCGAAACTTTCGTCCATGGTGCGGGGGCGGCCGGCGCGGGCGGGGAGGGGGGATGCTTCGGTGATGCCTCCGGATTTTGACGTCAGGATGGCCGAGAGGATGGGATAGCGGGGATCGTTGATGGCGCGGCAGAGATCGGCGCCGACCGCTTCGGCCCACTCCTCTGTGGAGATGCCGCGGGCGGTGGCGCGGGCGAGGGAGATGGCCGTGTCGGAACTGCCGCTGACGTAGCCGTGCACGATGCTGAGCATGTCCATCATGTCTTCTGGGGGGAGGCCGGTGTCCGCTATGGTCCAGAGGAATGCTTCGTGCCAGCTGAGCCAGTTGGGCCCGTGAGGGGCGGCGACGAAGGGCAGCTCCGCGAGCCAGGGGCGGGCGCAGAGCATGGCGCGTTTGGCGTAGGCCCAGTGGCGGACCTCCGCGCGCCAGCCTTCGTGCGGACCGAGACGGGGCGGCGGGGGGCCCATGGCCGCGTCGACACAGGCATCGATGAGGGCTTCCTTGCTGGGGAAGTAGCGGTAGGTGGCCATGGTGGTGAAGCCCACCTTTTCGGCTACGGCGGGCATGGTGAGGGCGGCGAGGCCATCGGCATCGGCGATGGTGATGGCGGCGCGGACGACGTCTTCGCGCGTGACCGCCGGTTTCGGCCCGCGGGTGGCGCGGGGCTGCGCGTCCCAGAGCAGGGCGCTACGTTCGCGTAGTTTTTCTCGGGTGTCTGCGGTCATGTTTCCTGTTGACAGAATAACTGTGTATATCATACACTAATTTGTGTATGCGATACACAGTAACACGAAATAGACTTTTGACTGCCTTCTTCGCCGTTGTGGCGATGGGGGTAGGAGCTGTGGCGGCGGAGCCCACGTATGACTATCGGGTGCTGGCGACGTCGCGCACCTCGACGATGGAGAAGGAGCTGAATGAGGCGGCGGCGGATGGATTCCGTTTCAGCCGGGTGATGGGTGGACGGGCCACCAATGGCGGGCAGGTGTTGGTTGCGATGGTGCGAGAGGCTGGGGTGGCGGGCCGGAAGTACCGGTTGTTGGCGACGACGAAGACGTCGACGATGGAGCGGGAGATGCAGGCGCTGGCGGACGCGGGGTATGGGTATGTGGACCATACGGTGTTTGAGTCCGTGGGGGGCGGGAAGGAGGTGGCGGTGATTATGGAGTTGGATCCGTCGAAGGCGGCAGGGGGTGTTTACAGACTATTGGCGACGACGCGGGCGGGGACGATGGAGCGCGAGTTGCGGGAGGCGGGGGCGCAGGGGTTTGCGTTGGTGGGGTCGGCGGCGGGGAAGACGGTGGGCGGGAGTGAGGTGATTGCGATTTTGCGGAAGGCGCGGTGAGGGGTGGTTCGCGATTTCTGTATACTCCCTTGAGGGAGAAACAGGAAATGGACAGTACGGAGCAGCGGGGGAAGATCCTGGGTATTGGCGGGATCTTCTTCAAATCGGCGAATCGCGATGCGGCGCGGGAGTGGTACGCGAAGCATCTGGGCATTGCCGATGGGGGGCATGGGGCGATGCTGCCGTGGCGTCAACACGATAACCCGGAGAAAGAGCATCTGACGGTTTGGACTGTTTTTCCGTCGACGACGGAGTATTTTGGGCCGGGTCCGGCGCCGTTCATGATCAACTACATCGTGCAGGATCTGGACGGGTTGCTGGAACGGCTGGGCGCGGATGGCGTCCGGATTGACGAGAAGCGGATGGATGAGTCCTACGGGCGGTTTGCGTGGATTTATGACGCCGATGGGAACAAGATTGAGCTTTGGGAGCCGGTGGGGTAGGCGTAGAGGCTTAGATCTGTACTTCAATGGCCGTCTGATCGCTCCTCCGCGGTGAGCGTCTCCAGGAATAGCTGTGCCGCTTCGTGGATATTGGCCAGGGCTTCCTCGATGGTGGCTCCCTGGGATTGGCAGCCCTTGAGCTCGGGGCACCATGCGTAGCAGCCGTCCTGGTCGCGTTCCAATACGACGCTAAGTTTTCGCATCATGGCTGCATTGTATCGGTTCCGTTGTGGCGGGTGAGTGTTCACCGAGCGCGTTGTTTTGGGGGCGCAGGAATTCGGCTGAGGGTAGGTCCGGCGGGGGTGGCGGGCGTTGTGATTGACTGGTAGTAGTCATGCTTGGCCAGATTTTGCAGATCAGTATTTCGAAGGGCGGGGTGCCGAAGGTGCCGGTGCTGGCGGCCGAGGTGGGCCCTGTTGGGATTCTGGGGGACATTCAGAAAAACACCAAGTATCACGGGGGGCCGCGGCAGGCGCTGCTTTGGATTACCTCCGAGGGGCTGGACGAGCTGAAGGCGGCGGGATTCCCCGTCTATCCAGGCGCGATGGGGGAGAACGTCACTACCACCGGCATTGACCGGCGGGTGGTGCGGTTGGGACAGCAGTGGCGGATGGGGGAGGTGATCGTTGAAATCACCAAGATGCGGGAGCCTTGCGCGACGCTGAATCCCTATGGCGCGGGCACGATTCAGAAAGCCGTTTATGACCCGCAGGTGAAGGCGGGCGATTTTACTTCGCCGCGTTGGGGGTTGGCTGGATTTTACGTCTCCATTGTTTGTTTGGGGACGTTTGCGCCGGGGGATCCGGTGACGCTTCTGACGGACGTCGCCTAGGAACTGCCTATGTTTGCCTGGGTGGATGAGATTGCCTTTCGGAGACCGGAACGGGCGCGGGCGCACGTGGTGGTCTTGCAGGCGCGGATCCCGGACACGACGCTCGATCGGATCCGGTATCTGTTGGAAGGCGCGCCGGACCCTGACCGGGCGCTGGACTATTTGGCCAGGTTACTTGACCGGTCGTCGGAGATGTTTGGGCGGCTGACACGGACGGCGGCGGGGTTGCAATCGCTGGTGGCGGTGTTTTGCCATTCGGAGTTTCTTTCCGAGGAAGTTTTGCAGCGGCCGGAATGGCTGGAGACGATTTGCGCGTCCGGCGAGTTGTATCGGACTGTTTCGCGCGAGACGATGATGGACCGTTTGGAACGGTTCATTCCGGAGGGCGTGCCGGAGGCGGTGCTGCTGGCGCGGTTCCGGCGGCGGGAGATGTTGCGGATTCTGGTGCGGGATGTGCGGGGGCTGGCTCCGTTGCCGGAGATTGCGGGGGAGCTTTCGACGCTGGCCGATGCGGTTTTGGAAGTGAGCTACCGGCGGATCCGGCAGGCGTTGGAGGACCGGTTCGGGGTGCCTCGGGATGCCGATGGGCGGGCGTGCGGGTTTTCGGTGTTGGCGATGGGGAAGCTGGGCGGGGAGGAGTTGAATTACTCCTCTGATATTGACTTGATGTTTGTTTATGCGGGTGGGCCGAACCAGGAGTTCTTTTCGAAGCTGGCGACGCAGTATACGGAGCTGCTGTCGAGCTATACGGCCGAGGGGATGTGTTACCGGGTGGACCTGCGGTTGCGGCCGGACGGGCGGCTGGGGGAGATCTGTCTGGGGCTGGCGGCGGCGAAGAAGTACTACGGCACGCGGGGGCGGGACTGGGAGTTGCAGATGCTGATCAAGGCCCGGGTGGCGGCCGGGGAGACGGGGCCGGGGCGGGCGCTGTTGGAGTATGTCGACCCGTTGATCTATGCGACTTCGTTGGACTTTTCGGCGATTGAGGCTGTGAGCGCGGCGCGGGTTCGGCAGCATGAGCGGTTGGCGTTGAAGCAGCGGCGGGGGCCGCAGGAAATTGACGTGAAGCTGTGCGCGGGGGGGATTCGGGACGTTGAATTCTTGGTGCAGTGTTTGCAGCGGCTGCATGGGGGGCGGGAGCGGTGGGTGCGGCATGGGGGCACGCTGTTGGCGCTGGGGCGGCTGCGGGATAAGGATTTGTTGTCGGCGACGGAGTATGCGCGGCTGGCGTCGGCGTACCAGTTTTTTCGGACTTTGGAGCACCGGTTGCAGTTTGCCGATGACCGGCAGACGCATTCGTTGTCGCTGGAGCCGGGGGAGTTGGAAAGTGTCGGGCGGCGGATGCCGGGGCAGTTGGGGGGGCGGGAGCTGCTGGGTGAGTTGGAACAGCACCTGGAAGAGGTTGCCGAGATCTATGCGCGGGTGATTCATGCGCAGCAGCCGGCGGGGTTAGGTATGGAGGATTCCGGCGGACAGCCGATATCTAACCTAGTGAAGTTTTTGTCGCAGATAGCCCCTGGGTTAGCGGCTACGATTGCCCGGCGGGCGCCGGGGCGCGGTGGTGCGCGGTTTGAGCACTTTTTGGAGCATGTCCGGCAGAAGCCGGAGTGGCTGCGGCTGATGGACCAGGATTCGATTTTGGCCGAGCAGGTGATTGACCTGTTTGACGCGAGTCCGTTTCTGAGCGAGGAGTTGTTGCGGACGCCGGATTTGCTGGCGGAGTTTGCGTTGTTCGGCAGCGGGCCGGGGGAGCCGCCGGCGGATGCGGACGCGGGCGAGTTGCGGCGGTGGTTCCGGCGGGAGATGTTCCGGACGCAGTGTGAGAGTGTCTGTCTGCGGCGGCCGGTGTTTGAGACGTTGGAGGAGACGTCGCAGTTGGGTGAGCGGGTGATGGCGGCGGCGTATGCAGTGGCGTTGCGGGCGGTGATGGCGTCGCACCCGCCGGAGGCGATCAACTACCGGCCGCGGAAGCAGATGATGGTTGTCGCGCTGGGGCGGTTGGGGATGCGGGAGTTCGATTTGGGGTCGGACGCGGATCTGTTCTTTGTGCTGCCGAACCGGGATGCGGTGGAGTTGCCGTTCTGGACGCGGGTGGCGGAGAAGATGATCGACGTGATTGCGGCGTATACGGGGGAAGGGGTTATTTTCGCGGTCGATACGCGGTTGCGGCCGAACGGGCGGGAGGGGTCGCTGGTGCAGACGGAGCGGGCGTTCCGGGACTACTTTGAGCGCACGGCGGAGGCGTGGGAGGGGATGGCGTACATGAAGGCCCACGCGGTGGCGGGGGATTTGGAGGCGGCGACCGAGTTTTTGAATGATTTGCAGGAGATTGACTGGCGGCGGTATGGGCAGAGCGGGCGTTCGCGGGGGGATTTGCGCAAGATGCGGTTGCGGTTGGAGAAGGAGTTAGGGGGCGGGAATTCGCTGAAGGCGGGGGTGGGCGGGTATTACGATATCGACTTTGTGTTGATGTATTTGCGGTTGAAGAGTGCGGGGATTTTCTTTAAGCAGTTGAACACGCCGCGGCGGATTGATGTGGTTGAGAAGATGGGGCATTTGGAGCGGGCGGATGCGTCGTTTTTGCGGGAGGCGGCGACGTTTTACCGGGCTGTGGACCATGGGTTGCGGCTGATTCATGGGCATGCGGAGGGGAGCTTGCCGAAGGCGCAGTTGGAGTTGGAGATACTTTCGGAGTTGGTGGGACGGTGGCGGGAGGTTGGGGGTGGGTTGGGGGAGGAGTGGGAGGTTATGCGGGTGCGGACGCGGGAGTGTTTTGACCGGTTGTTTGGGGGGTGAGGGGGTGGATCTGTAACTACCGTACGCCGGTATGTAACGATGCCGACAGGTCGACATGAGTGGGTTGAAGCCATGGGTTCGAGAGATTATCGGGATGGCGGTCGTTGGGCTGTTTCTCCTGATTTGTTATGTTGTCCTGGTTTTTGGACTCCGTGTGTCCGAGCCGATCGTGCTGGGTATGATTGTGTTTTACGGCTGGGCTGTTGCCGTTGGTGGCGTGCGTACCCTACTTGGAGGCGGGCGGTGGGTGGACGCGGTGTGTTCTGGCGTAGCTATTGCGCCGATGTTCTTTCGCGATCGATTGGTTGGCTGGTTATCGGCTGTGACTAGCTGAACTACTTTGCCGGGTGGGCGATGGCGGTGGTGACTTGTTCGCGGGTTAGCTCGGGGTAACAGGCGAGTATCTTTTCGACGGTGTAGCCGCCGGCGATCATGCCGTGGATGTTGTGTACCATTATGCGGGTTCCGTCGATTACGGGTTTGCCGCTGCAGATGGCTGGGTTGATTGCGATCACGGTGGGTATCCACAACGATGGTAGCCGATTGTGGGTTAATGGGGCCATGGGATACCGGACGATTTTGGGGCTGGTGTTGACCGCTGCTGTTGGGGTGGCGCAGCATGTGCAGTTTGGATCTCTGGTGAACGGATTTCCGGTGGGGCGGCCGGTGATGGACTCGCAGGTGAATCTGGTCCACCTGACGCAGATGCTGGCGCTGGGGTTGTGCTGTGGTGTGAGGGCCGGGTTGGGGGGTATTTATCGACTCAAAGCGATATTGGTTCTGTGCTATATTTTGGCCGTGGAATGGGTCGTCGATTTTGTCGATGAGTTCGAGAAGTGGTGGGATACGCTGTCGGAATCGGAGCAGGTAAAGGTGGCGGCACGGGTCCAGTTGTTGATTGAGAGAGGGCCGAATCTAGGGTTTCCTTACAGTTCCAATGTACTGACTTCGAAATTTCCGGAGATGCGTGAGTTGAGAGCGCAGGCAGGAGGGGACCCGTTACGGATGCTCTACGCCTTCGACGCAAGGCGCGCAGCGATTTTGCTGCTCGGCGGCGACAAGACGGGAAATGACCGGTGGTATCAGGAGAATGTTCCGATGCAGACCGGCGTTTCGAGCGGCATCTGAGGACAATTGAGAAGGAGAGGGCTAAGCATGGCTAGAAATTTCAAGGAACTCCGGGACAGGATGTCCGAGCGCTCGCGGGCGGCGAGTGAGGTTGAGTATCGTCGCCTGGTAGAGGAGATGTCGTTGCTTCAACTGCGAAAGGCGCGGGAGATGACGCAAGTTAAGTTGGCTGAGGAACTACATGTCGGGCAAGGGGATATCTCCAGGTTGGAACGGCGGACAGATATGTATGTCAGTACGCTCGCTAGCTACCTGCATGCAGTTGGCGCCGAGCTGGAGATCCGGGCTGTGTTCCCCGATGGGCGAGAGGTGAAGATTACGCAGTTCGCGGAGTAGCGACAGAGTGGCCGGCACCAGAGAGAGATTGGCTTTCCGAGGGTGGTGGCAGGTATACATCGGCTGTGTACTCACGCGATGCGAGCCGCGGGTGTTGATTGCCGCGAATGGCTGCGGACTACATTGCCGGGTGGGCGATGGCGGAGGCAGATTCGGAGGAGGTTCGGGGGGCGCTGCGGGCGCGGTTGGGGGATTCTTTTGAGGATGTACGGTTGGAGGCTATTTGGGGGTTGGCGCGGCGACGGGATGCGGAGTGGTTGGCGATTTTGCGGGCGCGGTTGGCTGGGGATTTGGGGTTGTTGGATTAGTCCCAGGAGTCGATGGGGGCGAGCGGTTCGGGGGGCGGGTCTTCGATTTCTGGGAAGGGCCCCTGCCAAAAGCCGAAGGCGCGATCGAAGTATCCTTCCGGCCAGACGTCGGGCTTGCCGTTGGCGAGCCGGCTGGGGGAGTTTGTTTTTTGGCCTTCGGCTTTTGGTTTGGAGGCGTCCATGTTGCGCCTGACCGGGGTTAGCGGCAGCCTTGGAGATTGATGGTGATGATCTCGCCCTGGCCGGGGAGGTTGGAGAAGCCGTGGCCGCGGTGGCTGATGAAGAGATTGCCGTTGGGGCCGATGGTCATGCCGGTGGGCATGTTGAGGCCGGTGGCTATCGGGGTCCAAATGCCGTTGTTGAGGGTGACGACGCGGCCGGTGTTTTTTGCAAAGAAGGGCGGGGCGCCGGTGCTGCCGGTGGCGGTTTCGAGGGCGTAGAATTTGCCGCGGCAATCGACGGCGAGACCGAGGACGTTGGTGAGCCCGGTGGCGGCGGTGGTGGCGGCGCCGGTTGGGTCGATTTTGATGAGGATGGACTGGCCGTCGAGGTGGGGGACGCGGCCGACGTTGGCGATGTAGATGTTGCCGTCCTTGCCTTCGGCCATTGTCGTGGGAGTGATGTGGCCGTATTGGGGGGTAAGGTCAGTGACGCGGGTGATGGTGCCGTTGGAGGCGACTTTATCGAGCACACCGTGGTTGGCGTTGAGGATGTACCAGTCGCCGTTTTTGCGGAGGAGGGCGTAGGGGACGCCGTCGGGATCGTGGTCGGTATCGAGGATGGCGGGCGGGTTGGCGCGGTAGTAGGTGCTTAAGTCGGCGATGCGGGTGCGTTTGCCGTTGGGCTCGATTTTGTAGAGGGCGCTGGGCTGGTTGAGATTGCCCTTGGTGCAGCCGGCGGCGACGAGGACGTAGACGTCGTTCGAGTGGGTGGCGACGGCGGTGACGCCGAAGACTTCGTTCCCGGTGAGGGCGCTGGTTTGGGTGGACGGGAGGTTATCGGTGACCGTTTGGCGATTGCCGGACGGCGTGATGCGGGAGACTCGGCCGGTGAGACCGCCGGTGGCGGGGCCGAGGGGGAAGGGGATCTGTTCGGGGCAGATGCCGATGGTGTCATTGGCGCCGCCGGTGCCGGCTTCGGCTACGAAGAGCTGGTTGCCGTTGCCGAAGGCGAGGCCGCGGGGGTTATTGAGGTTGGTTGCGTAGGGCTGGGCTTGGAGGGCCAGGGTGGATAGGAGGATTAGTAGTGGGCGCACGGAGGGTATGTGCGTTGGGGGGGCGATTTTGTATCAGGAGTTTTTGGGCCGGCTCTGCCACGCTTGCCCGCTGAGCCAGAGCAGGAAGAGACCGGGGACGAGCCACAGCCAGCCGCCGACCCAAAATGTTTGGCGGGTGTAGAGCTCGACGCGTTGTGGATTGGTGCGGGAGTAGTAGACCTTGAGCTGCTGGCCGGGGACGAGGCGGCGTGTCCGGCGGCGGTCGGCGAAGTCGCTGGAGACGCGGATGGGCTGGCCGGTGCGGGTGGTGAACTCGACCCATGCGCGGTACTCCTTGGGCTCGGGCAATTGTTCAATGGCGGTCACGGTGGCGAGGGTTTTTTCGGAGTCGAGCAGTACGGGGAGTGCCCGGATTAGTGGGACCGCTCCGGCCAGAGTGCAGAGCAGTCCCAGTAAGAATAGGAGGATGACGCCGCCGCGGGAGACGCGGCCGCCGGGGGCCAAGGTTCCTCGGAAGCGTGAGTCCACTTTTGGTTGACGGGTGGATTTGCCCACAAACGGAGTATACGTGCCCGAGATTGCTGCGTGTGTGACACGGGTTTTGGGGGTTAGGCTGTTTGCATGGGAACGATTGTGATGGGGCTGATGTTGCTCGGGGTGGTGCCAGGGTGCGGGGAGGTGCGGTGCGCCGGGAAGCGGATCTCGAGTGATTTGGATTTGATTTCGTTTTGCGTGCCGCGGGGGATGCGGGTTGCGTCGGCGACGGGGGAGCATGGGGATGTGCACCATACGGTGCGGTATCGGGGGTATACGCTGCGGATGGTGAGTGGGCTGCATTATTCGGCAAAGCGGCCGGAAGAGTTTGGGGCGGAGTGGGAGGTGCGGAGTTGGGAGAGTCCGCACGGGGAGCGGAAGGAGTACCGGCGGGACGCGGGAGGGCTGCGGTCGCGGTACATGACGCTGGCGCCGAATGGATGGGTGGAATATTCGGATGCCCCGGCGGAGGTGGCCAGGGCGTTTGACGGGTTGTTGGATTCGATTTGCTGGCGGCCGTTGGGGCGGTAGTGCGGCGGCGAAGATTAAATTGGTGCCTGGCAGTGCGCCGGGATAAACCGGCATGTAGTAGGGAATGAAAGAGTCCTACAGGAAAGGAGTAGCGCCCCATCTTGGCCTCGAGTTTTGCGGGTGTCGTCGCGAGGCGGCAGTCGA
>JBIKOG010000244.1:0-11049 GCA_044358225.1 Bryobacteraceae bacterium | reverse complement strand
GTCCTGGTTGGTGGTAACGGCGGCCGTCAGCAGTCCGTTGGTCGTATGCCAGAGCGGCTGCACCGTAACCTCGACGGTCACGATCCCATCGGCATCGTTCACGACAGCAGTGGCAAACCGCACCCGATGCCAGGTGACCGTGCATCCGTGATATGTCGAGCCGCTGATCAGCGCACCCTGCAGCGACCAGGTGATCGTCCCCTCGGTCTGCGCGTAGAGGTCGGTGAGTTCCGTCGAACCCGTATCGAACCGCGCCTGAAACTTGAAGCCCGGCATGCGATCTCCAAACTCCATCCGGCCGCGGATCGCGGCGCCCGTGTCGGTGCCAGACCCGGGATAGAACCCGGTCTGCTCCCGCACCGAGTTGTTCCAGGTCTGCTCCAGCATCACGAAGTTCCGGTTCGTCACGTAGTTGACGCCGTTGATGGTGATGGCGGCGGAAGCTGAGTTGAGAAACTCCTCGCTGACGGCCGAAGGAATCGTGATCGTCGAGGGCCGAACCACTTTGCCGGACCCGATAAAGTTCGCGGTCACCTTTGCATTTGCGCGGCCCGGTCCAGACGCGAGTGTGACGGCAAACTCGGAAAGCACGCAGCCGACCGCGGCCCGGTCTAGCACCGGTGTTACACCCTGGCGAATTGCCTCGACGTAGGTGAACGCCTTCATGTCGATGCCGTCAGCCACCGGTCCCATACGCACGGGCCGATCGAACAGCCAGTACACATGGAGCCCGAACCCGCTGCGCACGATAACCGAAGGTTCCAGCCCGACGGTTTCGACGATAGTCAGAGCCTCGGCCTCGGTGCGCGGCAGGTCCTGAGCCTTGTGCACCTCGCTGCCGAAGTCGATATCGGCCCAGACGCCCGGCACCGACACTACCCCGTCTTCCCTGCCCCGGCCGCCGCCCTCGGGCGCGTTGCCCTGCAGACCCACCGCGGCATAGGCATCCTGCCGGGAGGCCCGTTCGGCGCAGTAGTCGACGGCAGCTTCCAAGGCGCCCCCCTCCCGGAGGGGGAACGCCCTGGTCGCCTTATCCTGCCGGGTCCAGATCACGAGCCAGCCATGCGGCTCGGGACCGTGAACCCGCTCAATGAACTGCCGGATGACACTCCTGTCTCCGTGCATCCAAACCTCCTGTTTCTGTTCTTGCGCTGCTGAGCTCAGATGACCTCGCCGTCGCTTTCACCGCCATCCCGGGCACCAGTGGCCGGGGACGCCGAATCGAGCAGCGGCTTGAGGATGGCGGCGTAATCGCGGATCTTCGCCGCCTGCTCGGCCGACAGGCGGCCGCCGGAGGCGAAGGTTGCTCGCGAGTACACGATGCCCTGACCGTTCTTCGTCTTCTCCAGGCTGATCCGGGTGATGACGCTGTGACAGGGAACCGCCTTCGAGGCCAGCCGCATGAAGTACTGCCGCGCTGCCTTGATGGAACTGGCAGGCAGGCTGACGATCTCCGGTAGCAGGTTCTCCTCGCGGAGGAAGAACAACTGCCGAACGAGCTTACAGGCCTGGCCCTCGCCCTTCGGATCGCTTCCAAACTGTGCCAAGGCGCAGGAGTGGCAGTCCCCGCCGGGATTGCCCACTCCCGTGCGGGCGTCGACAGAGGAGCAATCGGGCGGCTGGTTCCCCTCCGACTGATCCATCGAAACGCTCCAGTAGGCTCGCGTGTCGCGCCAGGCGACGATGATGCCGGAAAGATCCTTCACCATCTCCTCGCCGTCGAGGGTCTGCAGCGTCCATGCCGTGCCGCCGCCGGCCGGAATCTTGATCCGCTCGAAGTCGGTCGCGCTCATGCCGTTCCCGCCGAGATTGGCGGCGACGGCATCCCGGATTTCCGCTACGGGCATCTGGAAGACGACGAACGGACTCGCCGCCTCCGGTGTGTTCATGACGATTTCTTTGATAGGCATTAGGGGGTTACCTCCTTCGGGTTCTGAGTTTGAAAACTTCGCTCACGTCGAGGACTCCGGCCAGGCTGGGCGGCATGGACCGTCCTTCCCGGTCGAGTTCCCGGACGTAGGCGCTGAGAGAGTTCGTGTTGAAGGTCTCCTCGACGTAATCGCCGAGCCGGGCGCGCCGCAGCGCCTTGCACACAGCCGGTTTGTCGCCGTCTTTGGCCTTGGCCCAGAGCTTCCGTTCGACGTAGACGGTGCGTCCGTCGATCGAAACCCGCTCCAGGCCGCTCTGCTCAAACTGCGGCAGAAGGCGGCCCTCCAGTTCAGCGACCTCGGCCTTGATCGTGTCGACCTGGGCTTCGACTTCCCGTCGCTGCTCTTCGAGCGCGACGAATCGTTTCAGTTCATCGGTATTCATGGTTTTCCTTTCAGTTGCGGGAGAACGGCGTTGACCACGTCGGCGCGGCGGGCGAGCGCGGTCATGACTTTCTCGTCGACGGTGTCTTCGGCGAGGAGGTGGATGTACTCGACGGGCCTGGTCTGCCCGGGGCGGTGGATCCGGGCCAGGCTCTGCTCGTAGGAGCCGAGCGAGAAGCCGAGCGAGTAATAAATGGAATAGCGGGCACGGGTGAGGTCGACGCCAATGCCGCCGGAATCGATCTGCACGGCAAGCACGGCGGCCTCGCCGGCCTGCCAGGCTTTGAGTTCGTCAAGACGCCCGGAGAGTTCGCAGGACCGGCGGCCGGTCTCGTCGGCCACGCGGTTCACCGCATCGAGGTCCTTGTGAAACCGGCAGAACACGACGACCGGCTCGGTGGGCTCGATATCCTCGAGAACGTCCCGCAGCAGGTTCATCTTGGCGGAATCAATCTGAGTATCCTGCCCATCATCGGTGCGGACGTAGCCGCCGGTGATCTGCTGCAGACGGAGGAGTTTCACCAGCGCATTCGCCACGGTGACCTCGCCGGACTGCACCTCGGCCATCAGATCCCGCACGAGTGAACGGTAGATCTTCCGGGCTTCCGCGCCGAGTTGGCAGGTGTAGGTGACATGGACCTCGGGCGGCAGATCGAGCACGTCCTTTCCGCAGGCAAAGGTCACGCCATAGAACTTCCGGTTGAGTTCGTCGAGGTTCTGGTAGGCAACGACCTGGTGGTTCTGGAAACCGCCCATCACGGCGTAATGCTGGCGGAACTTGTTGAAGGACCAGCCGAAGATAGACGAATCGATGAACCGGAAGTAGCCGTACACATCGAGCGGTGAGTGCGGCATGGGCGTGCCGGACAGGCCCAGCTTGTGGCGTGCGGAGCGGCCCAGTTGACCGAGGAACCGGCTGGCCCGGCCTCCCGGCGCCTTGGCGCGGTGCAGTTCGTCGGCCGCGACCAGGTCCCACTTCTGCTTCAGCGCCCATTCGGCGAACGGCGTCCGCCAAACGCTGTCGTAGTTGATGACGACCACGGCCGGCACGCCCCGCGCCTTGGCGAGCTTGATTTGGCGCTCGGCCTCGGCCAGTTTGGCGCGGACGCTTGCGAAAGAATCGTCGAGCGGGACGACATGGAACGGCGCGGCGGCGTGCGTTGCGAACTGCGGCTTCCAGACCTGGACCACCCGCAGCGGGCAGATGATGAGAATGAGTTGAAACCCAGCCTCGGCGCAGAGGTAGACAGTGATCGCGGATTTCCCGGTGCCCATGGCCGCGGCAATCATGGCGCCACGTTTGCCGCGACCATAGAGGTCCCGGACGAAGGAGACAGCCTCCCGCTGATGGGCCCAAGGTGTGGTTCGGAGGGTCGCGCTCATGCTGGCTGCAGCTCCCGCACCATCGCGGCCGCCTCAGCCACCGTCAACGTCGATTCCCCGCCCACGACGGCGACCACGCGCTGCCGCAGGATACCGATGTGGTGGCGGCGGCGCTGATCGGCGGCGATCTGGACATCCAGCATCCGCAGATTGGCGTCCAGGTCGGCGACCGTGGCTTGCAGCACAGGCACCCACTCACAATCACCATTGAGCGGATTGGCGATATCCACCGGCACGGCGATCAGGTTTGGCATGTCGAACTCGGGAAGATCCAGGCCGAGTTGCAGCCGTGTCTCGCTCTCGGTGAGTTCGGCCGCGGTCTTCATGACCCGGCGCGCCAGGTCAAACAGTTTCTCCCGGGCGAGTTGCCGTCCCAGTTCACCGAACAGTTCGCCGTGCTGGTCGATGACCGCGTCGACAATGTCCCGGTTGAGAAAGCGCCGGCCCGCCGCAGCGAATTCAGCGACGGTTTCGCGAATGGCTTCATTCAATTCCGACCGTTTAGTGACGCGCATGGTGTTCGATCTCCTGGTTGATTAGTTCTAGGAAGGCCGCCGCCTTGCGGCAGGAACCGGCGAAGTCCACATCGGGCGTGTCCAAGCTGCCGATGGCGGCGGCGATGTCGGATGCGGGATAGAGGCAGGTCGTAATTGCGCGAACCCCGTCGAGGACCGCCATGGCGGCGTAGTTACGCTCCACGATCGGCCGCATCGACTCCGGCGTCGGCAGTTGGTAGTTCAAGTTACGGTCCAGAATGGCCATGCCGCTTTCGAGCGCCTGTTTCCGCGCCGCGGCTGGTGCGGGCAGATCCTGGCGGCGTAGTTTCCGCACCTCCGCCCGCTTCTCCTCTTTCGGCAGTTGTGCAATTGCAACCTGCCGATCTGGCGGCTGCTCGGCGATCACCGCCGCGGCGCTGATTGACAGATCCCCGGCATCCATCTGGGACAGAACCGCGTCGACCGCCTTTTCGACGACCTTCTTGGCTCGCTCATAGGTCTTGTAGCTGTGGAAACCGACCTTGCTCGCGATCAGTTCACGGGTCGGCGTCCCCGCGACAACTTCAGGACAATTGTCCGGAAGTTGCCGATCTGTCCTTTGTCCCTGCCGGTTGCCGATCTCACCTTCCAGCGCCTTGGCGATCGCCACCCGTTCCGAGGGGGCAAAATCCTTCCGGATTTCGTTTTCGGCGTACTCGCCGGCCAGGATGGTCGATACCCTCACGATCCGCGCGGCAATGGTCGTTTGCTTCAGGACGTCACGAACGGCAAGCAGGCGGCGTTCGCCGAATACCAGGAGGTTTTCTTCGGTGATTCCGACAGGCTGGAGAAGTCCCTCGCTGGCGATACTGGCGGCGAGTTCTGTCAGATCCCCGTGATCTCTCCGGTAACGCTCGCCGACCAGGATCGAGGCACACGGTACTGCCAAGATCTGTTGGGAATGATCCATCACCGCACACCTCCGGCAGCGCGGTGGTCCCGGCAGTCCAGCCCAGCCCGGGCGAAGCGGCGGCGCAGCCGGAGAATCCGTTCGTGCAGCGTCGAGCGGGGGATACCCAACCGGCGGCTCGCCTCGGCGGGAGAGTGGTCACACAGAAGCTGGACGAGTTCCCGGTCATCGGTGCGCAGGGTCGCCACGACGCGATCGATACTCATGCGCAGTTCCCGCCCGGCGGCCTTCGACTCAACCGGAAGCCAGCACAGCATCTCGACCGGCACCAGTTCTGGACTGCGGCGGGCCTGGCGGACGAGCGACGCCAGTCTCGCCGCAACGATCTTTTCGATAAAGGTGCGCAGTGAAGCCCGGGCAGGATCGAAACGCGGCAGGGCGCGCAGGCAAGCGACGACACCCTCCTGCTCAAAATCCTCACGGTCCGACACCGGGATGATGCCCGATGACACCGCAGCCATGGCCCGTACCTTGGCGGCACGTAGCGCGATCGGGTAAGCCTCGAGGAATATCGCGTTAACCACGGTGACCTCCCTCGACGCGGTAGTCGATCTCCATCGAAAACGGCAGACCGCTTTTGACCTCCAGCGTCCGGATCTCCCCCGAACCGACCGAGCGGACGTAGGCGAACAGTTCCGTCACCTGCGGCTTGAGATCGAATTCCGCCGGCACCGTTCTCGTTGCCCCCGGGTCGGCAGAGCCGAATTTCACGTCACAGACGGCGGTGGGCCACGGGTCGAGCACGATCTCGCCCTGCTCGATCCGGACGAATTCAAAGCGGCCGAAGCCAAGCCCTGTCATGGCCGCCAGGAAGGATCTTTCAGCCGGGCGGAGGTCAGCGGTGGACGTTGGCCGGGTAACGCCAACGTGTTGATTTAAAGTGGTTTGGGCTGTTCTTTGGGTCATCTCGATACTCGCTGCGGGGTGCTGCCCGCAAACTCTTTATCGAGAATGCCCGAGGCGTAATTTTTCTGATATGAAGATAGGCGGAAGAAATCCGGAAGAAATCTGGAAGATTCGCTACCGCGGCTTCCGCGGGTTCACCGACGGCACAAGACCCTGAAGCAGTTCCGCCGCAGTCAGGCCCATGCTGGCCGCCATCGCTTCGAAATTGGCACGACGCATTTTTCCCTCTTTGAGAAAGCGCCGGACGGTGCGGTCGGTCGTATCGAACTGATTTCCAAACGCCGTGAGTGTCAGCGCCCGGACGGCGATGTACTCGCGGACTGCCGCCACCGACTCCATCGTGCCGATGGAACGCTCGATCCCGTTGTCGCCAGCGTCCTCACTTGGCATCGACGACAAGGCTTGCGGCGCCTCAATCCGCGCAAATTGACCATGCTGATTGAGTCCTACTTCGTCTTCAAGAGCAACAAATTCAACGTTTCTAGCTTGCAGTCGTTCCTGTAGCGCGACGGTCAGAAATCGATTCGTCGGCGCCACCAATAAAAACGGGCCCGAAACCTCGAGCAGGAGGTCGCGGACCCGATTCTCGAAAGCGCCTTCGCCTTGGCAGAGAATCAAAAAAGCAGGCGCCCGAGGCAAAATGCGGCGAGTTGATAACCCGACCGCCCAAACAGCCTGGCTGCGCGGAAGCATCCGCTGTGTTTGTATTCCAGCAGTTGCCAAGGCCGCCCCCATCAAGGCAACCAGATCAACTTCAGAGACCAGTGCCTCCCGTAACGTGAGCGGGACTCGCGCACAAGAGCGGTACTGGTCGCGGCATAGGGCCGCGATTTCCCCGTCACCGTAATCCACGATTCCTCGTGGACAGTCCGCGTATCGATGCGGACACGGGTAGAGTGTCCCGACCACATCTGTCGGCCGGAGAAATGGGGACAACACGTCAAAGTCGGCGCCGGCAACCTCCGCCCAGGTAGCCGGCACCGCCTCCAGGTCGGGGACTCGTTCGAGAGTTGCCCAGAGATCACGCAGTTTTCTCATAGGATCCGGACCCGATCAGAATGAACCCCCTCGCCGTCATCCAGTTTTCGATCACAGCCGATTCGTCGCCCCGCTGATAGGCGGCCGTGTTGCCCTCTCGAACTGACAGCGTTCGCGGTCGTTTTTCCCCTTCCAGATTCACGCTGAAAATGGCTTTTCGGTAGATCGGCTCATTATTTTCGTAACGAGCTGTGGCCAAGGCTTTGAAGATGTCATTCGCCTTCTCGATCCGAATATGGTTATTCTCTCCGGCAAAGCCAATCTCCACCTGCCGGACTCGAACGGCGGCAATCCCCTCGATGTCGCGACAACGCAGGGATGCCTCCCGTTGGACACGTAGCGGCTCAAGCGAATACTTTGCGGCGTAGACAAAGGCATCAGAGTCTTCGAATAGGTACAACCCGAACAGATCCTTCAACTTCCGCAAATCTTGGGTGCTGTTGGCATTGATTCGCAATTCCCGGCAGGCGGGATCCAGAATGACGATGTCCGTTCGCTCTGGGCGGAAAATGGTGACCGTCGATTCACGCCCGACCCGGGTTGGCTCGCGGCGAATCGGCTGACCGTGCTGGACGAGAAATCGTACATCCCGGTCCGTCCGGCGCGCGATGATGCGACAGCCGGCACCTTTCTTCTTCTTCCTGAAGTACGCATCGAGTTCCTCCTCTAAATCGGAAAAATGCGGTGGAAGAGCAGCGACGTCAATTTTCAGTTGAGAATTCTTGGCACGAAAGCTGTGAAATGTCTTCCGGCGCTCAAAGACTCCTTCCCGCTCCTTACGTTCCAGTAAACGGCGGTCCTTCAACCATATCCGGGCGGCCAAATCCGCCGCCGACGTATCGTCGGGAACCGCAACGCCGGCACCCGTAGCGAGGTCCAACAAGTCATCGAACTGCTCGTCGGTGCCGAGTTCGCTAATCAAGTGCAGCGCCTCGATCAAATCTGACGGCATCACGTCATCAGGTTCGGCAAGGATTCCAGCCAAAGTCGGATAGTCGAGGGCACCCTCGGGCCCTTCGGGAACTCGAAACCCTCGCATCTCAAAGAAAAAACGGGCGGTTGTTAACAACTGAAGCAGGATTTCCGGCTGAAACTGCTTCAGCACATCGGGACGCGAAAAGCTATGAAATTTGAACGCCATGTTCGGGTGCCTCAATGAGAGTTCGCCTTGCAACGGCCGCCCGCACACCGCAGAAACCACGTCTAACGAAACGTCCGGCGCAAAATGCGACTCAATCCTAGCACGGCGAACAAAGAGCGAACTGAATCCACAGCCCATCTCATTGATTTGCCGAAAAATATTTTTCTTGCCAGCCCAGGCCTGTGGATTTCTTCCATCACGACTGGAAGGCTTTCTGGCCCTCCGACTGTTTCAGCCGGCGCTGGTGTCTGAGAATCTCAGTGAATTTTAATTGATTGACGCAGGCTTACCGCCCCGAGGGCGTTCCGCATAACGGGTGAGTTCCCGGAAAAGCTCTTCCAGCATCGGGAGGTGCCGCCGGACCTGGAGTTCGAAACCAACGACCCGCCCTAGTTCACTGAGCACCTCCGCATAGAAGGGCTCTGGGACGAAGACTTTTTCCGGAACTTTGCGCCGTTCCTTGATGGCCGAAAGCAGAGCTTCAGAGGCGCTTACCGCCAGCAATTCGCCCGGTTTACTGATTCTCGGCGAAAAGGCATATCCCGAACGGTTATCCACAGCAGCCACCATATGCACTACCGCCGGGCGTTCGTTGAGTTGGCCGACTGAACCGGGAAGAATGATGTCGCCCAGGCACATTGCGCCTGACTTCGGCCCAGTTGGAAGATCGCGCAAAAGCTCCGGTGCAACCCAGAGTCGGGGTTCCTTCACCCGCGTCAACTGCATATTCAACACAGTCATATCCCATTTCCGGCTTTTAGGAAACATCATCGGCATCACCGACTGGCTTTCGGGCCAGAGGTCGTGATGCCTCCTGTAGATCAGGCCGCTATAGACCAGCGCCATGAATGCCTCCATCACGGTGCACAAACGCCGCCCTTCCTCCTCGTTGATGTACCAAGGGAACCAGCCCTTCCGAACCGAACGAAACTCAATGCCCTCTGCCGTCGCTTCGCATCGACAACGGTTCATCAGATCGACATCGAGGCTGGCAAGTTCGCTTCGCGGCACAAAATTGACCTGGAAGGATTCGTTTTCCGTCATTAGCAGCCGTTGGGCGGTTTGCCGCTCAGCCGAAACCATCTCCTGAGTCCACGCATATCCGCGGATTCCTGGATACACAAAAAAACCCCGGTGTTTTCCGGCCGCTCCTAGTACCGAAATAAAGTCAGGCTCACAGTTCTTAGCGCGCTGCACCGCAATCAAATTCGTTTCCGCGAGTGAGGACCATGGTTCAGCAGCCCGAATGTCGGCGGCAAGATCGCAAAGGCGTGATGCCGTTTTCTGGGTAAGAGGCGGTTCACCGGAAAGTTGGTCCGCAAAATATGTGCGCGGCGATTTAACGGGCATTACCGCAGGGTATCAGCGGCGACGCCTACGGCAAAACGCGCCTTCAATAGCCTTCAGCCGCAGCACCTCGGACATTGCCCCGTGGGCCACGCGGCGCAATTGCAAAGCCGATGCGCTTCGCCTCGATCTTCTGCCGCTCCCAATCCCCAATCGTCGTTATCCGGCGCAGTTTCGTCTCGCCGGTCGTCATGAAGTCCGGTATCGCCTCCTGCATCAGGATCGCCTCCTGAATCTCCGGAGCCAGCAGAAGCAGGTTCATGATCTGCGTCAGCCTGGCCCGCGTGACGAAGCCCAGGCGGGCAAGTTCGGCATAGTCACGCACTTCGCCGCGAGCGATCATGTCCTCGAACTTGATCGCCAGCGCCATCAGGCGTGTGATACGAGGGATCCGGGGCCCCAGGGGTGGTCCCGCCTTCTGCCGCCCGGGCCGCCCCTTCCGCCGATCCCACTGAAGTTGCACCTCGTCTTCGCGTCGCTCGGCCATCACGCCACCCCCTTACACAATTCCCGGACGCCATTCGAGTGATAGGTAATCCGGACGCTCTCGCGCCGGCCGTCGTAGCCGACCCGCTCAATGAGCGTCCGCAGCAGTCGGGACTGTTCCTCGATCGCCATGACCTTCCACACCTCTTCAAAGTTTCTCAGCCGCTGGCCCACGGTTTCATCGTCAAGCCGAAGCCGCTCACCGCGTGTAACGGACTCCCGAAGGCCATCAGCCTTGCGCTGTGCCGCGTCGATCTTGTCCCGAAGCATCGCCTCCCGTCCTGGGTCCTTGGAGCCAGCCCGCGCCAACTGCGACCGGGCGTTGCGCAGGATGATATTGACCTCTTTGAGTTCCTTCCGCTGCTGGTCCAATTCCGCCATCAGCCGCAGGCGTGCCGCGCTCGCTGCCACCTCGAGTACCTCGGGTGTGGTGGCGAACCGTTTAACGCTTTCGAGCACTGCGTTCTCGACAACCGGCGCGGAAACCGACCGGGTCACACAGGCGTCCGCACGCCGCTGCGTGGATTGGGGGCAGGCGTAGTAGCGATACTGCCGGTGCTTGCTCGACGCATACGTGGCCGCCATTTGCCCACCGCAGGAGGCGCAATAGAGAATTCCCCGGAGCAGGGGATCCCGCTTCGGCCGGCGTTCGGTCCCAGCGTTTCGCGCGTTGGCTTGCAATTTCTGCTGGACAAGGTCGAAGGTCTTCTCGTCAACGATCCCTTCGTGGGCAGCCTTCACCACCTCGCCATCGGCGCGAATCCGTCCGGCGTAGATGGGATTGGCGAGCATCGGATAGAGATGGCACTTCCGGAGCGCGTGGCCGCCGCTCGCTTTGCCCTCCCGCGTCTGCCACTGTTTATTTAGCCCGCATTTCTCACAAAGTAATGGCAAAAAGCCGTTAAATCTGGCATAACTGTGTTTCCACACAAGCAGTTACGAACCAAACAAAACGGCTTTCGCTATGACAGAGTGTACCCAATCCAGTTT
>JBIKOG010000271.1:0-9425 GCA_044358225.1 Bryobacteraceae bacterium | reverse complement strand
CCACCCCCCACGCCACGTACTGCGGATTCACCGCCAACCCCGCCTTCATCACCACGTCCTCAAAAATTCCCCCGCCAATATTCCGGTACAAATTCGGATAATCCCCCGCGAAATTCGTCTTCATCAAATCCAGCCGCCCGTCGTTATCAAAGTCCCCAACAGCCACGCCCATCCCCCCCTGCTCATACCCATGCTCGTTAAACGCCACGCCGGTCTCCGCGCCCAACTCCGCAAACGTCCCATCGCCATTGTTCCGCAGCAACACACTCGGCGACGAATCACTCGCCACATAAATATCCGCCCATCCGTCCTCGTTCAGATCCACCGCCACCGCCGTAAATCCATAAAACCCCTCCCGCCGCAGCACCTCCGAAAACGTCCCATCCCCCTTGCCTTTGTACAGCGTCAACCCACCGAACGGCAGCCCCCGCGGCCCGCAAAAAACCGGTGCCCCTTTCCACTGGCAATTCGCCGCCGCGCCCGGCAGCGGCACCTTCGCCAAGTCAAACCCCAAGTACCGCGACACCACTAAATCCAACACCCCATCCCGGTCATAATCCACAAACGAACACCCCGTGCTCCACTCCCCCTTGTCCGCCAACGCCACCGCCCGAAACCCGCCTTTTCCCGTATTCCGGAACAAAACGTTCGCCCCCCAATACGTCACAAACACATCGTCAAACCCATCCCGGTCCACATCCCCCACGCACGCCCCGTTCCCCCATCCCACCCGTTCCATCCCCGCCGCCTTCGTCACATCCACAAACCGCCCCTTCTCATTCCGGAACAAATAATTCCCGCCCGCACTCCCGCCGCCGAACCGCGTCCCGTTCACCAGGAACACATCGTCCCACCCGTCGTTGTCGTAATCGACAAACGCCACCCCGTTCCCATTCGCCTCCACAATGTACTTCTTCACCGTCTCCCCGCCGCTCACGAACCGCGCCCGCAGCCCCGCCTGCGCCGCCACGTCAACCAACTTCACCGCAAACGGCCGCCCGCTCGCCTTCATCCGCGCCGCCGCCGCCGCGCCCTGCGTCGCCATCCCCTGCCCGGCCAGAATCGCCGCAGCCCCCAGCCACACGAAAACCCATACACTCATACGCATTCGTTCTAGTATTACCACCCTCTGAAATGTGAAATAATCCCCTGAGCCGCAAGGCAATTTCATGTCAGGGGATCACCGTTTGAAACCTAGTCGCTTTTCGGGCTTCTCACGCTTTTTTATCGGACTCAGCTTGCTTGCAAGCAGTCTCGTTGCACAAACCACCAACTCAACCATCGTCGGCTCCGTCATGGATGGTCAGTCCAGTGTCGTAGCCGGATCCGTCATCACCGTGAAGGACAAAGGCACGGGCGTTAGCCGTACCGTTACCACCGACACCACCGGCAGCTATCGCATCTTCCCGCTTAACCCGGGCCGATACGAACTCTCCGCCACCCACCCCGGCTTCAAGACCAAGATCGTCCCCGAAGTCATTCTCGAACTCGCCTCCACTGTGAAAGTCGACTTCACCCTCGAAGTAGGCCAGGTCAGCGAAAGCGTCGAAGTCACCGCCACCGCCGCCATCCTGCAGACGCAGGAAGCCTCCGTCGGCGGCACCGTCACCGGCCAGGAACTCGCGCGCCTCCCCGTGAATGGTCGCAACTACACCCGCCTCATCATGTTGATGCCCGGCACCAGCGACCAGGGCGGATCTCAGAGCCAGGGTACCTTCTCCGGCACCCAGCTCATCTCCGTCAACGGCCAGCGCCGTCAGGACAACAACTACACCGTCGACGGTGTCGACAACAACTTCCAGATGATGAACTCCCCGGGTGCCTCGCCACCCATGGACTCCATCCAGGAATTCCGCGTTCTCAACAACACCTCCGCCGAATTCGGCCGCTCCTCCGGCGCCAACGTCAACATCGCCACCAAGTCCGGCACGCGCGACCTCCACGGCTCGGCCTACGAATTCCTTCGCAACGACAAGCTCGATGCCAATGACTTCTTCGCCAACCGCCAGGGCACCGGCAAAGTACCCTTCAGGCAGAATCAGTACGGCGTCTCCATCGGCGGCCCGCTCGTCCTGCCCAAGGTCTACAACGGCCGGGATAAGACGTTCTGGTTCGCCAGCTGGGAAGGCTTCCGCCTCCGCCGCGGCGGCACCGCCAACACCACGGTCCCCGTGGCTGCGCAGCGCGCTGGCGACTTCTCCCAACAGCCCCGCACCATCTTCGATCCCTTCTCCGGCCGCCTGAATGCCCAGGGAAGCATTGTCCGCGATGCCTTCCCAGGCAATCGCATCCCGGCTGCCCGCATCAGCCCCGCCATGAAGTTCTTCGTCGACACCCTGTTGCCGCTGCCCAACTTCGGAACCGGCCTGAACAACAACTACATCAACACCGCGGGCCGCAGCAATGACCGCGACGCCATCGTCCTCCGCGGAGATCACAACTTCTCCTCCAAGGACATTGTCAACATCCGCTACCTTCGCCAACGCGTCGGCGAAGTCGTCCCGAACGCCAACCCCAATCTTTACGCGGAAAACCGCTTCGACGTGGAAAACGTTGCCGGCGGCTGGACCCACATCTTCAGCGCCACCACGGTTCTCGACGTGAAGTATGGCTACAACAAGCCCACGATTCCGGGGGGCACGTTGAACACCGCCATCACTCGCGGTGACTTCCTCGACAAGACGGGCATCAAGATGTACCAACGCGAAGTCTTGTATGACCCCATCCCCACCCTGAACGCTGTTGGCGAATTCTCCGTTGGCGGCGGCGGTGGCATCACCGGCGACAAGATCAACCAGTTTGTCGCCAACCTCTCCAAGACCGTTGGCCGTCACAACCTCAAGTTCGGTGCCAACATCACCAAGCGCATCTTCAACACCAACACCTCCAACCCCATGAACGGCAACGGCGATTTCGACCGCCGCCTCACCTCGCTGTTCTCCGACAACAATTCCGGCCACTCCTTCGCCACCATGCTCCTCGGCACGCCCACGGAAATCCGGCGCAGCAGCGGCAACACCCTTACCGATGCCCATGTCACCGCCTCCCAGGCCTTCGTCCAGGACGACTGGCGCGTCAACAACAAGCTGACCGTCAACATCGGCCTCCGCTGGGAGTTCGCCAACCCGCCCTACGACACCACCGACCGCCTCGGCAACCTGCTGGTCACCCGTGACGAAAAGACCGGAAAGTACACCGGAAACCTCATGTGGGCAACCACCAATCCGGCGGTCAATCCGGCCACCGGAAAAGCGAACGATCCAGCCAACCAGCTCGGTTACGGCCGCTCGCTGAAGCGCTCCAACTATCGCGACTTTGCGCCTCGCGTCGGACTCTCCTACCAGGTGAATTCGAAGACCGTCATCCGCTCCGCGTATGGCATCTTCTACAATTCCACCTTCGTCCAGGAGCTCCAGGATCTCCGCAAGTTCTGGCCCTACACGCCACAGGAACTCTTCACCGCCAACACCGGCACCTTGCCCGATTTGCTCATCACCGATCCGCCCCGCGTCGGCTCCGTCTCCATCGGTGGCTGGTCGCAGAATCCGGAAAACCGCACGCCATACTCGCAGCAATGGAACTTCACCATTCAGCACCAGCTGATGAATGACCTCGCTGTCGACATCGGCTACGTCGGCAACGCCAACAAACGCCAGATCGGTTACAGCGCACTCAATACGGCCCCCGTCCCCGGACCGGGCCCGGTCAATCCGCGCCGCCTGATGCCCGAATTCGGCGAACTCGATGCCGGCTACAACGTCTTCGCCTCTTCCTACAACTCCTTCCGCGCCAACGCCGTCAAACGCTTCAGCCGCGGCTTGCAGTTCCAGGTCAATTACACCTGGGGCAAGGCGCTCGACAACCAGTCCTCCCTCGCCGAATCCCGCGCGCAGAACCAGTATGATCGCCGCGCCGATTGGGGCCGCTCCTCCATCGACTTGCGCCATATTTTCCAGGCGTCCTACGTCTACGAATTGCCGTTCGGCAAAGGCAAACAATTCGGTGCCGGTTGGAACCGTGCGACGAATTTCATTCTCGGCGGCTGGTCCGTAGAAGGCATCACTCGCCTGCAGACCGGCGCTCCGTTCAACGTGGTCGTCGGCCAGGATCGCGCCAACGTCGGCCGCTCACAGCAGCGTCCCAACGTAGTCCGCAACCCCAACAACGGTGGCAACCGGAACGTGGACATCCCGTGGTTCGATACCTCGGCCTTCCAACTCCAGCCCATCTACACCTACGGCAACGCCGGATCCTTCATCACAGAGGCCGACGGACGCCAAACCTGGGACGTCTCCTTCCAGAAGGATTTCAAGTTCAAACAGGACTCGAACTTCCTCCAGTTCCGGACGGAAATGTTCAACGTGGGGAACCATGTCAACATGGGGAACCCGCAAGGTAACTTCGCTTCTTCCGCCTTCGGCAAGGTCACCTCGGCCACCGCGGCCCGGCAGATCCAGATGGTACTCCGCTACCAGTTCTAACCAACAACCCAACCAACCCAAACGGCCGCCGCGTACCCCGCGGCGGCCGTTTGCTGTTTACTCCACAATCGCCTGAAACACCGCGCTCTCAAAGTCCCGGTCCAACTGCCGCGTCGAATTGTCCACCTGGATCATCATCACGCCCACAATCTTCTCCACCGGGTCAATCCAAAAGTGCGTGCCGAACGCGCCGTCCCAGCCATACGACCCCTTCCCCACGCGATATCCCGCCGCCACCGGATCATTGATCACAATCACGCTCAACCCGAACGCCCGCCCCGGCTGCCGCCCCGGCATCGTGTCCGGCACAAAGGCCGACGCCATCATCTCCACCGTCTTCGGGCTCAGCAGTCGCTTCCCGTTCCCCTGCCCGCCATCGGCCAGCATCTGCGCGAACAGCGCATAATCGGCCGCCGTTGAATACAGCCCGCCCCCGCCCGATTCATACTCTTTCCCGTACAAATTCAGCATCCGGTTCTTCTCCGTCAACGCCGTCATCTTGGCGCCGTCCCGGTGATACGTCTTCGCCACCCGCGCCAGCTGCTCCGCCGTCGGATGAAACGTCGTCTCCTTCATTCCCAGCGGATCAAACAGCCGCTTCTGCAGAAACGCGCCAAACGTCTGCCCCGAAGTAACTTCCACAATCCGTCCCAACGTGTCGAACGCCGCCAGCGCGCTATACGCCCACCGCGAACCCGGCTGGAACTCCAGCACCGTCCCGCCCAGTTTCGGAATCGAATCGCTCAATTTCCCCGCCAGCGCGTTCGGGATTTTCGCCACGGCCGACCCGCTCAACGGCCCGCTGCCCAACCCGGAAACGTGCGTCAAAAGATCCTGTACCGTAATCTCCCGCGTCGCCTTAACGGCGGTATAGATCGGCGTCCCGTTCTCCACCTGCCGTTCGCTCCGGCCCGTATCCAGCGCCACCTGCATCCCCTTGAACTCCGGAATGAACTTCGAAACGGGGTCGTTCAGCCGAACCTTCCCATCCTCCATCAACATCAGAATCGCCGTCGCCGCCACCGGCTTCGACATGGACCAGATGCGGAACATCGCATTCTTGTCCATCTCCCCGTGCGCCTCGTGGTGTACCACGCGCCCCTTCCGCGTCACCAGCGTCACCGCCCCCATAATGTTGTGCTCGGCAATATGCCGCTGCATCGTCTCTCGTACCCGGTGCAACCGTTCGGTGGAAATCCCCACCTGCTCCGGCTTCGTCTCCGGCAGCGCCGCCGCCCAAAAAGGCAGCGACGCCACCATCCCAACTACCGCAATCAGTTTTATGCGCATTCCCGGGCTAGTATACGCAATCCCCGGGTCCGCCTACCATCGCACCCGCATCCCGGTCTGCATCGTCCGCGGTCCGCCGATCGTCGACGTAATCCGCCCCGCCGTCCCCGGCCCGGCCGCCGCGAACGTGCTCGCCGGATTCGAAAACGTCGTCTGGTTGAACGCGTTGTAGAGCTCAAACCGCAGTTCCACTCCCAGCTGCTCCTTCAGCCGGGTCCACTTGGAGATCACAAAGTCGTGCTGCACCTGCGCCGGTCCGCGCAGAATGCTCCGCCCCGTGTTCCCCCAACGGTCCAGCGAATCCGTGAAGGCACCCACGTTGTAGAACGCGTCCAGCCGGTCCTGCACCCGCCCGCTCAGCCGCGCATCGTTAATGTTCTTGCCCGGCGCAAAGTCCAACCGCGCCGCCGACGGCTGCGAGAACATCGCATTCCGCGTCGAAGCGCCAAACACCGAAAACGGCGAACCCGATTGCATCGTCGTCATCCCGCTCACCGTCCACCCCGCCATCGACGCCGAACGGAAGCCCTTCTTGCTCCCAAACGGATTCGGAATCTCCACCACATACGCCGCCGTGAACCGGTGCGTACGGTCGAAGCTCGAAGGCCCGCGATTATTGGCAATACGCGTGGCATCATGCTCGATCACCGCGTTGTCGCTCGAAACCGTATCGATCGATTTCTGCCACGTATACCCGAAGTTCCCCGTCACAAATTTCCCCATCCGCCGCCGGAAGTTCGCCTGCAGCGCATGGTAGCTCGACGAGCCCCAGTTGCTCCGGTACCGGAATCCGCCACTCCGGCTCAACCCCAGATACTGCGGGTCCACAAAGAAGTCCGGATTGATCAGCGCCCCCGTCGTCGTATAAATATCCGTAAACCCATTCACCGGCTTCACACGCGGATCCTGCGGCTGCGTCATGTTCACACGCCCCATCAGTTTCACGCCCCGCGTACCCACATACCGCACGTCTAAGAGACTTCCCCGCATCGGTTCAAACTGCGTGTTAAACGTCCACTGCTGCACATACGGCGTCCGAATGAACGGGTCGATGAACGTCATGTTCTTCGCGCCAAACGGCTCCGTCGCCGGAAACGCGGTCCCATCCGCCCGCCGCCAGCTCGGTGATCCGGTCGCATTCCTTGCAATCGTCACGTTCACCGGAATCTGGAACGGATTCACGTTCAGCGAAGGATACGGATTGGCCATGTCCACCGGTGACGGGACATTCGCGTAGAAGAAGAACGGCGACGTCAATTGCAGGTCGCCCTTAATCGCTCCCGACGGCCGTTCGTAGAAAATCCCGTACCCCGCCCGCACCACCAGCTTGTTGTACTTCTGCGGCTGCCACGCCAGTCCGATACGCGGCGCCAGGTTGTTCTTATCGTCCAGCAGCGTCGACGCCGTCGGCGACTTACGCACGCTCTTCAGGTCCCACTGTGTTCCCGGCGCCAGCACCAGGCCCAGCTTGATCGGATCAAAATTCGGCTGGAAAAACACGCTGTTCTCCGCCACATAGAAACCCGGCTCCAACCCCATCCGCGCCGCCGTCTCTTTGTTGTAGAAATTCCCAATCCGCCCATCGGCGTCCGACGGGTTGCCATAGTAATCCCAACGCACGCCCAAATTCAGCGTCAGCCCGCGCCGCACCCGCCAGTCGTCCTGCACAAAGAACCCGTAGTCGCGCATCTTGAAATGCCGCCGCGTGTCGCCCTGGTCCAGATCGGACCCGCCCCCCGACGCTCCGTGCCCCGTAAAAAACAGCACCCAGTTGTTGTAGTCCAGGTCGCCATTCGTGCGTGCCATATACTCGCCCTTAATCGTCGGCCGCCGGAACTCCCCGCCCATCTGCAAGGTATGCTTCGCCGTGTTGAACGACAACGTATCGGCCACGTTGATCACCCGCTGCCGGTCATAGAAGTCCCATGCATTCCCGATCCCCGCACCCGTCAACTGCGTCACAATATCCACCGTCGGCATCAGCGACGCCAACCCGCCAATCGCCTTTTCAATCGGATTATTGATCCCCAGCGTCGAATTGAAAATGTCCTTGTACCGGGAAATCCGCGTGTTATACAACTCAAAAAACCCGCCGCGGAAATCGTTCACCCACTGCGGCCCAAACGTCCGCACATCGCTCAGCGATGCCGTATACGACGGCGTCTGCCCCTGCGTCGGCGACACCGAAGAAGCCGCCCACGGAAACGCCTCCTCCACATACTGCGTCGAGTTGATGTAGTTCAGCCGCAGCCGATGAGTCGGCGCAAAGTTGTGCTCAATCGTCCCGTTCCCGGACCACCCGCGGAAGAACGTCGGAAACACCTGCACCAGCGCCCGCTCGGCGCCAAAACTCGCCGTCCCCGGCAACAACTGCATCGTGTCGCTCACCGACGGCAACAGCAGGCTCCCGTTCCGTTTCACGTTCAACATGTTCAACGCCACCGGGTGAATATCGGAAGGCGTCAACGTCCGGAACTGCAGCGTACTCACATCACTGAAAAACTTCCGTTCCAACCCCGGTATCTGGTCCGCCGGAAACGCCCGCAACGCCGTCAGAAAGTTCGCCCGGAACTGCGGATTGTCCCGCGCCCCCGACGCCATCCACCGGTTCGCCACATCGGCAATGTTCGCGGCCGTCCGGTTCTCAAAGTTCAACCCATCCGGCACGCCCGTCCGCGCAATCGCCTTCGCCGCATACCCCGACATAAAGTCGGTCCGCTGCACCGACGCAAAGAAGAACGTCTGGTTCTTCCGGATCGGCCCGCCAAACGTCACGCCCGTCTCGTTTCGCCGGAACTGCGGCCGCCGCGTCCCCGCACGGTTCAAAAAGAACTCGTTCGCGTTGAACTTCTCGTTCTGCAAAAAGTGGTACGCCGACCCGTGAAACGCGTTCGTCCCGCTCCGCGTGATCATCTGAATATTCCCGCCGCCGTTCCGCCCCGTCGCCGCCGAAAACAGCGCCGTCTGCACCTCCACCACCTCCAGCGCGTCCAGCGGCACGCTCAGATTGTTCCCCAAACTGCCATTGGCGTTCATCATGTTCGTCGTGTCCAACCCGTTGATCGACACCGAATTGTTCGTCGGCCGCGCCCCGTTCACGCTCGGGTTCAACGACTGCGACCCATCATCTCCCTGCCCGCCCGGCGACGTCGCCAGGTTCATGCCCTTCCCCGTCCGGTCCGGCAACGGCGCGCTCACCCCCGCCTCCGTCACAATCAGGTGCGTATAGTTCCGTGACGCCGTCGGCAGTGTCTGTATCTGCGTCGCACCCAGCGACACCGATTGCGTCGCCCGCGCCGTCTGCAGCAGGTCCACTCCCTCCGTCACCTGAATCCGCTCCGCCAACCCCGTCGTCCGCAAAACAACCTTCAACTGTCCCAGCACGCCCGCCGCCAACCGCACCGTCTCCCTGGCTTCATCAAATCCGCCAAACTGGGCCGCCAACTGCACCGCGCCGCAAGGGGCCGAAGCAAATCGCGCCAGCCCCTCCTCCGATGTCGGCGCCGACAGCATACGGTTTGTGAGGGGGTCAGCCAGTCGCACAACCGCGCCGCCAATCCTCCCTCCGGTGGTATCTTCCACCGTCACTTCCAACCGGCATTGCCCCATCAGCGAGCCAGCCAACCCGAACAACAAAGCCCATCCATGTATCCG
>JBIKOG010000450.1:0-3232 GCA_044358225.1 Bryobacteraceae bacterium | reverse complement strand
AGCGCAGGCCGGGTGTCCCCAGACCCGAAACCCTCCCACTCCAGCCCGCCAAAAAGATCGCCCTGTCGCTCCTCCCCCACTCGCAGCAAACAACCCACGGGGACACCCGCGGGCCGAAGCGTAGCGTAGGCCGGGTGTCCCCAGACACGAAACTCCCCCGCCCAGCCAAGTAACAGGATCAGTCCCGACGGCCCACCCGAACTATACACCCGGCTGGAAGCGCCGCAACCACCGCAAGTGCCTCCGGTACCAGCCGGACTAAATCAGCGAATCCACTCATCAAGCAGCAGCCGCATCACACCTGCGCCAACCGCAACTGCTTGCACTCTTCCAACACCTGAATCACGAGTTCCCGGCTGACCGTCGGAAACCCTTCCAAAAACACCGCCAGGGAATCCCCACCCTCCAGGTAGTCGAACAACGTTTGCACCGGCACCCGCGTCCCCCGAAAAACGGGAACGCCGTGCATCACTTCCGGATCAGTCGTAATCGCAGCCAGCATATCCCAACCGTCACCCTTTTCCAGCCCCCCGCAACACCCCCAAATACCGCTCCGCAATCCGCCCCAAATCCATCTCCCGCTCCGCCCACTCCCGCGCCGCCCTCCCACACTCCCGCCGCCGCACCCCAGAATCCGCCAACCAAATCATCAACCCCAACAACTCCTCCTCCTCACTCAACCCAACCCCAACCCGCGGACACCCCGCGAGCGGCAACGCCCCACTCTCCGCCGTATCACTCACAATCACCCCACGCCCCATCCGCATCCACCGCGCCGTCATCCCCGAACTCTCCCCCGCCCCCGGATACCGCAAATTCACCCCCACATCACAAGCCGCCGCCCTCACCCCAAACTCCCGCTCCCCCAGGAAACCCTCCCGCACAACCCCATCTCCCAACTCCCCCATCGCCCGCGCCAAATCGCTCGACCCCACCTCCCCCGCCACCAACAACCAAACATCCCCCCGCACCGCCCGCAACCGCGCAAACGCCCGCAAAACCGCCATCACCCGCTTGGACTCCCGCAAATACCCCATCAACCCAAACAAAGTGTGCGACGGCAGAACCCCCACGGAAGCCCGCCACCGCTCCACATCCACCCAATCCACACCGCCCCCATCCAACGGCAAATGCGGAATCACCTCCACCCGCGCCCCCGGCGCCTCCCGCCGCACCATCTCCGCCGCCCCCGCATTATGCACAATCACCGCCCGCGAACCCTCCGCCAACCGCCTCAACATCGGCCAACGAAAATACCGTTCGTCCGATGCCGACCGCGACCGCCCCGCCCACAACTCCTCCGCCATCCCCCGAAACCAAGCGCCATAACAATACACAAACTCGGCAACATACTCCTCCCGCGAAAACGCCCCCAAATGAAAATGGTGCAGCACCGCGTCATGCAGCACCACCACCCCCGGCCGCTCCACCGCCCGCCGGTAAATGGCCGTGTGCAACCCGTTATTCCCCATGTGGTACAGGTTCACATCCCCATCCACCCCGGAAACCACATACTCCGGCAACGCCCCCAACAACGCAAACGCATAATCCGCCACACCACTCCGCACCGGCGGCATCGGCGAAAAATACCCAACCGTCAAAGCAGCCCCTTCCGCGACCCAAACAGCGCAGTCCCCACCCGCACCATCGTCGACCCCTCCTCAATCGCCACTTCCAAATCGTGCGACATCCCCATCGACAACTGCGCCACCCCATACCGCTCCGCCAGCCCCCGCAACTTCCGAAAATAAGGCCGCGCCACCTCCGCATCCTCCGACCACGGCGGCATCGTCATCAGCCCCGTCAACGTCAACCCCTCCGTCGCCCGCACCGCCGCCACCAACCGCTCCAACTCCTCCGGCGCCGCCCCATGCTTGGAGTCTTCTTCGGACAACTTCACCTCCAACATTACCTCCAACGGCCCCTCCAGCCGCCCCGCCAGCTTCGCCGAATCCACCGTCTGAATCACATCAAACATCTCCGAAGCCTTCTTGGCTTTATTCGATTGCAAATGCCCAATCAAATGAAACCGCGCCCCCTCACACCCCCCAACAAAAGGAAACTTCCGCTCAAACTCCTGCACATAGTTCTCCCCGAACTCGCGCATCCCCAACGAATACGCCTCCAGCAGCACCTCCACCGGAAACACCTTCGTCACCGCCAGCAGCGTAATCTCCTCCGGCCGCCGCCCCGCCCGCTGCGCCGCCAGCACCATCCGCTCCCGAACTGTATCCCACCGATCCTGTAAAGCCATCCACGTCCATTCTATAATCCGGGTAGTGACACGACCCGCCCAGCGGGCCGCGCGCAGCCACCCCGCCGGCGTCCACGCAGCGATCGAAGCCTTTCTCGCCGCCGCCCGCCAACCGGTCCTCCAAGAACCCGGCGAACTCCCCTTCCCCCTGCAAACAGGGCAGTTCGAGCTCGCCGAAAAAGCCGCCGCCCTCCTCATCTCCACCTGGGACGACACCCGCCAACTCCACCGCCGCGCCGTCGCCATCGCCGAAGAAAAACCCGGCCGCCTCACCCTCACCATCGAAAAGTTCGGCGGCAAGCTCGGCACCCTCGTCTTCTACGACGAGTCCAAACCGGCCTCACAAAACCTCCGCAAACAGTCCGAACGCCACCACTTTCGCGAACAACTCCGCGCCATCCTCCGCAAACAGTTCCCCTCCTGGCGCCTCCTCGACCTCTCCGCCGATCTCGATCTCCAACACTCCCTCTCCGCCAACTACCCCCGCGCCCTCCTCCGCCAAGGCCGCAAAGGCATCGCCGTCATCGGCGCCGCCGCCAGCCCAGCCGACCCCACCCACGCCCTCACCTATGGCCTCGTCTGGCTCGCCTACCTCCGCCAACGCGAACCCGAACTCACCATCGATACCCTCGCCCTCTTCCTCCCCCCACAAGCCCTAACCACCACCGCCCTAAGAATCAAATGGCTCACCGGAGCCCACTTCCGCCTCTTCACCTACACCGCCACCGGCGCCTCCCAGGAACTCGACCCGCAGGACTGCGGCAACCTCCACACCGAACTCCTCCCCGCCCGCCCCCACGAGCAATCCACCCTCCACCCCGAAGCCGAAAACACCCCCAAAGGTCTCAAACTCCGCGGCCTCGACGTCCCCGAACCCGCCGCCCTCCCCGAAATGGGCCGCCTCCGCGCCTCCGACTCCCCCGATAAACTCAACCCCCTCTACACCCGCCACCCCGAAGCCTGGCTCGAATCCCAAAT
>JBIKOG010000055.1:0-36372 GCA_044358225.1 Bryobacteraceae bacterium | reverse complement strand
GAGCAACCAACCCCCCCCAGATTTCCCCTGGTACCGGGTAACCGGGAAAGCCCGTGATTTAGGAATCGCCCGAGCCTGCGCGAACCCCCGTATCTAGCTACAATGACAACTTGTACAAGGATCTCCGCATTACGGTGATCATCCCCTGCCTCAACGAGGAACAGGGGATTGAAAAAGTGCTCCGTCGCATGCCCCCGTTCGTTGATGACGTCATCGTTGTCGACAACGGCTCCACCGACCGCACCGCCGATGTCGCACAATCGTACGGCGCTCGCGTCATCCGCGAAAACGTCCGCGGCTACGGCCGCGCCTACAAACGCGGGTTTGCCGACGCCACCGGCGACGTCATCATCACCCTCGACGGCGACCACAGCTACCCGCCGGACGCCATCTCCTACCTCCTCGAAGCCTACCTTCACCTGCAGGTCGACTTCCTCAACGCCTCCCGCTTCCCCGTTCGCGACAGCGAAGCGATGAGTTTTAAGCACAAATTCGGCAATTTTGTGCTCTCCCTGGCCATGAGCCTGCTCTACTTCCGCTGGGTCCGGGACTCCCAGTCGGGCATGTGGGTGTTCAAACGGTCCATCCTCGACGGCTTCAATCTGGAGAGCGATGGGATGGCCTTCAGCGAAGAAATCAAGATCGAAGCGCTCCGCAGTTCAAACGTTCGTTTTGCGGAACTGTCCATTTTATACACCTCAAGACTGGGTGAAATTAAGCTAAATCCGTGGCGAGATGGCTTTTTTAACCTCTATTTTCTCGTCAAAAAACGGTTCTCCGCGCGCCGCAGGTAGCCCTTCCCATGCCCCAGGTGACGGCAATCCTCCCCACGTACGGTCACCCCGAACTGACTCTCTCGGCGATCGCCCGCCTCCGCGAACAGTCCGCGCCCCCGGCCGCGATCATCGTCGTCGATGACGGCGCCGCCACGCCCTTCACCCCTCCCCCCGGCGTCTACCTGCTCCGGCACGACACGAATCGGGGCTTTGCGGCGGCCGTGAACACCGGAGTCCGGGCCGCCCGGACCGAGCTCGTCGCCATCCTAAACAACGACGTCACACTCGCACCGGACTGGCTGGAGCGGCTGGCATCGGTAATTTCTTCGCAAACCGTTGATTTCGCTTGTGGCAAACTTTACCGCCCCGATGGCCTCATCGATGGCACGTTCGACCTCCTCTGCCGCGGGGGGCTGGCATGGCGTGCCGGCAACGGCCGTCCCGATGGCCCGCTCTGGTCCACGCCGCAGCGCATACTGTTTACGTCATACACAGCAATGATCGCCAAGCGGGACGCGGTCGCCCTCGATGAAACCTACCACTCCTACTACGAAGACGTGGAATGGAGCCTCCGCGCCGCTATCGATCACAAAACAGGATACTTCGACCCCTCCGCCACCGGCGTCCACACCGGCAGCGCCACCGCCGGCGCCTGGAGCGCCTACTCCACCCGCCAACTTCTCCGGAACCACCGCCGCCTGGCCCACCAATATCTGCTGCCCGAATACCAACGGGAATACCGCATTGCCAGCACCCTCCTCCGCGCCCACTGCCTGAACCACGGCCAGTGGCCCGACGTACCCGCCGAACCCATTCCCGCTAAAGCCGTCGACCGCACCCGGCTAGCCGAACTTCTCACCGCTTCCGAGAACCAACTCCGCCAACTCCAAGCCGATTCCACCCCCGATCGCCTTTGGCGCTGGTACTTCCGGCTGACCATATGACGCCGCCAACCGCCCTTTTCGTCACCTACAACTCGGCGGAGTTCATCGGCGCGGCCGTGGAATCCTGCCTGCGCCAACAGCTTCCGGTGCTGGTGGTGGACAACGCTTCCACCGATGGCACCACGACGGTCATCCCGAAAGATCCAAATGTCCGCGTGATCGCCAACTCCAAAAACCTCGGTTTCGCCGGCGCGGTGAACCAGGCCGTGCGGGAACATCCGGCCGAACTCTACCTTTTACTGAATCCGGACATCCAACTCCAGAATGAAATCGGGCCATTAGTCGACGCTCTAGGTGCAAATCGACACAATGCCGCAACCGCCCTGCTGACGAATCCAGACGGCACGCCACAAAAAGGCTTTAGTTTTCGCCGTTTTCCTACAGCTGTAACATTGGCATTTGAAGTGCTTGCGATAAACCGGATCTGGCCGGGCAATCCGGTCAACCGGTGGTACCGCTGTCTGGACGTCGATCCGCTGCAACCGCAGGTGGTCGAACAGCCGGCGGGAGCATGTTTCCTGTTCCGCCGTGTTGATTGGGAGCGTCTGGGTGGGTTCGACGAAGGGTTCTATCCGGTCTGGTTTGAAGATGTCGATTTCTGCAAGCGCCTGTCCTTGGCAGGCGGCACGATCTGGTTTTGTCCTTCGGTCCGTGCCTTACATTTTGGTGGGCATTCTGTTCAAAAGATTGAGCTTGGATGCCGTCAAAGGGTCTGGTATGGTAGTCTGCTTAGGTACGCTGCGAAGCATTTCCGTCCCTTGTCGAGGCGGTTTCTTGCAGCTACTGTAGCGCTTGCAATCGTTCCCAGGATTCTGATCAGCAGGGCTGGGGACTCAGTTCGATCAAAATTTCAGTCCATTAAATACATCTGGAGATTGGCATGGAGATGCTTCCAGACCGGCGGTTCGACGGAGGATACGCCGGGTGGGAAGCACGACGAACCAGAAATGCACTAACAGCTTTCTGGCCGTGTTCGATCTTACAACTCATTCATGTCCCAACTCGATTTTGTCTCCGTCACTCTGGTGACCTACAACAGCGGGCGCTTCATTAAGAAGTGCCTGGAATCGGTGCTGGCGCAAAAGTATCCGGATCTTGAACTGATCGTAATCGACAATGCTTCCACCGATGGGACCGTAGACATCCTGGAGCAGTTCGACGGACGCTGCCGCATCGTTTACAACGATGAGAACTGTGGTTTTGCCGCCGCGCAGAACCAGGCGATCGCCATGTCTCGTGGCGAATGGGTGCTGACCCTCAATCCCGACGTCCTCTTAATGCCGGGGTTCATCCAGCAACTTGTGGAAGCCGGCCAGCTCCACCCCCGCGTCGGCGCGGTGTGCGGGAAGCTGCTGACCATCAAGTCCACCTTCGAACTGCCCGACAAAGCCGTGATCGACTCCACCGGCATGTACTTCACCCCCATGTTGCGCCACTTGGACCGCGGCAGCCAGCAACCCGATGGCGGGGAATACTCGAATTTCGAATACGTGTTTGGCGCCACCGCGGCCGCCGCACTCTATCGCCGCGAGATGATCGACGATGTAGCCCTGAAGGGCGAGTTCTTCGACAACGACTTTTTCGTCTATCGCGAAGATGCCGACGTGGCCTGGCGGCACCAGCTCCTGGGTTGGCGCTGCCTCTATACGCCCTTCGCCCGCGCCTATCACGTTCGCAACGTGTTGCCCGGCAACCGCCGCGCGCTGCCGCCGGAAATCAACATGCACTCGGTGAAGAACCGCTTCCTGATGCGCATCAAGAACATGACGTGGGATCTGTACCGCCGGAACTGGTTCTCCATCACCACCCGGGATCTCGTCGTCATCGGCGCCTGCATCGTCCGAGAGCACAGTTCGCTGAAGGCGTTCTGGAAAGTGATGCTCTCCTGGCGCAGCGTTCGGGAAAAGCGCGCGGAGATTATGCGCCGCCGCAAAGTCACCGACGAGTACATGGCGTCGTGGTTCCACGCGCAACCGGTCAGCCGGCCCGCGCCGAAACCCTCGCCCCGTGTGCTGGCAAGGCTGAAGGCCGCCCGCGGCTAAGCTTCCATGCGCATTGCCATTCTGGGCACGCGCGGAATCCCGGCCCGCTACGGCGGTTTTGAGACTTTCGCGGAGGAGTTGGGCAAAAGGCTGGCCGAGCGCGGTCACGATGTCACCATCTATTGCCGCGAACGCCACCCCACCCCTAGCTATCTAGGTGTCCGGCTGGTTTACCTGCCCACCATCCGCCACAAGTACGCCGACACTTTGGCTCACACCGCCATTTCCACCGTGCACGCCGTCACCCAGGGTTACGAAATGATCCTGTGCTGCAACGCCGCCAACGCCGTCTTCTGCTGGCTGCCCCGGCTGTTCGGCACGCCCGTCGCCCTGAACGTCGATGGCCTGGAGCGGAATCGCAAGAAGTGGAACAAGCTGGCGAAGGCCTGGTACCTGCTCTCCGAGCGGCTCTCCACCTTCTGCCCGACCCACGCCGTTTCCGACGCCGTTGCCATCAAGGCCTATTACAAAGAACGCTACAACTGCGAAACCACCTTCATCTCCTACGGCGCCGAGCAGGGGAAGCTGGCGACCAAGGTGTTTCTCGACGAACTTGGCCTGGAACCGCTCCGCTATTTCCTCTACGTGTCCCGCTGGGAACCGGAAAACAACGCCCTCCTCGTCCGGGAGTCGTTCGAGCAGGTGGAAACGCCTCTCCGTCTGGCCCTGATCGGGGACGCCCCCTACGCGCCGGAGTACATCGCCCGCGTCCGCAACACCAAAGACCCGCGCATCGCCATGCCCGGCTACGTCTTCGGACAGGGCTACAAGGAGCTGGGCTCCCACTGTTTTGCCTATATCCACGCCACCGAGGTCGGTGGCACCCACCCGGCACTGATCGAAGCCATGGGCCGGGGCGCGCTGGTTCTGTATCTGGATACCATTGAGAACAGGGAAGTTGCCGGAGACTGCGGACTCGCCTTCACGGCGGAGACGCTGCCCGCTGTCCTCCGCCAAGCCATCGACCTGCCGGCCGAAGAACGCGCCCGCCTGCAGAACGCCGCCATGGCCCGGGTGCAGGACCGCTACAGCTGGGACGCGATCACCACGCAATACGAACGACTGTTTGAAACCCTGCTGGGTTGAGCAGTGAGCGGCCCCTGTCGGTGGCAATGAGTGCAGTGTTCGGACCGCAAACCCCCTGCCACCTAAAAACCCGCTCGCTCTAAATCAAACGACTGAATGAAAAAAGCCGGTGGAACCCGAAAGGGCCCCACCGGCGCGGTCGGCTCTGACGATCTGTCCGTCCTAGATCTTCAATCCTGCGGGACCGAGCGGACCGAGAACGAACACCTTCGGCGTGTAGGACAGCGCACCCGGACCGGTCTGGGTGAACGAAAACGTCCTCACCGACGAGGCCCCCGGTGGCATACTGATCCCCAACTGACTGTAGTAGCTGCCAGCGGGCGCCACACAACTGGTCGTCCCCGTGGGGCCGCTCAGCGCGAAGACACTCGAGCCGGTCAACCCGGAGAAGACCAGTTCCACGTACTCCAGCGTCCGGCCGCTGTTGTTGGTGATGGAGATCTGCTGCGTGGTCACCCCGGTCACCCGGTTCAGCCGCGCGCCACCGACCGTGATCGCCATCTGAGAGGTAACGTCCTCCGCCGTGTTGGACAGGAAGTTAGCGGTGATGGACTTGTTGCCGGTCACATCCAGCAGGAACGAATTCGAAGTTCCGCTGGCGTCGCCGGACCACTGGTCGAACTTCCAGCACGCCGAAGCCGGGTTGGCGGTAAACAGCGTAAGTCCGGCATAGGTGCCCGGGCCCGGTGAGACCGTACCGGCCCCGGCGGGACTGACGTTGGTGGTGACCGTAAAGAGCGGGTTCACCGTCAGCGTGCCGCTGTTGAGCGTCACGTTGTAGTTCCCCAGGCGCCCGAGCGGGTCGGCCAAAACCGGGGTGATCGGATAGCCACCGGGCGCGCTGGCCGCGGTCGCGGTGGTGGTGTAGCTGGCCGAGATGTTGTCGGCCGGCATGTTCCCCAGGATCGTTCCGGACAGCGGCGGGTTGGCCTGGCCGAAGAAGCGGTTGGCGCTATTGGCCGTTGCCGAGAGGGAGGCCTGGGCGATGTTCAGTGTTGCGGTAGCCGGGATCGCATCGTAGCGGCTATCCGATATCCTCGCGGTTGCCGTGTAGGCGCCGGCCGTGAGCGGCGGTGTCGAAGGCGTATAGGTGATCAAACTGGGTAACCCCGATGGCGACGTGATGGCAGTCGCGGACTTGGCCGTGCCGTCGTAGGTATGGCTCAAATCGGAGAGTGTGATGGTGGCCGGCGGTTTCAACAGCGTCACCAGACCAGCGGTGCCCGTGGTGAAGCCCACCGAATAGGCGACTGGCGGCCAGTTGCCGCCGCCCGCCTGTTGGCTCAACAGGGCATTCACCGGCGGGATCAGCCGCGAATCCGTCCGCATGGTGATGCCCGTAGCGCTCAACGCATAAAGCGCCATGCCGGTGGTGTAGCTGGAGGTGGCAGGGTTACCCGTGTAGTCCAGCCAGAACGGATTCGCGCCCAGGGAGTTCATGATCGTCGTGCTCAACCCGGCGGCGGTCTGGTTGTTAGAAGCAGTCCGCCCCGCCTGGGCCAACCCGAACAGGGCCAGGGAGCGCATGTAGGTGCTGCTGTTCAGGAACTCCGTAGGCAGGCCGCGAACGACAATCGCCTCCAACGCATCGGCGGCGCTGGAGAGGGCGGCGTTGTAATTGATGATCTCGGTGGTTGTGAGCGACGGGTGATTGGCCAGAACCACCTTGATGGCGTAGCTCATGAATGCCGTGGCCGGCGTGTCGTTGTGCGAGTAGGGGTAGCTCATCAGGGACTGATTGCCCGCACCGTCGTCGGCCCAGTAGCGCAGCGTAACTCCCCCAAACAGCAACGGATCGTTGAACATGTATGCGCGGCGACGCGGGAGCATCCAGTCCACGGCCCGCTTCATGCTCGCCAAGGCCGTCGACCGCAGCCCGGAACCCCGTTCCCCTTCCACAAACGCGCCGATGGAAGCGAGGTAGCTCCAGGTGAGCGTCTCCTCGTACGAGCCAGGCGTTTCAAACTGATACCTGCCATCGGCGATTTGCCGGGCCAGCATCTGGTTGACCAAATTCTCATACGCTCCAGTAACGGGCAACGCGGAACCCGCCTTCTTCGCCTGACCGACAAAGAACAGCGCCTGCGCCTTGTGACACGACACGCAGCCCTGGCTGGCACGGAACGTAGCCACCTCGTTGAAGGCGAAATTGGCGGCATTCTCACGTGCGGTCGACAGGTACCCGGGAGTCGGCTGCGCCTGAGCTACGCCCGCCGCCACGATGACCACCGCCAGCGCCGGCGCCGCCCGATGCCGCAGCCGCCAGCCGAGTAACAACAGCGTCGCACCGCACAGCACGAACGTCGCCGGTTCCGGCGTGGCCTGTGCCTCGAAGTAGTAATTCGCGCTATCGGGAAATGACGCCTGCGTGAAGACGCCGGGCGAGGTGCTCCAAATGACGAACGTGTTGTCGGAACCGCCGATCGTGGGCGGGTCAAATGCCGGCAATCCGAACTCCATCAGCGGATTTGACGGATTGGAAAATGACAGCGTCCAGATGATGTCGTCGGGGACCGTAATGTTGGGATTGAAATCGGTCATCACAAACGAATTGGCCGCCGCATTCACGCTGGAGAGCGTGCCCGAATAGAGGTTGCCACCGGGCAATCCACCAACGACGCTCCATAAGTCCAAGGTGACGTCCACGGTACCGCCCACCGTTGAGGACAGGTTCCAGAAGCCCGTCGACGCCACCACCAAATACCGGGGCGTGGCCGGGGCGAATTGGACCAGATCCCCGCCGGCAAGCAGGCTGTTCGTTGTGAAACTGTCGACGAAGCCGGTATCAGTCACGTTGTTCTGATAGATGGCAACGGGCCCGGCAAACAACGCGGGCAGGAATAGCGATAAAAATAAAGACCGTACCACGGAAGGCTCCCTTGGAGTTACTCTGCATTGAACGACAGGGCAGGTAACTTAGGTAGCGGAGACCGTGCGGATACAGTGACAGATTTTCTACTGGAAAATTCCGTTCAACGTCCCGGCAAGCCGGACGCCGGCCTGTAACAAACGTTGCTTCACGATGGGTAGGCTCTTATAAACGTAGTCGTAACTCAGCGGCAGTTCGGCTTTGAAGTCGTAGCAACGGTCGCGGAGTTTGTAGGATTCCTCCATCCAAACCGTGGCACCTGCCGCCTGCCACTCCTTCAACTCTGCCGCCGTGGGGTGGTCCAGAAACCGGGTCCATTCGGTGAAGCTAAGCTTCTCCTGCTCGATAATGAGGTCATCCCAAACGGTGTGCAGATTGGTGGCCTCGACGCTACGGAACCAATGGACGCTAACGCGATTGCCGCCCAGATCGTCGCGCTTGCCGGCATGGAGCGGCTGATGAATATCGCCGATCATGTGCACCAGGAACTTCAGCGCCTGGATGCGCTCCTCCTTCGGCGCGGCCGGGTTTCGCAGAGTTGCTTCGAACCGTTTCATGGCCACGATGATGTCGCCGGCCGGGTTCTTGCTCATCGCCTCATACGTCTCGCCGTCGGGGATGTTGACGTAGTGCCAAGGGTCGGCGCGCTTCCAGGAGGGGTCGGAGCGGATCTCGTCGGCCCAGTTGGCGACCTCGGCCAGCGAGTCCGGCCCCAGCAGTTCGCGGACGGCCTTGGCTGCCTTGGGCGAGAGATGATTTTCGGCAATCTGGCCCACGACGCGGTGACCGGTTTTGCCCCAGCTGAAGGCGAGGGCGGGAAGAAGGAAGAGAGCAAGAATGGCTTTCGTCATGGGCTTTGTTCACCACGATAGCGCGATAATCGAGTGAATATGTATCGATCGTGGTTGGAGGTGTCGCTGAGCCAGATCGCCGGTAATTTCCGGGCCATCCGGAAGCTGGCGGGAAGCGGCGTGACGGTGATGCCCGTGGTGAAGGCCGACGCCTACCGGCATGGCGCCGTGGAAGTGTCGCGGGTCTTGGAAGAGGCCGGGGCGCGGTGGCTGGCCGTGTCGAACGTGCACGAGGGGATTGCCCTGCGGGAATCCGGGATCACCAGTCGCATTCTGGTCATGGCCGATTTTCTGCCCACCAGCCGCCCGTTGTTTCTGGACTACGACCTGACGCCCGCCATCCATTCGCTGGAGGGCATTGCGGCCTACGACGAACTGGCCGTGGCCGCCGGCAAACCAGCGCCGTTCCACTTGAAGATCGATACCGGCATGGGGCGTCTGGGCACGCGCGCCTCGGCCTCGGAGATTCTGGAGGCGCTCGCACAGACGCGCGCGGCGCGGCTGGAAGGTTTGATGTCTCACTTCGCCTCGGCGCCGAACTATACGACGTCGCAGACCGATGAGCAGATCGCCACCTTTACCGCGGTGCTGCTGCACCTGCGCAACGCCGGGGTGAATCCGGCTTTGGTGCACCTGTCGAGCACGGTGCCGCTGGCCTACGGACGCAAAGAGGCGTGGGGCAATCTGGTCCGGCCGGGCCACGCCATCTATGGCTACATCTCGCCGGCCAAGGGAGCCTCGTCGCCGTGCCTGTTGGAAGTGCATCCGGCGTTGAGCTGGAAGGCCACGGTGCTGGAGGTGAAGGACATTCCCGCCGGCGCGGCCATCGGCTACGGCGGCATCCACACCACGGGTCGCGAAACGCGCATCGCTGTGCTGGGCGTGGGCTATGCCGATGGCTATCCGCACCGGCTGTCGAACAAGGGCAAGGTGCTGCTGCAAGGGCGCGCTGTGCCGGTGTTGGGCGCGGTGTCGATGGACCTCACCACCGTGGACGCCACCGGGCTGGACGTAAAACCCGGCGACGCGGCCACGCTCCTCGGCACCGATGGCGACGAATCCATCGACGCGCAGCAGATCGCCAAACTCGCCGGCACCATCTCCTACTCCGTCCTCTGCGGCATCAGCTCCCGGGTTGTCCGGCTGTATGTGTAAGATGAGAGAAGTGAAGTTCGTTCCGCAAATTAGCAACGCACGTCTCGCGATGGCGATTCATATGATCGCCAATTCCGCCTGAGCCTGCCTGCGAACGAACGCAATTTCTAAGGCCTCCGGTGGATCACCTTCCACCGGGGGCCTTTCCTTTTTCCACCAACCAACCCGGAGACAAACTGATGCTGCAAACCGTGGAGATACTGCTGGAAGACAAGCCGGGCGCGTTGATGCGCGCCGTTGGGGTGATCACGGCGAAGGGGTCCAATATCGCGTCGCTCTCCGTCGCGCCCGATTCCGAACAGCCCGGGTTGGCACGCGTGCGCATGGTGGCCGATGTGGAAGAACGGTTGCACGACCGGGTGTTGAAAGAGTTGAACCGGCTGGTACAGGTGGTGAAGGCGTGGTAACGCTGCAGCAGATCGAAGCCGCCACGGCGCGGATCCGCGGGGAGATCTACGTGTCTCCGCTGGTGCATTCCAAGGCGCTGTCGGCGCTGTCCGGCAATGAGATCTACCTCAAGCTGGACAACCTGCAGATGACCGGTTCGTTCAAGGAGCGCGGTGCGCTGAACCGCATTCTCACGCTTACCGATGCCGAAAAAGCCCGCGGCGTCGTGGCCGCCTCCGCCGGCAATCACGGCCAGGCGGTGGCCTATCACGCTACCCGGCGCGGCATTCGCGCGCAGATCTGGATGCCGCGCTACACGCCGTTGGTGAAGCTGTCGGCCACGCGCAATTATGGCGGTGATGTGGTGCTGCACGGCAACAGCTACGACGAAGCCTTCGAAGGCGCCATCGCCCAGGACGCCACGTTCGTCCATGCCTTCGACGATGAAGCGGTGATCGCCGGGCAGGGTTCGCTGGGACTGGAGATGTTGGAACAGAACCCGGAGCTGGACGTGATCGTGACGTCGATCGGCGGGGGCGGATTGGCCTCCGGCGTGGCCTGCGCGGCGAAGGGGCGGAAGCCGTCGATTGAAGTGGTGGGCGTGCAGACGTCGCGCCTGCCGTCGATGGTGGCGGCGCTCGCTTCTGGGGAACCGGTGCGCGTGGCCGCCGGGTCCACGCTGGCCGATGGCATCGCCGTGCGCAAGGCCGGCGGCTTCACATTGCCCATGGTGCGCGAGTATGTCGATAACGTCGTCACCGTGGAAGAAGGCGACATCGCAGCCGCCATCCTCTATCTGCTGGAGCGCGAAAAGACGCTGGCCGAAGGCGCCGGGGCCATTGGCGTCGCGGCCGTGTTGCAACGGCTCACCGGGCACACGGGGAAGAAGATCGGCGTCATCGTCAGCGGCGGAAATCTGGATGTCACGCTCCTGGCGCGCATCATCGAACAGGGCATGGTGCGCGACGGCCGCCGCCTGCGCGTCCGCGTGACGCTGCCCGATTACCCCGGCGCCCTCGAAGGCCTGGCCGCGCGCATCGCCGCCGCTGGCGCCAACATCGTCGAAACGCTCCACAACCGCGCCCACTACGGCGTCAGCCTCACCGAAACCGCCATCGATATCACCATGGAAACGCGCGGGCGCGAACATGTCACCGAGATCCTGTCCGCCCTCAACGCGGCCGGCTACGAGTTCACCATGGTGGAATAAATTTCGCCCTGCCGCGACCCCTTTCGCGAAAACCCGCATCCTCGCTGACAGGAGGAATCTATGAAGATTCTGAGTCTCGTCATGATGACGGCTGTAGGCGCAACCGCCTGGTCGCAGGGTTGGAAGGTGATCGGGTGGAACGATCTGGGCATGCACTGCGTGGATGGGAAGGATTACTCCATTTATTCCATCCTGCCCCCCTTCAACACCTTCCATGCCCAGGTGGTGAATAGCTCCGGCAAGCTGGTGAAATCCGGCGTCACCCTCACCTATCAGGCGGTGGCCGATTCCACCGGTTCCATCAACAAAACCTCCGTCGGCAAGTCCAATTTCTGGCAATTTTCCCAGCCCCTCTACGGCGCCACGCTCGCCCCCGACAAGGGCCTCGCCGGTTTCGCCATGCCCGGCGCCGCCAACACCCCGCAGCGCATGCGCTTCGATTCCCCCTTCGCCTGGTTCACCGGCGAAGGCGTGCCCATCCTGCCCTACGACGACAAGGGCGCTAAAAATTTCTATCCAATGATGCGCCTCACCGCGCGCAACTCATCGGGCACCGCGCTCGCCTTCACCGATATCGTCCTCCCCGTCTCCGACGAGATGAACTGCCTGGCCTGCCACGCCTCCGGCTCCACCAGCACCGCGCGCCCCGCCGCCGGCTGGGCCTTCCTCACCGATCCGGAAAAGGACTACAAGCGCAACGTCCTCCGCCTGCACGATGAGCGCGAGGCCAACAACCCCGTATTCCGCGACGCGCTGGCGAAAGTCGGCCTGAACCTCGCCGGTCTCTCGGCCACTGTCGACGCCGGCCGCCCTGTGCTGTGTGCGTCCTGCCACGGTTCCAACGCCCTGCCCGGCACCGGCATCGCCGGCATCGGACCGCTCACCAAATCCATCCACACGCGCCATGCCAACGTGGTCGACCCCACCAACTTCCTCACCCTCGATGCCGCCAACAACCGCTCCGCCTGCTACAGCTGCCACCCGGGTTCGGAAACCAAGTGCCTGCGCGGCGCCATGGGCAACGCCACCCAGCCCGATGGCACCATGACCATGCAGTGCCAAAGCTGCCACGGCAACATGAGCGCCGTCGGCGCCTCCACCCGCAACGGCTGGCTGCAGGAGCCCTCCTGCCAGAACTGCCACACCGGCACCGCCGTCAAAAACAACGGGCAGATTCGCTATACCGACGCCTTCGTTGGCGGCGCCCCGCGCGTCCCCGTGGACCGCACCTTCGCCACGAACGCCAACGTCCCCGCCCCGGGTTCCGATCTCTATCGTTTCTCTAAGGGCCACGGTGGACTGCAGTGTTCGGCCTGCCACGGCTCCACCCACGCCGAATACCCCAGCTCGCACGTGAACGATAACGTGCAGTCCATCAAACTGCAGGGCTACGCCGGCACCCTGGCCGAATGCAAAGCCTGCCACTCCACGGTTCCAGAAACCGTCGCCGGCGGCCCCCACGGGCTGCATCCCATTGGCCAATACTGGGTCGGCAAACACGGCGACGCCGCCGAAAAGAACCCCGCACAATGCCAGGCCTGCCACGGCGTCAACTACCGCGGCACGGTGCTATCGGCCACCACCACCGCCCGAACCTTCAAAACCGAACACGGCACGAAGACGTTCGCCAAGGGCACCCAGATTACCTGCTACCAGTGCCACAACGGCCCGCGCGGCGAGTAAAACTTACACAACGCGCCCGGCCAGCTCTTCGTGAATGGCTTGCCGGGCGCGTTTCAGCCGGCCTTTCACGGCCTCTTCACTGATGCCGATTACCTCGGCTGTCTCCCCGGTCGTCATGCCCTCCACCGTCCGCAGCAGGAACACCATCAGCTGCTCCTCCGGCAGGTGCGCCACGGCGGCGTAGAACTGCCGGATCGTGGCGCCGTTTTCCATGCACCGCGACAGGAACGAGGTCTCCACATGCGGGTCGATCGAAACCTCGCGCGGGGCCGTCTTGTTGGCCCCGCGCCGCTTCATCAGGCAAACATTGCGCGCAATCCGGAACGCCCACGGCCGCAAACGCGTGGTCTCGCGCAGCTCACCGATGTGGCCATGCAGCTTCAACAGCGTGTCCTGCACCACCTCCTCGGCGTCCTCCCGCTGACGGCAGATCAGCAGGCTATAGTGCAGCAGCCGCCGGCCAAACGCAACGGCGAACTCTTCGAAGGCTTCCGCGTCTCCGTTCCGGATCCGCTCAGCCAGCTGGATCTCGCGGGCTTGATCGAGCTTGGACATCGCTCAGATGCGGATGCAAACGAGCGGCCAAAGTGACAACTAGGGCTCGGCGTCGACCGATTTCCCGGCCATCTCCAAATGGAAGGCCAGCTTCTGGCGGGACTCAGCTTCCACGTTCCGGGCTTTGGCGGCGCGCTCCCGTTCCAGGTTCTCCGGGCCCTTCGCCAGCCCCGGCCATTTGTACTGCATGGCGTTGTAGCCCGGCTTGGCCAGGCGTTCGACGTTGGCCTCGTGCTTCCGCGCCTTGGCCGCGGATTCTTCGGCCCGCGTCGCATACCGGGCTGCCTCGGCCTTGTGTTCGGCTTTGGTCATGTTCGGTTGTATGTCGGCCGCGAAGGCCGCGGCGATGGCGAGTACGAATCCAATCAGGGGCTTCATGTCCCTATTAAACGGTCCAAGGGCACTGCCTCGGTATCCGCAAAATTACGGAGTCACCAACCCCTCCCGCACCGCGTGCTGCACCAGTTCGGCCGACGTCTTCACTCCCAAATCATCCATCATTTTGTACTTGTGCGTCTCCACCGTGCGGGGAGAAATCTCCAGAATCGCTCCAATCTCCTTGGCCGACTTCCCCTCCGCCAGCAACTGCAGCACCTCTCTCTGCCGTGGCGTCAGCTCCAGCGCCTGCCGCAAATGTACCTTCGTCTCGTCCAGCATCTCCTCCACCGCCGGCGTCCGCAGCCCCGGCGAAACGTAGGATTCGCCCGCCAGCGCCCGCCGGATCGCCACCGTCAACTCCTCCGCCGCGGCGTGTTTCAATACGTACCCCAGCGCCCCCGCCTGCAGCGCCCGCAGCAGGTACGACGGCTCCGGATGCATCGTCAAAAACACGAACTTCACCCCGGGCAGCTGCCGCGCCGCTTCAATGCCGTTCAACAGCGGCATGGAGATATCGGCCACCACCACGTCCGGCGCCAACTCCCCCGCCAACTGCACCAGCTGCCGCCCGTCCGCGCACGTGCCCACAATGTCAAACTCCCCGCCCAGCAGGCTCCGCAGCCCGTCCAGAACAATTTTATGATCATCCGCCAGCAGCAGCTTCGGCCTCATCCGCGGAACCTCGCTATGATCTCCGTCCCCGCACCCTGCGCGGTCCGCAACGTCCACTGCCCGCCCAGTAACCGCACCCGCTCCTCCATACTCGCCAACCCCAGCCCGGGCGTCGAAGTCGCCGCGTCAAACCCGCGCCCGTCCAGCACGATCTTATGATCATCCGCCAGCAGCAGCCTCGGCCTCATCCGGGAAACCTCGCCACAATCTCCGTCCCCTCGCCCGGCGCGGTGCGCAACGTCCACTGCCCGCCCAATAACCGCACCCGCTCCTCCATACTCGCCAGCCCCAGCCCGGGCGTCGCCGTCGCCGTGTCGAACCCGCGCCCATCGTCGGTAATGCGGATCTCATGCGCCCGCAGCCGCACCGTCACCTGCTGCGCATCGGCGTGCCGCGCCACGTTCCGCAGCCCCTCCTGCAAAATGCGATAGATCGCCAGATTCTCTTCCGCCGTTGCCGCCGCAATCGTCCCCTCCACCGCGAAATCCACCGGCGGCCCACCGCGTTCAAACGACGCGCGGCACTCCGCCGCAATCGCCGCCTCCAGCCCCAAATCGTCCAGCATCGCCGGATGCAGCCGCCGCGACAACGCGTGCAGCTCATCGGCCAGCGCGCCAATCTGCACCCGCACCGCCTCCTGCCGCCCCTGCCCCGCGCTAATCGCCGCCGCCGCCAGCCGCTGCGAAAAATCGTCGTGCAACTCCCGCGCAATCCGCCGCCGCTCGTCCTCCTGCGCTGCGATCAATCGCCCCGCCAGCCGCCGCAGTTCGCTGATGTCCTGCGCCGCATACACCACGCCCCCATTCTCCAACCGTCCCGCCGTCACCAGCACCGGCACCCGTGTCCCGTCCCGCCGTGTCAACTCCGTCTCCACCGCCGCCCGCCCCACCGCCACATGCTCCACCGGCGCCGCCCGGCCCATCATCTCTTCCGGCGTGTAGCCCAGCAGTTGCCCCGCCGCCGGGTTCGCCCGCGTCACCCGCCCGCCCTCCACCACAAACACCGCGTTCAACAGCGACCCCAAAATATCGTCCACCGCCTGCTTGGACATCGTCGTCTGCTCCAAATCGGCCGCCATCCGGTTGAACGATTCGGCCAGCTCGCCAATCTCGTCCGTCCGCTTCGTCGCAATCCGCGCCCGGAAATCACGCGCCCCCAATCGTCGCGCCCCCTCCGCCAGCGCCAGCACCGGCGCCGTCACCCCCTGCCCCAGCCAGCGCGCCAATAGCAGGAAGCCGCCCGCCAGCAACAGCCCGTAGGCGATAATCCGCAGCCGCAACCGGCCCACCGGCGCCAGCGCCTCCCCCGCGTCCATCTCCGCCACCAGCCACCATTGCACGTCCGCCACCGCCAGCGGAGTCCACGAACGCAACCGCTTCCCGTCGGCCGTCTCCGCCGTGCCGCTGCCCTGCACCGGCGCGCCCGGCGCGTCCCCATGGCGCAGGCCGGAGCGCAGCGCGTTGGCCGCGTTCACCATGTACGCCTGTCCCGTCTCGCCGAACCCCTCCTCCCGCCAGTGCCCGTTGCCGGTCATCACGCGGTTCACTTCGTCCATCGAAATCTGAATGGCCAACACCCCCGCGCGCTCGCCACCCCGCCACATCGGCGCCGCAATAAACGCCGCCTGCTCATTCCGCGACGGCGTGTACGGCTGGTAATCTTCCAGTACCGCCCGCTCCGCGCCGCCGGTCGCCATCGCCCGCCGGAACGCCCGCGCCAGTGCCGTATCCTGGTAGCGCGCGTGGCCCAACGACACGCCCAGGTCCATCTCCTTCCGCACCGTATACACAACCCGTCCGCTCGCGTCGATCAGGAAAATATCGTAAAAGCCGAACGCCGTCTGGTAACGTTGCAGCGTCGGATGGAACCGCGCATGCGTCGCTCCGTAGGCCCCCGGCGCCTCGCCCTGCGCCACCAGATAGTGGTATTGCAGCGCCAACGCCCGCCCCTCTTCCGGCATCCAATCCACCCGGTCCCCATACCAGGCCCGCACCGCCGCCGCACCGCCCGCCGGCACCGTCAACAGCGGCCAAGCCCGCTCCATTTCCCCCAGCGCCGCCCCCGCCGATGCATCCGCCGCCATCGCCAACACGTGCTTCGCCGCGTCTTCAAAGTACCGTTCAATCTGCCGTGCCCGCGTCTGCCGGATCACCGTCAGCCGGTCCAGCGTCGCCTCCCGCAGCGCCGCTGCACCGCCCACTTCCGCCTCCCAACCCGTCGCCGCAATGGCCAGCGCCGCCACGCCGACAAATGCCGCCTGGAGCTTGGTGCGATATGAGCGGAACGGGGCCAGAATTCGCACGGCACTACCGTCATAGCACAGCTACCATGGTCAGATGCTCAACTGGTTAGTCGCGGGTGTCGGCGATATCGCCACCCGCCGCGTCCTCCCCGCCATTCTCTCTGAACCCCGCTCCCGCCTCCACGCCGTCGTCACCTCCCAGCCCGCCAAGGCACAGGCCTACGGCGTCCCCGGCTACGCCAACTTCACCGATGCCCTGACCGATCCCGCCATCCACGCCGTCTACATCGCCACCCCCGTCGCCCTCCACCACCCCTCTCTAATCGCGGCCCTCCAAGCCGGCAAACACGTCCTCTGCGAAAAGCCCACGGCCATGAATTACGCCGAAGCGCAGCAGATGGCGGAGGCCGCCGCCAAACACCCAAAGCTCATCTGCGCCGTCGCCTACTACCGCCGCCGCTACGCCAAGGTCATGGAAGCCAAACGCCTCATTGATGCCGGCGCCATCGGCCAGCCCGTCCTCGCCGAGCTCAACTGCCACAGCTGGTTCAACCCCACCGACGGCCACCGCTCCTGGCTCATCGATCCCGCCCTCGCCGGCGGCGGCCCGTCGTATGACATCGCCAGCCACCGCATCGATCTGCTCAACTACTTCCTCGGCACCCCCACCCGCGCCACCGGATTCCGCTCCAACGCCGTTCACTCCTACGCCGTGGAAGACAACGCCACCATCATCGCGGACTACCCCAATGGCGCCCGCGGCATAGTCGATGTCCGCTGGCACAGCCGTGTCGAACGCGACGCCTGCCGCATCATCGGCACCGACGGCGAGTTAAATCTGGACCCCCTCAACGGCCCTCTCCTCCGCACGCCCACCGGCGATTTGCACCTCCCCGCCCCCGAAAATCTGCACTTCCCGCTGATCGCAGACTTCGTCGACGCCGTTTTGGATGGAAAAAAGCCCGCCTGCCCCATCGCCGAGGCGATTTCGACTGATTGGGTGACCAGTCAAATACGATAAGATGAAAAAGGAAAGGCGCGCCTTTCGTGTGCCCTCGCGCGTCTACATCTCCCCCAAAATAACCACATTCCCATGTCGGACAGCACCAAGATCGACGTCAACAGTTGGCTGGAAGAAGAACTGTACCAGCAGTACCTGCATAACCATTCGTTCGTGGACGCCGCCTGGCAAAGCGAATTTGCCGGCGAAGCGGCAGCGAATGGAGCTGCGGTAGCCACTCCTGTGGCTCCAGTTCCCCCGCCCGCGCCTGCGCCCGTGGCTCCTCCGCCCGCCCCCGTCGCCGCGCCGCCACCCGCGCCTGCGCCCGCTCCCGTAGCACCCCCGACTCCCCCCGCGGCCCCTGCCGCCCCACAGAATCAGCAAGTGACAAAAACCGAATCCACCGTACAGACCAGCCAACCAGGCTCCAAAGACGTCGACTCTTCTGAACAGCTCGTGCCGTTGCGCGGAACCGCTCTCCGCATCGCCGAGAATATGGTGCTCTCGCTGTCGGTTCCCACCGCCACCAGCCAGCGCTCCATCCCCGTCAAGGTGATCGACGAGAATCGCCGCATCATCAACCAGCACCGCACGGTGCTCGGCCTCTCCAAGATCTCCTATACCCACCTCATCGGCTGGGCCATCGTGAAATCGCTGGAGACGGTTCCGTCCCTGAACTCTTCCTACTCCGAAAATAATGGCGAAGCGTTCAAGGTGGTGCGCAATCACATCAATCTCGGCCTCGCCATCGATCTGCCCTCCCGCGACGGCGGCCGTTCGCTCGTCGTGCCCAGCATCAAAAACGCCGGGTCCATGAACTTCGCGGAGTTCCTGAAGTCCTATGACGAACTCGTCGCGCGCGGCCGCAAAGGCAAGCTGACGCTCCCGGACTTCCAGGGCACCACCCTTTCGCTCACCAATCCCGGCACCATGGGCACGGTCGGCTCCATCCCGCGCCTCATGCCGGGCCAGGGCTGCATCATCGCCACCGGCGCCATGGACTTCCCGGCTGAATTCATGGGCGTCGCGCCGGAAATGCGCGCCATGCTCGGTCTCGGCAAGGTGATGACGGTCACCTGTACCTACGATCACCGCATCATCCAGGGTGCCGAAAGCGGCGCCTTCCTCGGCAAGCTGCAAGGCCTGCTGCAGGGCGAAGACAACTTCTACGACGCCATCTTTACCGACCTGCGCATGCCGCACAAGCCGGTGAAGTGGGAGGCCGATCGCGCCGTTGCCCCGCGCCAGACGGCCATGCGCCAGGTGGAGATCAGCAAAGAATCCAGCATTCTGCAGTTGATCAACGCCTATCGCGTACGCGGCCATCTCATTGCCGATCTCGATCCGCTCGGCGCCGAATCGCACTACCATCCGGAGCTCGACCCGGCCCACTACGGCCTCACCATTTGGGATCTCGACCGCGAATTCGTCACCGGCTCCCTCGGCCAGGAACTCGGCGAAGGCGCCGCGCACATGGTGCTCACGCTCCGCGAAATCCTGGAAACGCTCCGCCAGACGTACTGCGGCAAGATCGGCGCGGAGTACATGTACATCCAGTCGCCGGAGCAGAAAACCTGGCTCCAGCAGCGGATGGAAACCAATAAGTACACGCTGCCCACGGCGGACCGCACCCGCATCCTTGAACGTCTCCACGAAGCCGAAGGCTTTGAGTCCTTCCTCGGCACCCGCTTCGTCGGCACCAAGCGCTTCGGCCTGGAAGGTGGCGAATCGGCCATCGCCATCTGCGACGAAATCTGCGAACGCGCCGCCGATGCCGCCGTGCACGAAATCGTCATCGGCATGGCCCACCGCGGCCGCCTGAACGTTCTCACCAATATCATCGGCAAGAAGCCGGAACAGATTCTCTCCGAATTCGAAGGCAACCCCACCGAAGGCTCCACGCAGGGCTCCGGCGACGTGAAGTACCACCTGGGCGCCACCGGCGTCCGCCGCGCCGCCTCTGCCCGGGAAATCGTCGTCAGCCTCGCGCCCAACCCGTCGCACCTGGAAGCCGTCAATCCGGTGGTCGAAGGCGTCGTCCGTCCCAAGCAGGATCGCCTCGGTGATCTGAAGCGCGAACGCGTCATTCCGTTGTTGATCCACGGGGACGCGGCCTTCGCCGGCCAGGGCGTCGTCGCCGAAACGCTCAACATGTCCCAGCTCGACGGCTACACCACCGGCGGCACCATCCATCTGGTCATCAATAACCAGATCGGCTTCACCACCCGCCCCGACGACAGCCGCAGCTCCATCTACGCCACCGATATCGCCCGCGCCGTCGACGCGCCGGTCTTCCACGTCAACGGGGACGATCCGGAAGCCTGCGCCCACGTCGCCCGCTTCGCCTACGAGTTCCGCCAGCGGTTCAAGAAAGATGTCGTCATCGACATGATCTGCTACCGCCGCCACGGCCATAACGAGGCCGACGATCCCAGCTACACCCAGCCGATCATGTACCGCAAGATCAAGGCGCACCCCAGCGTCGCCACGATCTACTCCGATCGTCTGGTCCGCGAAAAGGTCGTCACGCAGGAAGATGTCGACCGGATTCGCAAGGCCATCAACCTCCGCCTCTCCGACGCTCACGCCCGCGCCCAGCAGAACGCCCAGCAGCTGGAATACCAGGAACTGGCCATCGTCGACGAAACGGCCGTGCGCCGCGAAATCCCGCAGACCGCCTCCGATTTCGCCACGCTCCAGCGCGTCGTCTCCGGCTCCACGGTCTTCCCCGAAGATTTCCACGTCCATCCCAAGCTGGAAAAGTTCCTCGCCACCCGTCGCAACATTCTCGACGGCGGCACGCTCGATTGGGCCGCCGCCGAAGCCATGGCCTTCGGCAGCCTGGTCCTCGAAGGCACGCCCGTCCGCCTCTCCGGTCAGGACTGCGGCCGCGGCACCTTCAGCCAGCGCCATCTGGTCTTCCACGATTCGGAAACCGGCGAACCCTACATTCCCATGCAGCACCTCGCCCCGAACCAGGCGAAGTTCGAAGTGTGGGATTCGAGCTTAAGCGAATACGCCGTCATGGGCTTTGAGTTCGGCTACTCGGTGGCCGACCCGTTGAGCCTCGTCATGTGGGAAGGGCAATTCGGCGATTTCGTCAACGGCGCCCAGATCATGATCGATCAGTTCATCTCCTGCTCGTACTCGAAGTGGGGCCAGCCCAGCGGCCTGGTGCTCCTGCTCCCGCACGGCCAGGAAGGCCAAGGTCCGGAACACAGCTCCGCCCGCCTGGAGCGCTTCCTCACCCTCTGCGCCGAAGAGAACATGCAGGTGGTCAACCCCACCACCCCCGCCCAATACTTCCACCTCCTCCGCCGCCAGATGCACGGTGGCGAGGATCGCCGCGGCATGCGCAAACCGCTCATCGTCATGACGCCCAAGAGCCTCCTCCGGCACTTGAAGGCCACTTCGACGCTGACCGATCTCACCAGCGGCGGCTTCCGAGAAATCATCGGCGACAACAACATGATGGCCGCCGACGAAGTCCGGCGCGTCCTGCTCACCAGCGGCAAGATCTACTACGAACTCGCCGACCAGCGTGAAAAGCTCGCCGCCCAGAACGTCGCCCTCATCCGCCTCGAACAGTACTATCCGTTCCCCAAGGCGGAACTGCAGGACGTCCTGATGCGCTACCCGGTCACCGCCGAAGTCTGCTGGGTCCAGGAAGAACCGCAGAACATGGGCGCCTGGCGCTTCGTTCGCGAACACATCCAGCCCATTCTCGATCCTGCCCGCCGCACGCTCCGCTACATCGGCCGTGCGGAATCGGCCAGCCCGGCGCCCGGCTCCCTCAAGCGCCACCAGGCTGAACAGCACGAGATCCTCATGGAAGCCTTCAGCAACGATCCCACGCCGCGAGCCAAAACCCGCCTCGTGGTTCGGCGCAAACGCTAACTACCACTTCCCGCCGGCCAGCTCCTTAACCTCTTTTTCGGTGAGCGGCCGGCGGAACGTGGCAATGTCGTCCATCAGCCCCGTGTAGTTGATGCCCAGCCGAATGGTGGTGTTCACCTTGTCCCAGTCGAAGATCTCCTTGATCCCGGTCTTCGTCCCCTGCGACTGGCCGTTCACGTACAGCGTCGCCGTGCCCGCGCCCTCGCCCAGGCCGGAATAAACAATCGCCACGTGCGTCCACGCGTCGCGCGTGAACGGCGGCTTGTTCACCACCACCAGCCGGTTGTTGAAATCCGGGTTCTTGTCGCTCTCAGCATTGGTCGGGTTCCACGACTTCAGCGCCCCAAACACGCCCAATCGGAAGTGCCGCGGCTTGTCGTCTTTCGTAAAGTCCACCCAGATGGCCGAGTTGTTATAGGCCTTATCAGTCAGCTGCAGCGGATCACAGAACCCCGGCGCCAGGTCCTGGTCCGGATCCAGCTTCAGCCAGAAGCTCAGCGTGCCCGCCTGCAGGCCCACATTCCCATGGGCCTTAAAAAACACGGCCTTCGTGTTCTTCACCGGGAACTTCAACGCCCCGCCCTTCCGGCCCCCGGTCGTCGCCCACTCCACGCCCGACCCCTCCAACCCAGGCACCGCCTTGTCCTTATAGGTAGGCGCGCTATAGAGGTTCTTATCCCCGACGCCAATCTGCGCCGCCGTCCCTCCATCAAAGGTGGCCCGGAACAGCACCTCCTTCTTCCAATTCGCGGCGCACAGGCCCGTCAAGCAAAGCGAAAAAAGCAACAAAAAGCGCATCCCCCCACTATACCTCCCCCAATTAGGTGCCACTCACTGTTATCCCCCGCAATACAAACGATTTCCCCGTAAACCCATCACAATCTGCTACTTACAAGTTTTTCCCACAAGGTAAAAAGTACCCCCACTCCCCACACCCCCCCTAAAATTCCCAATTCCCCAGCCACCACAAAAGCCGTACGTTTCCTACCCGGATTGCGCCATAATCGCAGTCAGCATGCTACGCCGCATCCTTCTCACCGCCCTACTCGCTCTCCCCCTATGCGCCGCCGACATCACCGGCAAATGGAACGTCGCCGTCGACCTCGGCGGCCAAAGCGGCACCCCCAAATTCACCTTCCAACAAAAAGGCGAAACCCTCACCGGCACCTATTCCGGCCAGCTCGGCGAATCCAAACTCACCGGCACCGTCAAAGGCGACGACGTCAGCTTCCAGTTCGAAACGTCCGGCATCAAAGTCACCTACATCGGCAAAGTCACCAGCCCCACCACCATGAAGGGCCAGGCCGATTACGGCGGCCAGGCCGAAGGCACCTGGACCGCCAAAAAGGACTAACAAAAAAGCCTAAACCGTCACCTTCTCCGCCTTCGCCAAATAAGCCGGGTCGAACTCGATCCCCAACCCCGGCGCCGTCGGCACCGTCACAGTCCCATTCCGGATCTTAAACTCCGGCGTATACCAGCTCTCCCGCTTCTCATCGCCCCGGTGCGGGAACTCCATGAACCCGCCAATGTTCTCCACCGCCGAAGCAAACTGCACAATATTCACCGCCGAAGCCCCCGTCTGCGTGTTGTGCGGCACAATCGGCAGCCCGAACTTCTTCGCCATCCGCGCCACCCGCAGCGCCCGCACAAACCCGCCGTTATAATTCAAATCCGGCTGCACAATCCGGACCACCTTGTTCTCCATCATCCACAAAAACCGCCACAAGCTCGCGTCCTGCTCCCCCGCCGCCACCGGCATCTTCAACGCCGCCGCCACCTTCTGCGTCTCGCCCAACTCCTCCCACGGGCACGGCTCCTCGAAGAAATTCACCCCCAACCCCTCCAGCATCCGTCCCACCTGAATCGCCTTCTCCGCGTTGTACGACCCATTCGCGTCGGCATTTATCACCACCCCATCCCCCATCCGCTTCCGCGCCAGCTTCATCATCGTCTCTGTCCGCCCCGGATAGGCGTCCAGGTTCCGGCTCATCCGCCCGCCAATCTTAAACTTCACCGCTTTCGCCTTCGTCTCCGCCAACCCCCGCACATACACGTCCACCTCTTCCTCCGCCGTCGTCTCCCGCCCCGATCCAGACAGATACACCGGAATCTCCTTCCGGATCACCCCGCCAAACAGCGCCCCCACCGGCACCTTCGCCGTCTTCCCCAACAAATCAAAAATAGCCTGCTCCACATAAGCCACCGGGCACCAGAACGCCTGCCCCGCCAGCTTGTAATTCTTCGTGTAGACGTCGTCCACCAACGTCTCAATCTCCCGCGCGTCCCGCCCAATAAACACCGGCGCCACTCGCCGCAGCAGAATGGCAATGTAATCCTCCATCTGCTTCGTCCGGCAAATCCCCTTCACCCCATCGGTCGACGTCACCTCCAGGAAGTAGTTCGCCCCCACCCGCAACAGCTCAATCGAACGAATCTTCACCGGCGCCTTCACCTTCCCCGGTATCCCCAAAAACGGTTCTTCATACCAGGGAATCACCCGCTTCTCCTGTCCAGCAACCAGGCCCGCGGCCCCCGCGGAAAACAGCATTTGACGGCGTGAAATCGACATTCGACTTCCAAAGTAAATGAAATTTTAACGAAAAGCCACTGTTGTCATAGCTCTGTAACGGAACCATAAAAGCGTAGAAACGAAGCATTGCTAGCTTCGTAGTGAATGCGAAACCTGTTATTCACACTCGCTCTGGCCACTGTGGCGTTCGCCCAGGACCAAGGCCGCTTTACCGGCATCGTTGCCGATACCACCGGCGCCGTCATCCCCGGCGCATCCATCCGCGTTAGAAACGAAAAAACCGGCGCCGAGCGCAACGTCAAATCGTCCGATACCGGCGTCTTCTTCGTCACCAATCTCAGCCCCGCCACCTACACCATCGTCGCCACCAGCACCGGCCTGAACGACGCCACGTACAAAGAAGTCAACCTCGCCCTCGGCCAGGAACGCACCGTTAACATCATCATGCAGCCGACCTCGGTGGCCACTGAAATCACCGTGTCCGGCGGCGAACTCGCCGTCGTCGATACCAGCTCGGCCTCCGTCGGCGCCAACGTCAATGCGCGCGAAGTGGCGCAGATGCCCATCAACGGCCGCCAGGTCTCCCAGCTCTACCTCCTCGCTCCCGGCGCCCAAACCTCCGGTGGCGGCTCGTTCGATAACATCCGCTTCTCCGGCCGCTCTAACCAGCAAAACGCCGTCCGTTTCGACGGTGTCGAAGCCTCCGCCATCATCGACGCCTCCCCCCGGCAACCTGAATGGCCAAACCTCCTCCGCCTTCCGCCTCCAGGCCAGCCTGGAAACTGTCCAGGAGTTCCGCGTCGAATCGTCGAACTACCCCGCCGAATACGGCACCGGTACTGGCGGCCAGATCTCCATCGTCACCAAGTCCGGTGGCAACCAGCTCCACGGCAGCATCTTCGAATACATGCGCAACGACGCCTTCGACGCTCGCAACTTCTTCGATGGCACCAACAAGTCCCCCCTCCGCCTCAATCAGTTCGGCGGCTCCATCGGCGGCAAAATCATCTAAGGATAAGCTCTTCTTCTTCGGCCACTACGAAGGCCTGCGCCAGCGCGCCGGCTTCCCCCTCGTCGGCCAAACCCCCTCCGCCGCCGTTCGCGCGCTCCCCGTCTGCGTCCCCGGCTCCACCGCCCGCTGTATCGATGCCACCATCAAGCCGCTCCTCGGTGCCTTCCCCATCGGCAACTACGGCTCCACCACCAACCCCGATTTCGATGTCGCCCGCCTCGACGGCCGTGCCATCGTCAATGAAAACTCCGGCTCCGTCCGCCTCGATTACCGCCTCAGCGAAAAGGATCAGGTCTACCTCCGCTGGTTCCGCGATGACGGCAGTTCGACCGCTCCCTTCGACGTCTCCGGCTCGGCCTTCGAACAAAAAGCCGTCGCCCAAAACGGCGTCCTGAACTGGCAGCGCATCATCACGCCGACCATCATTAACGAAGCCAAAATCGGCTACAACGGCCCCAAAACGCGCACCAACGGCGTCGCCCCCAACGTCCCCGGCGTCGACCTCTCCGGTGTCACCCTCAACATCACCGGCGCCAACGTCCTCGTCGGCATCGGCGGCCAGGGCGCCAACGCCGGCATCTCCATCCCCTCCGGCCAGGTCCGCGCCAGCAGCGCCACCAACGGCCGCGGCCAGCCCTACACCAACTACTCCCTCTCCTATGTCGATAACCTGACCTGGATCAAAGGCGCCCACAACATCAAGTTCGGCGGCGAGTTCCGCCAGGTCCGTCTCTATACGGACCGTCTCGGCGGCGTCACCTACGCCTTCTCCAACCTCAACGCCTTCCTGGCCAACACCCCGTCCATCTCGGTGCTCGGCGATCTCAGCGCCCCCAGCCCCTTCAACAACGGCGCCACCGGCAACCGCTTCGGCAAAACCGAAATGTTCTCCGCCTACGCCCAGGACGAGTTCAAGCTGAAGTCCAACCTCACCCACACCTACGGCCTGCGCTACGAATACTACACCCCCATGCGCGAAGCCCGGAACCTGGTCGTGCTCTACAACACCGTCACCGGCAAGCTCGACGCTCCCGGCAGCCGTTCGTTCTACCAGTCCAGCACAACCGCCTTCGGCCCCCGCCTCGGCCTCAGCTGGGCCCCCTCCAAGCTGAACAACAAAACCACCTTCCGCATCGGCGCCGGCTACTACTACGGCCCCGGCCAGGGCGAGGATTTGATCCAGCCCATCGAAAGCGATCGCGTCTCCACCACCACCACCGGGCGCTTCCCGGTTGACGCCCTCACCGTCGTCAAGAACTTCAACGTAGCCACCGCCACCGGCATCGGCGTCCGCGCCTACGCCCCCGGCTACAAGGTGCCGGAGCGTATCCTCTCCTACACCGCCTCCCTCCAGCAGCAGGTCTGGGGCGGCGCCATCCTCCAGCTCGCCTACGTCGGCAGCCAGGGCCGCAACTTGTTCCTGCGCTCCATCGCCAACAAAGTCACCGGCGTCAACATGAACCCGACAACCGGTGTCGGCACCGTCGTCCGCGAGTTCGGTAACCAGTTCGGCGAAATCGACTACAAAACCACCGGCGGCAACGACAACTACAACTCGCTGCAAACCACCCTGAACCGCCGCTTCTCCCGTGGCCTCACCCTGGGCGCCCAGTGGACCTACGGCCACTCCATCGGCAACACCGCCGGTTCCAATGAAGCCAACACCGCCATGAACCCGTACAACTTCGCCATGGATTACGGCAACAACGCCTTCGACATTCGCCACAGCGCCAACATCAGCGCCATGTACGAACTGCCCTTTGCCCGGAACAACAAGTACCTCGGCGGCTGGCAGATCGGCGGCATCATGAACGGCCGCACCGGCCTTCCGATGGACATCCGCATCACCCGGCCCGACGTTGTCTACCGCGATACCCGCAACAACAACATCGTCAACTCTCCGATCCTCTCCAACGGCCAGGTGGTCACAGTCCCCGTCGTCAATGTCCCCGGCGGCGGCAACTCCCGCGACGTCCGCGTCCCCGACGTAGTCGCCGGCGTCAACCCCTTCTTGCAGAGCAGCGACCGCCGCTACGTCGTCAACCCGGCGGCCTTCAGCACCCCGGCCCCCGGCACCTTCGGCAACCTCGGCCGCGGCGCGCTCCATGGCCCGGGCCTGACGCAGTTCGATCTCACGCTCCACAAGAAGTTCACGTTCAAGGAGCGCATCACCTCCGAGTTCCGCTTTGAAGCCTACAACCTCTTCAACCGCGCCAACTTCGCGAACCCTGTCGTGCGCCTGAACAACGTGCTCGGCACCGGAACGAACCAGCTCCAACCCGGCCAGGCCTACAACACCACCACCGCCGGCAGCTTCGGCACCGTCCTCCAAACAGTAGAGTCGGCAGTCGGCCTAGGCGCCCAACGCCAAGTCCAACTCTCCCTCCGCTTCTCCTTCTAACTTTTCCACAGGGCCGTGATACCAGAAAAGCCCTATGTAGGAAAACACTGAGTAAAAGCCCAACTGCCCCAACTCATGGCAGGCATTGCAGGCGACGGTCGCGCCCCCGCTCCACCGTCGCCTGCGCACTCCGCTATACCCCACCGCACTTTTCCACAGGGCCGTGCTACCAGAAAAGCCCTATGTAGGAAAACGCTGAGTCAAAAACCTACTGCCCCAACTCGTGGCAGGCATTGCAGGCCACCGTGGCCCGGTTCTCCTTATGGCACTCCACACAAGCCGCCATCTTGGTCGACCGGAACAACCCCACGGTGGCCTGCGTTTTCATCTCCCCATGACAAGCCGCGCACGCCACCTTCCCCGCCGCGTGCTTCCCATGGCTGAAAAACACAAAATCCGGCAGCCTATAAACCCGCCCCGAGGGAATCACCCGCTCGGCCATCTCTACATGGCAAGTCGCACAAGTCTTCCAAACCGGAAACCCCGCCCGGTCCCCCGTCGCCGCCCCCTTGTGGCAAAAGGTACAAGCCAACTGCACCTCCGCGTGCCGCTTATGCGAAAACGCGGGCTCGGCCCCAAACGCCCCCACCGCCGCCGCCAGTAAAAGCCAAGTCCGCATAAACCTACTCAATTATCCGCCGCACCCGCCCGCCCAGCAACAACAGCAACCCCGTCCCAATCACCGGCAACACCGCCACAATCACCAGCACCGGCGTATACCCGAAATTGTCCACCAGCCACCCCGTCGACATCGTGAACAACAACGCCCCCACCCCCGCCCCCAACCCGCTCATCCCCGCCACCGTCCCCACCGACTCCGGCCGAAAATAATCCGAAGGCAGCGTCTGCACATTGCTCACCCAAAACTGAAATCCAAACGTCGCCGCCGACATCCACGCCAGCGCCTGATACACATCATGCGCCGTCACAATCCCCACCCCCGCCGCCATACACCCGGCCCCAATCACAATCACCGTCTTCCGCGTCCGGTCGACAGACCATCCCCGCCCCAACATCCACGTCGCCGCGAACCCGCTCGCCAGCGCCCCAATATCGGACACAAAAAACGGCACCACCGCCGCCCACGCCAGGCTCTTCAAATCCAGCCCATGCACCCGCGTCAAATACAGCGGCAACCAGTTCAAATACAACCACCAAACCGGATCCGTAAAGCACCGCCCCAACACAATCCCCCAAACTTCCTTATACCCAATCAACTCCACCCAAGGCGTCCGCCGAACAACCGCCGAACTCCCCTCCGAATACACCGCCCGCTGCTCCGCCGATAACCACCGGTGCTCCCTCGGCGCCTGATAAATCCACAACCAAAACCCCAGCCAGATAAACCCCAGCGACCCCGTAATCAAAAACGTCGCCTGCCACCCGAACGCCTGTTGCAACGCAATGATAATCGGCGTCGCAATCACACTCCCCATCGCCGTCCCGCTGTTGAAAATGGACATCGCCAGCGCCCGTTCCTTCACCGGAAACCACTCGGTCGCCACCTTCGCCGCCCCCGGCCAGTTCCCCGCCTCCCCCAGTCCCAACAGGAACCGGAAGATGCTCAACGATCCCGCCCCCCGCGCCGTCGCATGCGCCATCGCCGCCAACGACCACACCACAATCGAAAACGAAAACCCGTTCTTCAGCCCGATCCGGTCATAAATCCGCCCGCTCAACGCATGGCTGATCGAATACGCCACCAGGAACCACGACGCAATCGCCGCATATTGCTGATTGCTCAGGTTCAATTCCTTCACAATCACCGGCGCCAGCGTCGACACCGTCAACCGGTCAATAAAGTTAATCAGCGTGGCCGCAAAAACCAGCCCGATCATCAGCCAGCGCAGCCGTGGATACATCGCCTACAGCCCCTCGGGCAGGGCATCGCGATGCAGCTTCTCAATCCCCGCAATCGCGTACAAATTCTTGTGAATGGTCTCGCAAATATCTTCCAGCGGCAAATCGTTATCGTCGTGCCCGAACGGCCCTTCAATCTCCACGCCAATCTCCTCAATCCCAAAGAACGTATACGCCAGCACCAACACATCCACCACTGTCGTCCACCCGAACGTCTCCACCATCGCAAACGGCAGCGTGAAGCAATACAGCACCAGCGCCCGCCGCAAATGCACCGCGTACGCAAACGGCATCGGCGTCTTCCGGATCCGCTCGCACCCGCCCAGATAGTCCACCAACTGCTGAATATTCTGGTCCAACGCCGCCATCACAATATCACTCACCAACCCCTTGTCCCGCGCCTCCCGCAAACATCCCGTCATCACCCCGGCCACCGCCATCGCCGTGTGCTGCGCGTCAATCGCGTCCTTCGCCTCATCCGCCGCCAGCTCGTGCGCCTGCGGCCCCAGCCCATCGGTCCCCCGCAAACTATGCATCGCCGCCCACGGAAACGCCGCGGTCCACCGCGTCAGCCGCGCCAGCAACGCCGGGTCATCTTTCAAATGCACCGCCGCCCCGCGGATCAGGTTCCGCGTCTCATTCACAATCCCGCCCCACAGCTTCCGACCCTCCCAAAACCGGTCGTAGCTCGAACTCGTCCGGAACACCAGCAGCATGCCCATCGCCAAGCCCATCAGCGTGTGCAGCAACGACGGCATCCCCACCGGCTGCACATACTTGTGCACCGCCACCACCCCGGCGCTCCACGCCACGCACAGCGCCACCCGCCCGCCAATCTCCCGCACCAGCGAACCGCGAATGTCGAAGAAGTGGTCCAGCCACTTATGTGGATCGTATTGAATCATGTCCTATTTACCGTAGTTCGGAAACACCGGCTCCGCGGGCCTCGCCGCCGGCTGCTTCTTCAACTCCTCCAACGCAATCCGAATCGCCGTCTCCAACTGCGGATCGCGCCCCTGCCGCACCGCCGCCGGATCGCTCCATGATTCCACATCCGGAGCCACGCCCTTGTTCTCCACGTCCAACGCGCCCGTCAAATTCCGGAACGCAAAGTTCGGCGCCGTCAACATCCCCCCGTCCATCAGCGGCGGATAACTGGAAATCCCAATCAGCCCGCCCCACGTCCGCGTTCCAACCAGCGTCCCCAACTTGTGGAACCGGAAGAAATACGGCATCGCGTCCCCGCCCGAACCCGCGAATTCATTGATGATCATCACCCGCGGCCCGAAAATCCCCATCCCCGGCGTGGTCTGATCGTGCCCGTACCGGTGCCGCCAATATGCCATCGGCACCCGCCGCAACACGTCAATCACGTAGTCCGCCACCAGCCCCCCGCCGTTGAAACGTTCGTCGATAATCACGCCCTCTTTCCCGGACTGCGCAAAGTAGTACCGCACAAAACTCTCGTAGCCCTCCCTCCCCGTATTCGGCATATAAACATACGCCAGCTTCCCGCCCGACGCCGCGTCCACCTTCCGCCGGTTCCCCTCCACCCAGTCGAAATACCGCAGCTCCGTATCGCTCGCCACCGGTGTCACCACCGCCTCCCGCGCGTTCGTCCCGTTCGCCGCCGCGCTCACCCGCAGCCTGGTCTGCGTGCCAGCCCGCCCTTCCAGCAGCGCGTGGATCTCCCCATCCGCCTTCACGTCCCGACCGTCAATCGCCAGCACAAAATCGCCAACCCGTGCATCCACGCCCGGCGCCGTCAGCGGCGCCCGCAGCGCCGGATTCCAATTCTCCCCGCTATAGATCTTCCGAATCCGGTACCGCCCGTCCACCACGTCAAAGTCCGCACCCAACAGCCCGCCCGCCACCGCTTTCCCCTTCGGCACCTCTCCGCCACGCACGTACAAATGGCGCACCCCGAAATGGCCCAGCATCTCCGCCAGCAGGTAGTTCAGGTCGCTCCGCGCGCCCAGCCCCCGCACAAACTTCTCATACCGCTCCGCCATCGCCTTTACGTCCACCCCGTGCAGGTTCGGGTCGTAGAAATACTCCGCCTGCATCCGCCACGCCTCGCGGTACATCTGCGTCCACTCCGCCCGCGGGTCCACCCATACCGCCACCGCCGCCGTGTTCAATATTCCCTCCCCCGCCTTCGCCGGTGCCGCCGCTGGCGCAATGGACCACTGCGCGCCCTTCTTCACCAACACCTTTTCCCCGTCCCCGGAAACCGCAAACGCATCCGCCGCGGCCGCATAAACACCCTCTTTCCGCGTCTTCCCCTCATACCGGTACAGCACCCCCGGCCCCTCGTCCTTTCCCTCCAGCAGGAACACCACCCCGGCCGCCCCCGCCTGCAACTCTTCGTAGTTCCGCCGCGGCACAGGCAGCGCCAATATCCTCTGCCCAATCCCGTCCACGTCAATCCGCACCTCCACCTTCTCCGCCTTCGGCGCGTCCTTCTTCTCCGTTTCCTCATCGCTCTCCGGCGCCAGCGGCGACGCCGTGTCCTTCCGCAGCACCATCACATACGCGCTCCCGTTCACCGCAAACGGCACCGAATTCATGTCCAGCCCGTTCAACGTCGGCCCCGCGTTCGTCGACGCGGTGAAGTACAAATACAGCCCGCCCCGGTCAAACACCGGCGCCCCCGCATCGCTCATCCCATCCGTCAACTGCACCGATTTCCCCGTCGCCACCGAATACCCAAACACCGCCCGGAACCGCGACGGCATCTGCTTCGTGTATGCCACCCACTGCGAATCCGGGGACCACGCCGGCGCCATTCCAGCCAGCCGGTAATAATACTCGGTCGCCACCGTCGTCACCCGCCCGCTCGCCACCTCCACCAGCAACAGGTTCAGCCGGTTGTCCTGACACGCAATCCACTTCGAATCCGGAGACCACACCGGTGCAAAGTAGTACCCCGGCTTCTCCCCCATCCGGATCGTCCGCTTCTCCCCCTTCCCCTCCTGGTCCCGAATCACCAGCGCATACTCGCCCCCCTCATCGCTGAACCACGCCACCTGCTTCCCATCGGCGGACCACGCCGGGTTCCGGTCCGCCGCCCCCGGCGTGTTCGATAGCACCCGCACGTCCCCCTTCTCCGCCGGCACGGTCACAATCTCCCCCCGCGCCTCAAACGCCACTCGCTTGCCCGTGGGCGACAACGAAAACCCGCGCAACGCCGACGCCGCCTTCTCCCACCGCGGCCGAACATCGGCCAAATCCGCATCCACCGTAATCCCGATATCCGTCAGCTTCCTGGTCTTCACATCAAACAACTGCACCCCGCCAAACTTCTCCAACACAATCTGCCCCGCCCCGGCCGACGCGGACTTGTAGTCCAGCCCCGCGTTGTCCAGCACCCGCCGCACCTTCTTCGTGCCCGCGTCATAAGCAAACAGCTTCACCGCCCCTTCCCGGTCGGAAAGGAAATACACCTCCCCGCCCACCCACATCGGATCGGTGTCGTTCGCGTTCTCCCGCGGAATCTCCACCACGCTCGAATCGCTCAACTGTCCAATCCAAATCTTCGTCGTCTGCCCACCCCGGTACTTCTTCCACGCATCGTAGGAATGCGCCGGCCGGAAAAACCCAATCGGCATATACGCCAGCCGCGCCCCGTCCGGCGAAAAGGAGCCAGCCACCGCCATCGGGAACGGCAGCGTCTCCTCCGCGCCCCCGCCCGCCGGAATCCGGAACAGCTGCCGGTACCGCTCCGTCGTCGCCAGCCGGCTGGACCGGAACACAATGTGCTTCCCGTCCGCCGTCCACGTCGTCGGCTCATCAATCCCCGGATGATACGTAATCCGCTTCGGCACCCCGCCCGTCACCGGAACCGTATAGACGTCAAAATTCCCGTCATACTCCCCGCAAAACGCGACGGTTTTCCCATCCGGAGAAAACACCGGATACGTCTCCACGCCCTGTCCCGCCGTCAGTCGCACCGCCGCGCCGCCAGCCTTCCCCACACGCCACAGGTCGCCCGCGTAGGAGAAGACAATGTCCGAGCCGTTGAACGCCGGCCGCTGCGGTAGTATCGTAATCTCCTGCGCCAACACCGGCAACGCCAGCAACACCAACAGTAAGCGAATCATGAGCGTATTATCGCAACCCCCAAAAATTAGGGACAGCCAACTCAATTACCGCTAATTCCTTACCCCATTTCTCCTACCTCCCGCGACCTACACCAGTCCCCGGCGTAGCTGAAACAACAGCAACGCCGTCCGCTGCGGTAGGATCGCATTGGTGACAATCTCCAGACGCGCAGTCCTATTCGCCCCGCTCCTCGCCGCCGCGCCATCCGCCTCTCCCTTCCGCGGCATCTTCCCCATCGTCCAAACGCCGTTCCTCGCGAGCGGCCAGCTCGACGCCCCCACCCTCGCCAAAGAAATCGTCTTCCTCAATCGCTGCGGCGTCCAAGGCCTCGCCTGGCCCCAACTCGCCAGCGAGTTCTGGTCTCTCACCGAAGCCGAACGCCTCCAAGGCGCCGAAGCCATCCTCTCCGCCGGCAAAGGCAAACCCGCCAAACTCGTCATCGGCGTCCAAGCCGACGATCTCGAAACCTCCCTCCGCCTCGCCAAACACGCCGCCGCCAACGGGGCCAACGCCCTCATCTCCCTCCCCCCACCGTCCCTCGGCCTCATCGAATTCTTCACCAAAATCGCCGCCGCCGCCCCCGGCCTCCCGTTAATTCTCCAAGCCGTCGGCAAGATAACCGTCGAAGACGTAATCGCCCTCCCCAAAGCCGTCCCCGCCGTCAAATACGTCAAGGACGAAGCCGGCGTCACCCTCCCCCGCATCACCGAGTTCCAACAAAAAGCCCCGCAAATCGGCGTCTTCACCGGAGCCCACGGCCGGACGATGATCGATGAACTCCTCCGTGGAGCGGTGGGGTGCATGCCCGCCGCCGGCCCGGCCGATCTCTACACCAAAGCCTTCGCCCTCTGGGAAAAAGGCAAACAAAAGGAAGCCGCCCTAGCCTTCGCGCGCGCCGCGGTCTTAGTCCCCGAATTCGAAATGTACGGCATCGAAGGCCTGAAATACATCCTCGAACTCCGCGGCGTCTTCCCCAACAGCATCGTCCGCGGCCCCCGCAACGGGGACGTCGGCGCCGTCGCCACCAAAACCAAACTGGACGAAGCCGGCAAACGCGCCCTCCGCCTCCTCTGGGAAGGAATATCCAAATGAAAAGAAGAGCCTTCCTGGCAACAGCCGCCCTCCCCCTAGCCGCCCAGCCAACGCCAATCCAGCGCATCGATTCCGTCCGCGCCCGCGTCCTCCCCCTCCTCGGCACCGGCCGCTTCGGAACCGCCAAGTTCAAGGACGACTACGACCCCAACCGCAACCGCTGGTTCGGCCCCTTCTCCCAACTCTCCGGCTCCATCCTGGTAGAAATCAAAACCACCGGCGGACTCACCGGCTACGGCCTCGGCGGTGGCGGCAGCGCCGCCGTCCACGTCATCGAAACCCACCTGAAGGACCTACTCTTAAAAGCCGACCCCGCCAACATCGAACTCCTCTGGGATCAGATGTACAACTCGTCCCTCTTCTACGGCCGCAAGGGAATCGCCATCCAAGCCATCAGCGGCATCGACCTCGCTCTCTGGGACCTCGCCGGCAAAACCGCCAACCTACCCGTCTACAAACTCCTGGGCGGCAAAACAAAGGACCGCGTCCCCGTCTACCTAACCAGCAAGAAAGTAGAACTCGGCCTCGACAAAGGCATCCGCGCCTATAAGCTCCCCATCGACAGCTCCCCCCACGAAGGGAAAGAAGGAATGCGCAAAGCCGTAGCCGAAATCGAAGCAGCCAGAAAAGCCATCGGCCCGGACGCAGAGCTAATGATCGACGTCCTCTGCCGCTGGAACGTCCCCTACACGATGGAAATGGCCGATCGCCTCGCCCCGTCGAAGCTGATGTTCATCGAGGAGCCCTTAAACCCCGATGACCTGGCCGGCTACCACCAACTCTGCCAGAAAATCGAAACCACCAAAATCGCCCACGGCGAACACGAGTACACCAGGTACGGTTTCGAAAACCTGATCACCCGCAAAGCCGCGCACATCTTACAGCCCGACATCACCTGGAGCGGAGGCCTAACAGAACTGAGAAGAATCGCCGCCCTAGCCCAAGCCGCCCAACTCCCCATAATCCCCCACCGAGGAGGCAGCCTCTTCGGCCTGCACTTCATCCTGGCGACGCCCAACTGCAACCTGGCGGAGAGTTTCGGAATCGGCGAACCGGGCAACGAGATGATGCAAGCCATGTCCCCCAAGTTCGCCGACGGCCACATCTACCCCAGCGACAAACCCGGCTTCGGCCTCTCCCTCCCCTAATTTTCCACACCTTTCCCACAGGGCCGTGCTACCAGAAAAGTCCTCCATCGGATTTCCCCTGGTGCCTGGCTACCGGAAAAATCCCGCCCAGACAATTCCGGGGTGACTGTCACCACGGAAAAACCCCACCCCAACTACAACACCCCCAACACCGCCCTCACCGCCTGCCCCGTCCCATCCCGAGCCTCAGTAAAAAACGACCGCACCCGCGCCGCCTGGTCATCATACTTCCGCTCAAACGCCACCGCCGTATGCTTCTCCCGCCACCCCAATAAATCCGCCATCGAGTTATACCCCGCCCCCGTAATCACCCGCCCAGCCCGCTCATACAAATTCGTCGCCGGATAATACTCCACCCCCGACCACGGCGAAATCACCACGCACCCCGGCCCAGCCAACCCCACCAACTCCGCCACCTCCCCCTCCGCCCCGCTATGCACCACCAGCGTCAACCCACCCCCCCGCAACTCCCGAG
>JBIKOG010000215.1:0-13130 GCA_044358225.1 Bryobacteraceae bacterium | reverse complement strand
CGTTGGGGGATGAAGATGGCGGGGGCGAGGGGGCTGGTTCAGGAAGTAGGTCCGGTGGAGGGTGTCGCGCTGCTGGGGGAATTGGGGTGGGTGGGGAAGGTGCGCGGTAGGAGTTGGGAAGTTCGGCGTCTGGGGACACCTGGCCCGCGGCGCGCGGGTGTCCCGGTGGGTGGTGTTGCTGCGAGAGGCAACTCAACCGACTCCGCCTAGATATTTACCTAGTTGAGGAAGTAGGTCCGGTAGAGGGTGTCGCGCTGTTTGGGGATGAAGCCCGCATCGCGGATGATACGGCGGAGATCCTCTTCCGTCGCCTGGAACTGGGCGCCGGCTTGGGAAACCACGTTCTCCTCAATCATCACGGAGCCGACGTCGTTGCCGCCGAAACGGAGGCCGACCTGGCACACCTTTAGCCCTTGGGTGACCCAGGAGGTTTGGATGTTGACGATGTTATCGAGATAGAGGCGGCAGATGGCGAGGGTTTTGAGGAATTCGACGCTGGTCGCCTCTTCCTTCACGAAACGGCCGAGGGAGGTGTTGTCGCGCTGGAAGCTCCAGGGGATAAAGGCCGTGAAGCCGCCGGTTTCTTCCTGGAGGTCGCGGAGGACTTGCAGGTGATGGATGCGGTGTTCGATTGTCTCGCCGCAGCCCCACATCATGGTGGCCGTGGTGCGGACGCCGAGTTTGTGGGCGGCGCGGTGGACGCTCAGCCACTCCTCGGTATTGCATTTGAGGCGGGCGATGCGGGCGCGGACTTCGTCGTGGAGGATTTCGGCGCCGGCGCCGGGGATGGAATCGAGCCCGGCGTCGCGGAGGCGGGCGATGGTGTCGGAAATCGACAGTTTCGAAATTTCGGCGATGTTCAGGATTTCCGGGGCCGAGAGGACGTGGAGCTGGATCTTGTAGTTCTGCTTGATGGAGCGGAAGAGGTCTTCGTACCACTCGATGGGGAGATCGGGGTGGAGGCCGCCCTGCATGAGGACGCCGGTGCCGCCGAGGTCGATGGTTTCCTGGATCTTCTGGAAGATGACCTCTTTGGGGTGGACGTAGGCTTCGGCGTGGCCGTTGGGACGGTAGAAGGCGCAGAAGCTGCAGTATTCGGTGCAGACGTTGGTGTAGTTGATATTGCGGTCGATGATATAGCTGGCGATGTTGTGGGGGTGGAACTTGCGCCGCATTTGGTCCGCTTCCATGCCGATGCCGATGAGGTCGTGGGAGCGGAACATATCGAGGGCCTGTTGGGGCGTGAGCATTTACTTGATCTCCAGAGCGGGTTCGAGGGCGGCGGCGTATTCGAGGTAAGTACGCATCCCTTTATATTCATTGTCGCCGAGACGGAAGCGAATATTCTCGGTGAGGTAGGAGCGGACGAGGTCGGGGGGAAGTCGAAGCAGGGCGGATTGGCCGGCGACGATGGTGGCCATGTTGCGTTCGCCGTAGGCGAGGGAGTCGAGGAAGAGCTGGGAGTTGGTGGGGGTGATGAAATTGGCCGGGCCGCACCAGACGGCGAAGACCATGGGGAGGCCGGTGAGGAGTTTCCACTCGTGGCCGAGGTCGAGGGTGAGGTAGGGGAGGGTGGCGGGGTCGAGGAGGAGGGCGGGGTCGCCGATGATGAGGGCGGCGTCGTTGGAGGCGAGCATGTCGTCGAGGACGGGTTCGGCGACGGTGAGGGTGGGGTGGACGTTGAATTTACGGGAGAGGATGATGCGGGCGAGCATGACCGAGGTGCGGGAGCCGCGGTCGACGGTGAGGGTGCGGATTTGTTCCGGGGGGACTTTGGAGATGAGAAAGATGGTGCGGACGGGGCCGTCGCAGGCGATGCCGAGGCCGGGGAAATAGGAGAGGCGTTGGCGGGCCATTTCGATGACGGGGAGGATGCCGATGTCGGACTGGCCGGAGCGGATGCGTTCGGCGCCTTCGGAGGGGAGGCAGTAGTCGAGTTGGAAGGGGTGACGGCGAGGGCCGTTTTCGAGGCCCCAGATGAGGGGGACTGTATTGAGGTAAGAAATAACAGCGACGCGCGGGTGAGCGGGGTCAGGAAGCATCAGGTAAATCCGGGGGGCCTGAAACCATTTTAGCGTACAGGGGATGTCGTTCCCGGGGTAAACAAAAGTGAGACATAAAAAAACGACAAGTGCTACAGATTTAGTGGTTTACGGTCGATAAGGGGAGGGAGGAGCGGGGTAGACACTGGGTAAGACAGGTGTTAAGGTGGCAGAGGATATACGACCACGGAGGCTTCGTGGTACCCCAAGAGGAAAACGGAAGTATTTCGGCTGGAAACTCATGATGAGAAAGCAAATATCAATACTGATCGCCGGGTTGTCGATGGTGGTGATGGGCCAGGTTCCGGTCCAATTTAACGTAGTGCCTTCGCGGGCGGTGGGCCAGGCGAAGTTGCAACTGGTCTCGACGGCGCCGAATCTGGTGGAGGGGCGTGAGTTGAATTCGGCGATTGGCGTAGCGGTGGACACGACCGCGGCGCAGCCGATCCTCTATGTGGCGGATACGAACAACAACCGTGTATTGGCGTGGCGAAACGCGCGAGCGGTGTCTGGGTCGAAGGCAGACTTTGTCCTGGGGCAGAACGATTTTTTCGCGACCGGACCGTTGGGGCCGGGGACGTCGAGTTCGGTGGGGCTGCGGAGTCCGACGGGACTGACGGTGGATCGTCGTGGAAATCTGTATGTGATTGATTCGGGGAACAATCGAATTCTGCGCTATGCGCGGGTGACCGACAATCCGGCGGAGATTGTTCAGCCGAACATGGTGATTGGGCAGACCTCTTTTTCGGCGAATCAGGCGAATCAGGGAAATACGTCGCCGACGGCGAAGTCGTTGTCGTTCGGGTCTGGCAACAGCTTGTTTACGGCTTCGATGGCGTTTGATGGCACGGGAAACTTGTGGGTGTCTGATCCGGGGAACTCGCGTGTGGTGCGATATCCGGCAGCGTCGCTGAGCGATTCGTCGCCGAATGGTCCGGAGGCGGACCTGGTGATCGGGCAAGTGAATTTTACGACGTTGCAGACGGTGGACTGGGGAAAACCGGAGACGCGGCTCGTAAAGAATGCCCTATTGCAGCCGTCGGCGATTGCGTTTGATCCGAACGGGCGACTGCTGGTGACCGATGGAGCGAACCGGTTGATGGTATTCGTACCGCCGTTCCGGAACGGTATGGACGCGTCGCGCTATGCAGGACTTGTAGTGAACGTACAGGGGCAGCCTGCGCGGCCGCCGGTGAATGAGTACAGTCTGTTCAATCCGGAAGGTGTGTTTGCCAATGCCGGGGGCATTTTTGTGGTGGACAGCGGGCCGAACCGGATTGTCCGTTACGACCCGTTTGAGCAGTGGCCGGCTGAGACGGAGCTGTTGCCTTCGCCTCCCGCCAAAGCTGTTTTCGGACAGCCGGATCTGTTGAGCTTCCGGGGAAACCGCGGGGCGACGCAGGCCAGCGAATCCGGCTTTCAGACGCCGACCGGGGCTGTGATTGCCAACAACGAAGTTTACCTGGCCGACAGCGGGAATAACCGTGTGCTGGTTATGCCGTTGAGCGGGCCGACGCTGGGCGCGGCGACGCGCGTGCAGGGACAGATCGGGTTCAACTACCGATCGATCAATCTTGTCGAAGGCCGGGAGTTGTTTCTTGCCACGGGACAAACGGCTCTCCCGGGTGGGGCGGGGAACGTTTTGTTGGGGGCGGCGGTCGTCATTGACCGTGGGTCGAATCCGCCGCGTTTGTACATCTCCGACACTTACAACAACCGGATTCTCGGATTCGCGGATGCACGACTGGTGAAGCCGGGTGACTTTGCCGACATTATCATCGGGCAGACGAGCCAGTTTGAAACGAAGGCGAACTCGCCGACGGCGGACGTAGATCAGGTGACCGATCAGGGGCTGCTCCAGCCTGCCGGTCTGGCCGTGGATGCTAACGGGAACTTGTACGTGGCCGATTCCGGGAACGGACGCATTTTGCGATTCGCGCGACCGTTCGAACAAGCCCAGAAGTTCGGGCAACGGGCCAATCTGGTGATCGGGCAGTCCAGCTTCACTATCAAAATTACCGATCCGACGCAGCGGAACATGGCGCGGCCGTATGGCCTGGCGTTCACGGTGGAAGGGCACTTGCTGGCTTCCGATCTTTCCCACAATCGGGTATTGCTGTTCCGGCGCGCCGGAACCGGCGACTTTTCCAACGGGCAGGCGGCGTCTGTCGTGTTCGGCCAGCGGGATTTCCTGACGGCGACCGGCGGGACGGAAGAGACGCGGTTCAACGCTCCGATGCATATCGCCACCGACACCGACGACCGTTTGTATGTATGTGACGCGGGCAACCGTCGCGTGGCGATTTTTGACCGCGTGTTGTCGGCGACGAACAATGCTTCGCCGGCGATTGTGCTGACGACCTTTACGGCGGATGCGGGTGGCCGGCAAGAACGGCTGGGCAACGTGCAGGGGATCAATGTCAGCCCGCGGACGGGTGAAGTGTGGGTAACCGATGCGTTGAACAACCGCGTCGTGCGCTATCCGGCGTTTGACCGGCTGATTTCGATTCCGGCTTCCACGGCCCTGATCCCGTCGAACCTGCCACAGGCGGTCTCGATTGATGCGTTTGACAACCTGTTGATCGCTGAGGGGACCAACCGGGTGGCGTTCCACTATCCTGGATTAGCCACGACCAGCGCGGCGCACTTCCTGCGCCGGCGGATTTCTCCGGGAATGGTCTCGGCGATGTATCCTCTGGGCATTCGCTTTGGTGAAGAGACGGTGGTTGCGCCGAGCTTTCCCTTAGCGACGGACCTGGGTGATTTGCAGGTGCTGGTGGACGAGATTCCGGCTCCGCTGTACTTTGTGTCGCCGGGTCAGATCAACTTCTATGTGCCGATGCGGCTGGAGCCGGGGACGCAATCGACGATCATCGTGCAGCGGAAATCGAACAACCAGATTCTGGCGAGCGGTGTGGTGGACATCGGTGTCTCGACACCGGCCTTCTTCACGACGACGCAGAACGGCCAAGGGCAGATTGCCGCGTTGAATGAAGACAACTCGGTGAACACAAATACGAACGGAGTGGCGCGCGGCGGTGTGATTCAGTTGTTCGCCACCGGACAAGGTTTTGTGCCGAACGCCCCGCCGGACGGCGTGCCGCCTTCGGGCGCGGTGAACACGCTTTCCAGGCCGCGAGTGATCATTGGCAGCACATTGGTGGAGTCCAATTCCCCTGACCTGCTTTACTCTGGATTGGCTCCCGGGCTGGTTGGCGTGTGGCAGATCAACGTCCGAATCCCGATGTCGGTGCCGCCGAGCTCGTCGACCGACGTGGTGGTTGTGTTGAACAGCATTCCGTCGAACCAGCCGGAATCTGGCGGCGGTGTGATTCGCACGGTGATCGCGGTCAAGTAAGTTCGAATTACTGGGTAACAGCCAGTTTTGCTTCGTTGCTGGTGATGCCGGCGGCGGACAGCGAAACTGGCTGTTCGCCGTTTGGGACGGCGGCGTCGACCCGGATGTTGATCTGGTAGAGGCCGACGAAGCCGGGGGCGCGGCCGCTGAAGAGCACTTCGGCGGGGCGGCCTCCGACCTGGGCTGTTACGGTGGCGGCGCCGAGGCCGGTGCCGTAGAGTTCGAAGATACGGGAGCCGCGGTCGATGGCGGCGGCGCGGCCGGAGGCGGCGTCGAAGAAAATGCCGGGTTGGACGGCGAAGAGGGGAACGGCGGCGTTGGCGGTACCGAGGGCCGTTTGCACCTGGAGGCTGGCGGTGGCCGAGGTCTGGGTGAGGGACGGGACGGCGAAGTTGATCTGGCGGTCATCGGCGTAGAAGACCTGGGCGCGGGCGCCTTCGACGATCACGGTTGGCTGGAAGAGATTGGCGCCGAAGATCGTCGCGATGGAGCCGGGGACGATGCCGGGGCGGAAGGAGGCGGCGTTGAGGACCGAAGTTGATGCGAAGGCGGGTCTGCTGAGAGCGAAGGCCTCGGCGATGGGGCTGGCCGAACCTTCGACGCGGAATTGGAGGGCGTTCAGAGGTTCGCTGGTCGGAGTCCAGGTGAAACTGGCGCGGCCATCGGGGCCGGTGAGGGCGTTGGCCGGGGAGACGGCGCCGCCGGTGGCGAGGATGCGGACGTTGGGGTAGGGCAGGTCGTTCGCGTCGGTGAGTTTGACGACAACCGGGTTGGGGAGGGGCGTGCCGGGGGTGGCGGTTTGGCGGTTGCCGGAGAGGATTTTCAGGGCGAGGGTGGCGGGGGAAGAGATGGCGAGACGCGCTTCGGTGATCATGAACGCGCCGGCGTTGGCGGGTTCGGCGCGGAATGTTTCGACGCCGGGAGCGAGGGTCCGGAAGGTGGCGGCGGCGGTGGTGGCGCCGGCGGGAATGGTGATGCCGGCGGGGCCGTCGACGAGGCCGCTGGCGGTTTTCAGGTTGATCACGACGGGTTCGGCGGCTGGCTGGGCGATGGAGGCGGCGATGGTCGCGGTGGCTCCGGCGATGGCGCCCGAGGCGGGCTCGATGGACAGTCGCACGTTGCGGCGGAGGGAGACATCCATGGCGGCGCGGTTGGAGGTGTAGCGGGGGAAGGCGAGTTCGAGCTCTTCGCGGTAGCGTTCGAGCAAGGCGAGATTTTGCGGGGTGGCCGATTGGCCTTCGGGGACGACGAGAATCATGGCGAGACGGTAGCGGCGCTGTTCCAGAGTATGGTCTGGGATGCGGGGGCCATCGACGGCGATGACGTCGCTCACGTTGATATCGCGGCGGTTGCCGTTGAAGCCGACGCCGACGCGGGGATCGGTGAGGGTGGTGGAGGCATTTTCGACGAGGAAGGTTGTTGGCACCTCGTCGGGGGCGCGGAGGCCCATCAGGTATTGATCGAACGGGGAGTAGCCTTCGACGGTGGCCGTGGTGACGAAGCGGGGGGCGGCGGTGGGGCCGTCGTCGCGGATGCGGTTGCCTTCGAGGAGCGAGGCTTCTGAGTTGAAGCGGAAGTTCCAGTGGGCCTGTTGGCGTCCGAGCATGGGACGGGCGGCGGGGTTGTTGGGATCGCGAATGGAGGAGAGCGCCAGAAAGAGATGGCCGATTTCGTGGGCGAAGACGGTGAGGCCGGTGTCTCCGGTGCCGAAGCGGAGGGGGTGTGGCGAATTGGGATTGGGCGGCATGTTGCCGATGGCTCCCATGTTGAGGACGGCCTGGAGGCGGTTGGGGGAGCCATAGGCGCGGCCGTTGTCGAGCAGCGTGTCGCCGATGCCGCGACGGTAGCCGCGGACCGTGGTTTCAAAAGCCAGGGTATTGCCGCCGAGGCTGACGTTGGTGGCGTTGAAGAAGGCGAGGTAGTCGTAGGCGTCGTCGTGGGTTTCGTAGAAACGGCGAGCGGCGGAGACGAGGTCGAGGGCCTGGGCTTCACCGAAGCGTTCGGCGATGACGTTGTCGCCGGAGCCGGTGGGTTTGGCGAGGAAACTGGCGAGGAGGGGGCGGGCGGTGGAGTCGCCGGGGGAGATGCCGACGATGGCTTCGGCGGGGATGGAGGCGTCCCAGGCGTAGGTGATGGCGCCATTGGGGGTGAGTCGGACCTGGAAGTTCAGGGGGCGGGTGGGGGTGTCGTATTCGGGGACGGCGAGCCAAGTGACGGTGAAGGCCTCGGGGGTGGCGGTGACGAGGACGGAGGCGCGGGGGACGGAGGGGTCGAGGTCGGTGAAGAGCGGGGCTATGCGGGGCGGGCCGCCAGAGAGGCGGCCGAGGGAGCGGGAGGAAGTATCGCTGTCGCCGCTGGTGAAGGTGAGATTACCGTCGGAGTTGACCCAGAGTTCGCGGTATTCGGTGCCGTAGAAGGTGAAGGGGAAGGGAAGCGGGACGCGGCGGGAGTCGTCATCGCCGAGGCCGGTGAGTGGGGTGCCGGAACCGGCGGCGACCTGATCGATGGCGCCGGCGGTGAGGGCGTAGTTGTACTTGCCGTTGTTTGGCGTGAAGGTCAGTTGGGTTTTGTCGAGATTGAATGGATTGCGGCGGGCGCTGATGGAGTCGTCCGACTCGAGGACGGCGATGTTGCCGATGTCGGCATCGCGGCGTTGGGAGGCGGCGCGGGGCGTTTTGCCGGCGGCGGCGAGGCGGCGTTGGAAACGCTGATGGAGATCGAGCGCTTCGTAGCCGTTATTGGGGTAGGTGCCGCAGAGCTGCGGGGCGGATTTAGCGTCGGCGAGCGCGGTGGTGAGCGCGTAACAGAGGCAACAAAGCGTCCGGAGATTCATCTCCCATTGTAAGATACGAACTAGGAGACTCCCCCGCTTGGCTTATTGCACACGCTGCGGCGCGAACATCGCCGACGACGCCCGATTCTGTCCGCACTGCGGGCAACCGTATGGAACGCCTGGGGTTGTGCCCCCGATGGCGGGTCCGGTGGCGACGCCGTTGGACTACACGATTCAGGGCGATAATTTACAGGTTGTCCGGATCAAACTGCAGCCTGGGCAGGAGTTGTACGCCGAGGCGGGGAAGATGCTGTACAAGACGCCGTCGGTGCAGTGGGAAACGCGGATGTCGGGCGGGAGCATTGGCGAGAAGCTGTGGGGCGCGCTGAAGCGGACGGTGATGGGCGAGAGTCTGTTCCTGACGTACTTCCGGGCGAACCAGCCGGGCGAGGTGGGCTTCGCGGGGAACTATCCGGGGCGGTTGCAGCCGTTCACGCTTGCGGCGGGGCAATCGGTGCTGGTGCAGCGCGACAGTTTTGTGGCGGCGCAGAGTACGGTGCAGTTGAACATTGCGCTGGTGAAGAAGTTGGGCGCGGGGTTCTTCGGCGGAGAAGGGTTCGTGCTGGAACGGCTGACGGGGCCGGGCACGGTGTTCATCCATGGTGGCGGGGATTTTATCGACTTCACGCTGGGGCCGGGCGAAGTGTTGCAGGTGGACACGGGGTGCGTGGTGGCGTTTGAAGAGAGCGTCAACTACGACATTCAGTTCGTGGGCGGGATCAAAACGGCAGTTTTTGGCGGGGAAGGGCTGTTTTTGGCGACTTTAACGGGGCCGGGGCGCGTCATTATACAGAGCTGCACGCTTTCGAAGCTTCGGCGCGAGTTGGCGTCCGGTCGGAGTGGCGGCGATGAAAAGACGGGTTTGGGCGCCATCGGCGGCTTTTTTGATAGCGAGGATTGATTTGCACCTGCAAGAACGGCTGGCTGGGATACATCGGGAGTTGGACGGACTGGCGGCGCAGGTGGCGCGGGAGCGGGAGGAGCGGCTGCGCGGGTTGCAGTTGGCGGCCCGGTCGTTGCGGCAGGCCGAATCGACGGCGCAGTGGGTGCAGATATTGGCCGATGCGGCGGCTCCGCTGGCTGATGGGGTGATGTTTTTCCGGGTGGACGGGGCGGCGTTGCGGTGTGAGGCGGCGCGGGGGATGGAGTTGGTTCCGGGAGAGGTGGCGTTGGCCGATGCGCCGGCGTTGCGGCAGGCGGTGGAGACGAAGGAGACGGTGGTGACGTTGTTTATGGCGTCGCAACTGTCGGCGGCGGTGGCGGGGGCGGGCTCGCGGCGGCGGGCGCAGTTGTTTCCTCTGGTGGGGAAGACGCGTGTGTTGGGAGTTTTGCTGGCGATGGATGGGCCGGGGTTGGAGGTGTATGGGTTGGAGGTGCTGTTGTCGTTGGGGGCGGCGGCGCTGGAGTTGCGGGAGGCGAAGGGGGGGGCGTTGATTGGTCCGGCGGCGCCGGTGATTGCGGCGGCGATTCCGGCTGCTGCTGCGGTGCCGGTGAGCGGGCGGGCGTTTGCGCGGACGGTGGTGGCTCGTTGGATTTTGGAAAACGGGGAGTTGGTGGCGGCGGGGCGGGCGGCCAAGGATTTGTATGGGGTGATGCGGGAGTTGGTGGACGGGGCGCGGGCTGAGTTTGCGGCGCGGTATGGGGGCGGGGCGGACGCTTTGCATGTGGAGATGGTGGAGCGGTTGGCGTTGGGGGATGCGGGTTTGATGGGGGCGGGGTATCCGGGGCCTGTGGGCGGGGCGCGCGATGCGTAGCGGGTTGCGGGGTTGTGATTTGGGAAGTGGGCGGCGTGGGTTGAGCGGGGTTGGTTGGGTGCGGGGTTGGGCTGTTGGTGGGGCGATGCGCCGAGGATGGGTGAGTGTTTGGGGAAGTGGACGGCGTTGGGTGAGCGGAGTGGGACGAGTGCGGGGTTGTGATGTTGGTGGAGCGTTGCGCCCGGGATGGGTGCTGCTCGACGGGCGAGAACTTAGAATCGATGGCGCGGGCTGCCGGCGTCGGGTGGAGGTGAATGGTGCGTAGATTCCTCCTGTTTCCGATCACCGCATTCGCCCTCGTGGCGGCGCCGAGTTGTGAGTCCGAGGCGCGGGCGTGGCGCGGGTCGGCCAAGCCGCCGGACCGGGCGGCGTTGGAACAGTGCGCGGTACGCCTGGCTGCTTCGCCGGCCGGGGCGGCGGCGCGGTTGACGATGGCCGTCGCCGCGATTGAGGCGCAACGGTTCGCCGAGGCCCAGCCGATTTTGCAGAAAGTCCGCGGGCCGTTGCTGCGCGGCATTGATGATTATTTGGCGTTCTTTCAGGCGTCGGTGCTGGCAGGGCAGGAGCGGCACGCCGAAGTAGTGGCAGCGTTGGAACCCGTTTGGCGGCAGCAACCGGTTTCGGCGATCGCGGGCCGTGCGGCGCTGTTGGCCGCCAAATCCTACATGAGCCTCGGCAAGCCGGAACTGGCCGCCGGGATTCTGGAAAAGTTCGAATCGCAGACGGCGCAGCCCCAAGGAGACTTTGCGGCGGCGGAAGCCTGGCTCGCCGCTGGGAACCGTGCGAAGGCCGGCGCCTATTTCACACGCGTCTATTTCCGCTACCCCGTCTCCGCCGAGGCCGCGCGCGTGGGGAGCGAATGGCGTGCCGCCGGTACGCCGGCCGATTACTGGCTGCGCGCCGAGCGAAGCGCGCCGGGGCAGGCGGCGGCGATGCGGGCGGAGTTGGCCGCGGCGGCGGTGAATTGGACCGCCGAGGACCGGGAACTGGCCACCGTGAAGGGATGGGAGTTGGAGTACAAGGCCAGGCACTACGCCGATGCGCGGCGGGGGCTGGCGGTGTTGACGCCGTCGTCGCCGATGGCCGATGCCGAACGCACCTTCCTGCTCTATCAGACGGCGCGGCGGATGGACCTGGCCGCGGACCGGGCGGCGGCACTGGACCGGTTGGCGAAGCATCATACCGGCTCGCCGCGGTATTTGGAGGCACTGCTGGCCGAAGGCTACCGCTATTTGAACGACAACGATTACGCGGCCTACGAACCGATCTACCGGGCCTGCGCCACGCATTTTGAACGGGACGCCAAGGCTCCGTTCTGCCATTGGAAGCTGGTCTGGAGCTCCTACCTGCGGCGACGGGGCGATGCCGAAGCGCTGCTGCGGGAACATCTGCAGAAGTTTCCTCATTCGGAGAAAGCCAATTCGGCGCTGTACTTCCTGGGCCGTATGGCCGAGCGGCGCGGCGACGTGGGCGCGGCGCGGGTCTACTACGATGCCGCGCAGACGCGGTTTACCAACACCTACTACGCGATGATCGCCAGCGACCGGCTGAACGACGCGCGGGTGCGGGCGGCGGCGGCTTCGGCCGATGCAAAGCTGTGGGTGGACGGCGTGCGGTGGCCGCAGCGGGCTCCGTTCACGGCGGCCGAGGCGGCGACGGCCAAGGCGCGGCGGGAGCGGGCGGCGCTGTTGGCAATGGCCGGTTTGGACAACTACGCCGAGTTCGAACTGCGCATGGGCGCGCGCGAGGAGAAAGCGCCGATCGGGCTGGCGATGGACCTGGCCGAGCACATGACGAAGTTGGGCCAGGCGGACAAGGGGCTGCGCTACATCAAGGGTCTGCTGCCGGGCTACCTGTGGTTCCCGTGGGATGGGGCGGGGGAGCGGTTCTGGCGGCTGGCGTTCCCGATGCCGTATCAGGAAGACGTCGAGAAATATGCGCGGGAACACGATGTGGATCCGTATGTGGTGGCGGGGCTGATCCGGCAGGAGTCGGAGTTCAACGCGCGCGTGGTGAGCCACGCCAACGCCTACGGGCTGACGCAGATTTTGCCCTCGACGGGCCGCGATTTGAGCCGGCGTGTGGGCATGCGGGCGTTTACGACGGCGATGCTGTTCGACCCGGCGGTGAATCTGCGGCTGGGCACGTACTACCTGAAGATTCTGTTGAAGTCGTTCGGCGGGCGGTGGGAGGACGTGTTGGCGGCGTATAACGGCGGCGGGTCGCGGGTGACGAAGTGGCGGCGGTTTGGCGAGTTCAACGAGCAGGCGGAGTTTATCGAGACCATTCCGTTCGACGAGACGCGCGACTACGTGCAGAGCGTGTTGCGGAACGCAGCGGTCTACCGGCGACTGTACGAAGGGAAAGTGGCTTCGGTACACTCGACAAATGAGCCTCCCGCAAAGCCTCGCGCAGCCACTCTCAAGAAGCCGCTTCCGAAGCGAAAGAACCGCTGATTTCACCGAATCGGTCATCCGCGAGATGACGCGGTTGGCGGTGGCGGCCGGGGCGGTGAACCTGGCGCAGGGATTTCCGGATTTCGCGGCGCCCTCCTTCTTAAAGGAAGCCGCGGCCGAGGCGATTGCCGCCAATCACAATCAGTATCCGATCACCTGGGGCATTCCGCCGCTGCGCGACGCCATCGCCTACAAGTACCAGCAGACGTACGGCATTGAACTGGATCCGGCGCGGGAGATCACCGTGGTGTGCGGGGCCACCGAAGGCATGGTGGCGACGCTGCTGGCGACTGTGAACGCCGGCGACGAGGTGATCGTCTTCGAGCCTTATTACGAGAACTATCATCCCGACTTGCAGCTTTGCGGCGGCGTGCGGCGGATTGTTACACTGCAGGCGCCGGACTGGACCTTTGATAAGGAAGAGCTGCGCCGCGCGTTCAACACGAAGACGAAGGCGATCATTATTAACACACCGAATAACCCGACGGGACGCGTGTTCAGCCGCGAGGAGTTAGAGTTCATCGCCGCGCTGTGCGTGGAGCATGACGCGCTGTGCATCACCGACGAGATTTACGAGCACATTGTCTACGACGGCGCGGTGCACGTGCCGGTGATGTCGCTGCCCGGGATGCGGGAGCGGGCCGTGATCGTCAACTCGATGAGTAAGACCTATTCGGTGACCGGGTG
>JBIKOG010000117.1:0-23351 GCA_044358225.1 Bryobacteraceae bacterium | reverse complement strand
GCGCCGGACTTGACCGATTCCATCCGCAAAGTGCACGATTTTCTCACCGTCGGCGCGGCCACGCCGTTGCAATATGCCGGCGTGACGGCCCTGCGCCAGCCGGAGGCCTTTTACGGCCATCTGGCGGTGGAGTATGTGCAGCGGCGGGATCAGTTGATTCAAATTCTGACCGAGGCCGGGTTCCGGTGCTTCCGGCCTTCGGGCGCGTACTATGTGATGACCGATATTTCCGGCTTCGGATTTCCGGACGACGTTCAGTTTGTCCGACACATGATCGACAAAGTGGGGCTGGCGGCGGTGCCTGGATCGAGTTTTTTCTCCCGGCCGGAGTTGGGTAAAAACTACGTTCGCTTCTGTTTTTGCAAGAAACCGGAGACGTTGGAGGCGGCTGCTGGTAAGTTGCGGGCGGGGCGGCTCTCCTATTAACCCTTGCAAGGGGTTGATTTACTCGTGTATTCTCTAGAGGTCTTTGTGTATCCTCAGCCGGAGTAAAGAGGCCTACGAAACGGTTCGGCTTGGGAGATCACTATGGCAATCAGGGAGAAGAACACTTGAAAACAATAAGAAACCGATTCCTACTCGGTGCGCTTGGCGTCATGCTGAGTGCGGCGGCGTGGGGCCAGGGCGGTATCGTGCTGCTCGGCGGCGACGACTTGAATGATCACGGGTCACGAACGTCTGCTGGCGTGAACCTAACGGGATGGAAGTACATCGAAAACGGAATTAAGAGCATGATTCCGCAGGTGAAGCGGACGGGTCCGTTCACTGTGGACATCGTGGCGCTGACGGTGACGCCGACGACCAGTCTGACCGGCAGTAGCGACGGCACGGCGATTTTATCGGCAGCCACAAACCTGGGCTTGACGGTCCAGTATGTGAATACTGCGGCGGAGGTCAATAAGTTTTTCACAGACCTGGAAGCGGGTACGGTGAATCCGAAGATGCTTTGGATCCCCGGCGACGGCAATTCCGGCGGGACCGACAGTTCGGAAGAAGCTGCGCTGGCGGCGAATGCGTCGAAGCTCAATGCCTATGTGGGTTCGGGCGGTGGTTTGTTCGCGCACACCGGTCGCTACAGCTGGTTGGCGGCAGTGCTGCCGGGTTCGACGATTGGCGGTAGCTGCAACTCCTCCACGCTTTCTTTGACGGCGGTCGGCCAGTCGGTGTTTCCGGCGTTGACCAACGCCGACATTCGTTCTGGCCCGTGCCACAACAATTTCCAGGGCAACATCGGTGGTCTGCAGGTGCTGGCCGCTGACGGCGGCGGCAACAGGATCATCATCGGCGGCCTGACCGGTTCCGGCGGCTTGACCGATCCGGGCGAGGGCGGCGGCAATGCCGGTCTGCACCCGATCAGCTGTTTCGTTGGTCCGGTGTTCACGGACGTGCCGGTGACCGGCGCGATCACGTCCACCTTGCCTGGTCCGGTGCTCTACACGATCACCCGCGGCAATCTTGGCTGGGGCCTCCGCATGCATCCGGACGGGACCATCTCCGGTACGCCTGGGAATAAGGGAACGTACCTCTACACCGTGAGCGCCACCGATGCGACGGCGACCGTCACGCATCAGCAATGCGCGCTGGTGGTTTACGGCCCGCAACCGGTGCCGACGATCACCTCCGCTTGCCCCTTGAACGGTTCGACGGTGGGAACTGCGTTCTCGCAGAACCTGACGGCGACCGGCGGCGTGGGCACGCTGAGCTACTCCATCGGCGACGGCAGCTTGCCTGCCGGTTTGACGCTCAGCACTTCCGGCCTGATCTCCGGTACGCCGACGGCTGACGGTACGTCCAACTTCACTCTGCAAGTCACCGACACCGGCACCCCGGTGCAGACGGCGAGCAAGGTTTGCTCCATGGTGACGGCGGCGGCTCCTGTGGCCCCGACGGCTCCTGTGATCACGATGTCCTGCCCGTTTGCCCCTGGCACGGTTGGCGTCAACTACCACCTGCCCCTGACGGCGACGAGCTCCTCGGCGGTTGTGTGGCGGCTGGTTGGCGGTGCGTTGCCCGGCGGACTGGTTCTGCAGAGCGGCGGCGGCATCGTTGGCACTCCGCACACGGCTGGCACCTTCACCTTCACCCTGACGGCGACGAACAATGTGGGCAGCGTGACGTTGAGCTGCAGCATTGTCATCTCCCCCGCCGGTCCGGTGGTGGTTCCCGCTCCGACGATCAATAACGCCTGCCCGCTGTCGAGCGCGACGGTTGGCACGGCCTACTCGGCCAGCTTCACCAGCACCAACGGCGTGGCGCCGCTGACCTACACGATCAGCGCCGGCGCTCTGCCCGCCGGTTTGGCGTTGTCCTCTGTCGGCACGGTTTCCGGTACGCCCACGGGCGCCGAAACGGCCTCCTTCACCGTTCTGGTCACTGATTCGTCCACGCCCACGGCGCAGACGGGTTCCAAGGCCTGTTCGCTGGTGGTTGTCGCGGCTCCGCCCCCGGCGTCGGCTCCGACCATCTCCACCTCCTGCCCGCTGCCCACCGGCACCGAGCTGACTCACTACTCGCAGGTTCTGGCGGCGACGGGCGGTACGGCTCCGTACACCTACTCGATCGCTTCCGGCCTTCTGCCGCGTCCGCTGACCCTCTCGGCCGGCGGCGCCATCTCTGGCGCTCCGTATCACTCGGGCGTCTACAGCTTCACCTTGCAGGTCGCCGGCGCCGATGGCCTGACCTCGCAGAAGAGCTGCACGCTGACCATCAATCCGCACACGGTCTCCGGCGGCCTCAGCGCGGGTTCCTCGCGCGGTTCTATCGTCTACGGCGAAGAAACCGGCGAAGGCGTGGTCTCGGTCGGCTTCGAACTGTCGGAAACGCTGCCCTTCAACGTGACGGGCCGTGCGTATCTGACGGCTCGCAGCAAGACCGGTATCGATTCCGAAGCGATCGCGTTCACCACCGGTGGCCGTGAAGTCGACTTCGTCATCGAAGCCGGCCAGACGAAGGCGAAGTTCACCACTGACTCGTTGGGCATCCAGCTCGGCGACCACAGTGCGGAACTCTCGCTCAGCATCGTTCTGGATGGCAAAGGCACGCTGATCCCGGTTGACCTCTCGGGCACGGAAATGGTCCGTGGCCGTAAGGACAACTAAGCAACCTGAAACAAAAAGAACCGCCGCTCCTTCGGGGGCGGCGGTTCTTTTTTGTGGCTTCGATTTTCTTAGGCGCGATTGATGAGACTGGCCACGTAGCCGCCGCCGAAGCCGTTGTCGATATTGACGACGGTGACGTTGGAGGCGCAGCTGTTCAACATGCCCAGCAGCGCGGCGAGGCCATTGAAGCTGGCGCCGTAGCCGATGCTGGTGGGCACCGCGATCACCGGCACGCTGACCAGTCCGCCCACCGCCGACGGCAGTGCGCCCTCCATGCCCGCGCAGACGACGATGACCTTGGCCTGCGTCAGCCGTTCGCGATTGTTCATCAGCCGGTGGATCCCGGCCACGCCGATGTCGTGGATCGATTCCACTTCGTTGCCCATCACCTCGGCGGTGATGCGGGCCTCCTCGGCCACCGGGATGTCGCTGGTGCCGGCGCAGACAACGGCGATCTTGCCCCGGCCGCGATTCGTCCGCTCGCGCCACAGACGCATGGCGCCGGAGTGGGGGTGGTACTCGATGCCGGGAATCGCTTCCAGGACCAGGGCCGCCGCCTCCTTGCTGGTCCGGGTGATCAGCAGGTTCTGTGTCTGTTCGGCCAGCTTCACGGCGATGTCCCGCACGTGTTCCGGCGCCTTGCCGAGGCCGAAGATGACCTCCGGCATACCCTGCCGCAGCGCCCGGTGGTGGTCCACCTTGGCAAAGCCCAGGTCTTCGAAGGGCATGTGTTTCAGGCGGGTCATGGCGTTGTCGACGTCGACGCCGCCCGTACGCACCTGTTCCAATAGTTCGCGAATTTTGTCTGCGTCCATGATGTTTTCGATGCTTTAGAAGTCGATCCGGTCGCCGGGTTTTAGACCATGTTTCGCGGCCATCCCGGCGTTGAGCTCCAGCACGAACAACGAGCGCTTATTGCCGCCGAACTTGGGGCAGGTGGAGGCGCTGTCGCTCTTGCAGGGCTGGGCGTTGGGCACGATCTCGGTGACCAGCCGGTTCTGGTCCATCCAGATCAGGTCGAGCGGGATCCGCACCTGGTAGGTCCAGTAAGCATAGAGCCCCTGTTCGCCGTGGATGAACAGCATGCCGCGATCGGGGGCCAGCGAGTCGCGGAACATCATGCCGCGGGACATGTCGAACTTGCTGGTCACCACCTCGGCGCGGTACTTCTCACCATTGGGCAGACGGACTTCGCGGGTGCGGAGATCTTCCAGGGTGGCGGTCTTCGTTGAATCGGCGCAGGCCGACAAAAAAGAAAGAACAAGCAGCACCCAAAACGTTTTATACGGCATCCGTTAAAATGGTAGCGCAAGATGTTTTTCCAGCGCCTGCGTTTGACGCTCGACATGATCAAGTTCGAGCATTCGATATTTGCACTTCCGTTCGCTTTGACGGGAGCGATGCTGGCGTGGCGGAACGCCGGCTTCCCAGCGGAAGGGGCGGCGTGGAAGCTGATTTGGATCGTTATCGCCATGGTGGGCGCGCGCTCGGCCGGCATGGCCTTCAACCGAATTCTGGACGCCGACATCGATGGGCTGAACCCGCGCACGAAGTCGCGCCATCTGCCCGCCGGGCTGCTTTCGGCCGGTTTCGCCTGGGGCTTTCTGATCTTCATGGCCGCGGTGTTGGTGGTGGCGGCGGGGATGCTGGGGCCGTTGTGCCTGCAGCTGTCGCCGTTGGCGCTGGCGATTGTGATGGGCTACAGCTATACGAAGCGGTTTACGTCGTGGTCCCACGTGGTGCTGGGCTTCGCCCTGGGCATCGCCCCGGCGGCGGCGTGGATCGCCGTCGATGGCTCGCTCGACCCGCGCATCCTGTGGCTCACGGCGGCGGTCACGTTCTGGACCGCCGGCTTCGACATGATCTACTCCTGCCAGGATTTCGAATTCGACCGCGGCTCGGGCCTGCACAGCGTGCCGAAGCGGTTGGGCATTGCCGGGGCGCTGACGCTGTCGCGCCTGCTGCATCTGGCCATGCTGGTGTGCCTGGTGATGTTGCTGCAGAGTTTTTCGCTCGGGCTGCTGGGCGCGGTGGGAATCGGCATCGTGGCGCTGTTGCTGGTGTACGAGCACAGCCTGGTGAAGGCCGACGATCTGAGCCGCGTCAACGCCGCGTTTTTCACGGTGAATGGTTACGTGAGCGTGCTATTCTTCGTGTTTTGGGCCGCCGACGTCTGGTATGCGCGCCGTGGAGTGTAATTTGCAAACTATGACCCCCCACTTTGAAGATCCCCGGCTGTTGCCGATTCGCGATAAAGTTCTGGCCGGAGAGCGGCTTTCGTTCGATGACGGCATCACGCTCTATCGCACCACCGACATCCTCGGCGTTGGCTGGCTGGCCAATGTGGTGCGCGAGCGGATCAACGGCAACACCACCTATTTCAACGTCAACCGGCACATTAACCCCACCGACGTCTGCACGGCCTCCTGCCGCCTTTGCGCCTTCGGCAAGCAGGTGCGCAACACCGCCGGCTACACGATGACGCTGGAGCAGGTGTGGGAAGTGGCCGGCAAGGGCTATTCGGAGGCGGTCAGCGAGTTCCATATCGTCGGCGGTCTGCACCCGACGTTGACGCTCGATTGGTACTGCGAAATGCTGCGCGGGTTGAAGGAGCGCTACCCGCAGGTGCATTTGAAGGCGTTCACGATGGTGGAGATCTCCTACCTCGCCAAGCGCGCGAAACTCTCGCTGCGCGAGGTGCTGGTGCGCCTGCGCGACGCGGGGATGGATTCGCAACCCGGCGGCGGCGCCGAGGTGTTTAGCGAGCGCGTGCGGCGCATCATCTGCGATCACAAGATCGACGGCGGCGAGTGGCTGGAAGTGGCGCGGATCTCGCACGAGTTGGGGATCCGGACGAACTGCACCATGCTCTACGGGCACATCGAAGGCCCGGAGGACCGCGTGGATCATCTGGTGCGCCTGCGCGAGTTGCAGGACGATACCGGCGGCTTCCAGACATTCATTCCGCTCGCGTTTCATCCGGCCAATACGGCGCTCTCGCACATCCCGAAAACCACCGGGTATGACGACCTGCGCAACATCGCCGTGGCGCGGCTGATGCTCGACAATATCCCGCACATCAAGGCCTACTGGGTGATGATGTCGGAGGCCATGGCGCAAATTGCCCAGCAGTTCGGGGCCGACGATCTGGACGGCACGATTGTGGAAGAGAAGATCTACCACGACGCCGGTGCCACCACGGGGCAGAACCTGCGCCGCGGGGATCTGCTGCGGTTGATCACCGAAGCCGGCCGCGAACCGTTGGAGCGCGATACGCTTTACCGGCCCGTGACGCGGACGGAGAACGCGTTTACGATTTTGGTTTAGTCCCGCGGATCCAGCCGGATCATCGACAAATTGACAGTAAACGTCCGGTCATCCGGCGGCGCCTGCCAAGTAGGCGAGGCGGCGATGTCGATGGCATACTCAGGCGCGTCCGGCACGTCGGCTTCCAGAATGAACAGCCCGGTCCGCTCCAGGGTGAACGTCTTCAGCGGCGCGCCGTTGACGGTAATGGCAATCTGCGGCGGCGTGGCGCCGGTGAACCAGTTGGCGTGCGCGTGCCCGCGGATCCGCAGCCGCTGCGGCGCCTGGCGGACGTTGGTCAATTTCACGCTGGCCCGTTCGCCAATCCAACGGTACTTGTTCCCGTAGACGCCTTCCAACTCGCCCCAGCCTTCGCCCAGCAACTTCGCGTGCGCCGGCAGCGAGAAATCGATGACGTCTTCGCGATCCCCCGGGTACAACTCTTTCTTATCCGCGCTGCGCAGCAGGTTGTAGACGTTGCCCTCGATCGGAGCCGCGTAGGAGCAGCTTTGGCACCGCAGGGTCTGCTCCGGGTCAAGCGCCAGCTTTCCGCCGCAATCCGGGCATTGCAGGCGGGTTTCGAAGGGTGCTGTGGGGTCGATGTCGATCGCCGGCCCGGCCTTCTTGCAAGCCGCCGCCAGCGTCCCGCCCAATAGACGCGCCGGCACCCAGTCCGACCCGTGCTTATCGATCTTCCGCGCGATGTTCTTCACCACCCGCTCGCCCCAGCCGCGCTCCGGAACAAACAGCTCAAACTCGTGCTCGGCAAAGTGCCGCGTGATCAACTGGTGCCAATGGCGCAGCTCCATCGAGTGGTTCTGGCGAATGCCGAACCCCTCCTCCTGCGCCGCGCCGATCACGTCCTGCACCAGATAGCCCAGCAGCCCCCACTCATACATCTTCCGCTCCCACGGCTTCATGGTTTCCCAATACGGGCAGCGGTACAGCCGCATCGACAGCTTCCGGCGCAGCGGCTCTTCGGCGAAAAGAAACACCCCGCCCGGCGCCAGCACGCGCTTCACTTCCACGAAGATCGCCTCGATGTTCATGAACTGGCTCAGCATCTGGAACGCCATCACGCAGCGCAGCGAATTGTCGGCAAACGGCAAGTGCAACGCGTCGGCCGTGATCCGCACCGGCGCTTTCTGCAGGCCCCACTTGTCCATCAGCGCCACGCCGTGCCGCAGCGAATCGGCCGAAATGTCGCTGGCAAAGCCATCGGCCCCAAACTCGTTCGACAGCATATAGCTGGAGTGCCCGGCGTTGGCGCCGATCTCCAGGTACGGCGTCATGTTCCCCAGAAATTCGAGGTGGTTGCGGATCACCGCGCCGCGGCGCACGTTTTCTTCGGCATAGACGCGCAGCGCGCGCTCCGGCTCGCCCAGCGAGGCGAAGTTGTGGAATTCCACCTGGGCGCGCTTCACGGCCAGAGATTGAGCTTCTTGGGGCATTTAGGACAGGATTTCTTCGAGTGGGCAGTTGCGCAGATCGGTCAGCAGGAAGTCCGGCTGCAGTTCGGCGAGTTGGGAGGGCAGGGAAATGCCGGTGGCCACGGCGACCGAGCGAATGCCGTTCGCCTTCGCTGCCAGGATATCATTCTCGTGGTCGCCGAAGAGCGCAATCGGCGAGTGCTTTGTGATCCACTTCTCTCGCCGCGCGTGGGCGATCGCGCGCCGGGCCAGCGTGGCGCGGTCCTTGCCTTCTTCCGCAAAGGAGCCAAACGCAAAGTGGTGCTTCAGCCCCGCCCGGTCCACCTTCGTCCACCCGATGGTCGACAGGTTCCCGGTCACCAGCCCCGTCTTGATCCCGCGCCGCGTGATCCGGTTCAACAGCGCTCGCACGCCGGGGCAGACCTTCTTCGTCAGGTCCGGGCATCGCTCCACATACAGGTCCTGCGCCTGCGCCACCACTGCCGGCATCGCCCGCGTGATCCGCGCGGCGCTCGCGCCCGCGTCCCGCATCATCCAGCGCAGAATGTCGCGGTCCAACATCCCCTGCACCGGAATGTGGTCGGTCGTCGCTTCCAGGCCAGTCACAGCCCGGACGGCGTCCACCAGCACCTGCCGGTGATGCGGACCGGACTTGCGCATCAGGGTGCCATCGATGTCGAAGAGCAGAAGGGGAGGGGCGTCGGCGGGCACTTCTTCTATGATAGCGGTCCGCGAATTTACTTGACCTGCTATTCGTTTCGTACTAATTAATTAGTATGAGGCCGCGAGCAACCGTATTGACCGAGCAGGAGCTGGAGATCATGAAGGTCGTCTGGGATCGCGAACGGGTCACCGTGCGCGACGTCTACGAGACGTTGCTGGAGCGCCGGAAGGTAGCTTATACGACGGTGATGACGATGATGCGGATCCTCGAAGACAAAGGGTATCTGTCGAAGTCCGAGGCGGCCAAGGCCTATGTGTACGAGGCGACGGAGGCGAAGGAACACGTCGTGGGCGGGATGGTGAGCGAGTTCCTGCAGCGCGTCTTTGACGGCGCGGCGAAGCCCCTGCTGTTGCACCTGGTGGAGAACCGGGAAGTGTCGGCCAAGGAGATGGAGGAGATCGCGGCACTGGTGAAGAAGGGGAAGAAGAAATGAACACCTCCCTGATCCTCTCCAACATCGGTGTGTACTCGTTGCAGGCCGCCCTGCTGATTGGCGTTGGGCTCACGGCCGTGTGGTTGTTGCGGCTAAGGCGCCCGCTCGGGTTCCTGCAGTTGCTCTTATTGGCGGTCTTGCTGCTGCCGGTGCTGCAGCCGTGGTCGCGGCCGGTGGTGCGTGCGTCCCGCGTAAGCCCGCAGCGCGTGGCGCTTCCGGTTTCGGCGCTGACCCGTGCCGACGCCGCTGCGCCCTGGGATTGGCCGGCCATCTCGCTGGCTGCTCTGGGCGCGGGTGTCGCGCTGCGGCTGGCATGGGTGGGATTGGGGCTGTTGCGCCTGCGTGCACTGCGCCGGTATGCGGAGGATCTGGGCGATGGTGTGGCCGTGTCGACGGAGATCGATGGCCCGGTGACGTTTGGATTCTGGCGGCCGGTGATCCTGCTGCCGCCCGCGGTGATGGCGATGCCGGAGCCGGCGCGGATGGCCGTGTTGGCCCACGAGCGGGAGCACGTGCGGCGCCGGGACTGGCTGTTCGCGCTGGCCGAAGAGTTGGTGCTGTGCGGGCTGTGGTTCCATCCGGCGGTGTGGCTGCTGGTCGCACGGATCCGGCTCGTTCGGGAGCAGGTGGTGGATCGGGTGGCCAGCCGCGGGGCCGGTTCCCAGGAGACCTACATTGATGCGCTGCTGGCCGTCGCCGGCGTGCGTATGCAGCCCTACATTGCGCCTGCGCCGCCATTCTTGCGGCGGCGCCAGTTGGCGTCTCGTGTGCAAGCTTTACTCTCGGAGGTTCCGATGTCTCGAATGCGACTGATTTCTTCCTACGGCGCGGCGGCGCTTTGCACGCTGGCGTTGGGGATGTGGGTGACCGGTTCGATGCCGCTGCGCGGCGCGCCACAGGTGGCCGAGGCCGCGCCGGACTATGCCTCCGTGCAGGGCGCGGAGCTGTTGTACAGCACGCGGCCGGTCTATCCGATGGCGGCGCGGCGCGGGGGCGTGGAAGGGACGGTCAACGTGGAGTTGACGCTGTCGCCCCAAGGCGAGGTCACCGACGCGCGGGTTGTCTCCGGAGCCCAGGAGTTGCGAAAGGCGGCGCTCGACGCGGTTCTCCAATGGCAGTTCAAACCCGGTCCCGGTGCGGCCACCGCCATACTGACGTTCCGGTCGCCGTCCGCCGGAACGCGTCCCGCCCGCGTAACCATCAGCGCCATCGATATCGACCCGGCCGTGCCGCCGGCGCTCGCCCAGACCCTCCGCGCCCGGCTCCAGCCGTTTGTCGGCCAGCCGGAAACCGGGGAAGTCGGCGAAATCATCAGGCGGCTGGACCCCTCCCTGCGCGTCCGCATGAGCTCGAACCGGAATGCCGATATGTTTGATATCCGCGTCCTCGTCGAACGGTCCGATGGCGTGTGGGGTGGTGCGGCGTTAGCTCCCAACCGCATCCGCGTCGGCGGCCCCGTCCAGGCGGCCAACCTCGAAAGCAAAGTCGATCCCGCCTACCCACCCCTCGCCAAACAGGCCCGTATCCAAGGCACCGTCCGCTTCAACATCGGCATCGGCCGCGACGGCGGCGTGGTGTCACTCGAAGTCGTCAACGGCCACCCTCTGCTGATCCCAGCCGCTGCCGAGGCCGTCCGCCAGTATCGCTACAAGCCCACCCTCCTCAACGGCCAGCCCGTCGAAGTCACCACGCAAGTTGACGTAAATTTCACTCTCTAATAATCCTCTCCCGATCCGATGAGAGGAATATGCAGGCGCTGGAGATAGAGCGTAGCCCGTTAGTTGTCTGTGTGGATCACCTCCAACAGACGGCCGGACCCGCCGCGAACAACGAGAACGCAGTGGCCCTGGCCACGAAATTGTTGACTGCCGGCACGCTGCAGTCCTGCGCCCGGACCATCCAACAGGATTTCGGCCTCACCCTCCGCCTGCTGCGCATCGCCAACTCGGCCATGTTTAACCTGGCCGGCAAAACCGTCATCAGCGTCACCCACGCCACCGCCCTCATGGGCACCGACGCCCTGTCCCAACTCGTCGATACCGTCCCTCGCCACGTCATCCCGCGTCCGGTGCGGGACCTCGTCCTGCTCAGCCATCTCTCGGCCGCCATCGCCCGGAACCTGATGAACCGCCTGGAGCCCCGCTATGCCGAAGAAGCCTTCATCGCCGGCCTGTTCCGCAACATCGGCGAGATCTGCTACGCCCAGGAGCAGCCGGAGGACTACATCAAAATTCTCCGTGGCTCGCAAGGGCACCTCACCGGCCTCCGCGCCTCCTGTCGCACCCACGCCAAGTTCGATTTCGACGAACTCACCGCCGGTCTGCTGCAGCACTGGTCGCTCCACGGTTCCCCCGTCATGGCCGCCCAATCCACGCCGGAGGCCCTGCTGATCCAGCACGGCAACCCGGAGGCCGACGTTGCTCTCGCCGCCAGCCTCGGCCATCTCATCACCGTCGCCACCTGGCGTTGCGAAATCAACGAGCGGGAAAAAGTGATGCGCGCCTGCTGGCCCGCTCTCGCCAAACAGTTCCAGATTCGCGAACAACAACTGCCCGAGCTCTGCTTCTCCGCGCTCGATGCCACGCACGGCCTCATGAACCAGATGGGCATCAAGAAAGACGAACTGCGCCTGAAAGAATGGATGCCGCCGGCCGAGGAACTCCCGGTCCCCGACGCCCACGCCGTGCGCCTCCCCGAAGGCGCCACCATGGCCTCCGCCCTGCACTCGGCCCTCGCGCTTGGTGTCGACCGCGTCGCCTGGCTACCCTACTTCGAGCCGGAAATCCAACTCGGCAATTCCGCCGGCGCCTGGACCCACGTGGAAGCCGAACTCCTCCCCAAGGTCATCCATCCGCGCAAGCCACCCTTCCTGCTGGCCTTCGGACAACGCCAGGACGTCTGGATCGACTTTGCCAAGGACGACCGCTTCCGCGCCACCCCGCTCGCCGAACGGCTCAGCCCGCTCGTCTACTTCCTCCTGCCGGTCTGCGAAGGCCGCAAGGTCCGCGGCTGCCTGTACTTCGACTGGATCACCCGGCGCGAATTCCCGCCGGAAACCCTCCTGCCCGCCCTCTCGGCCTTCCGCGACGCGATGGCTACGAATATGCCTGCAACGTAAACAGCAGCGCCCGCGGCACGTGGAAGATGCCCTTATACGGGCCGCCCTTCATCGCCGTCGCCACGTTCCCCCGCCGATCACAATACCCGAACCACTCCCCGTGCTGCCCGTCGGCGAACACGCGGAACGAATACTCGTCCACCTTCCGCCACCATTCCAAATACCGTTCGTCCCCGGTCTGCTTGTACCCCAACGCCGCCGCGTAGATCCCCTCAGTGTGGCTCCACCACAGCTTCATGTTCGATTCCAGCGCCACCGGCGGCCGCCCGTTCAAATCCTGAAAATACGTCAGCCCGCCAAACTCGTTGTCCCAGCCATACTCCAACGCGCCCAGAATCGATTCCAGCAACATCTGCTCCGTCGTCGCGTTCGGGTACTTCTTCAACATGTGCAGAAACAGCCAGCACACCTCCAGCGAACTGCCCGTGCAAATCAGTCGCCCCTCCGGAAACTGCCGGAACTGCTTCACATCGCCCAGCGCCGCGTTCTCCATCAGCAGCTTATGCTCCGGATGGAAATGCGCCATCAGCCGCTGCAAACAGCGCTGAATCACCTGCGCGTAGCGCGCATCTTCGTGCACCTGGTCCAGTTCAAACGCCAGCCACCCCAGCACGTACAAATCGGCCAACAGCGTGTAGCCAACCCCGCCGCCCAACGACGGCCGCCCCAATAACTCCGGCTTTCGCAGCCACTCTTCCATCCGCCAAAACAGGTCAATCGCCTCGGCCAGGTGCGACGCCTCTTTCGAAATCTTCGAGTACTCCACCATCGCCAGCGCCACGAAAAACGCCGTATACGGCTTGCGCTGAAAGAACACCGGCTTGCCGTCTTCGGTCAACGTATGCCAGCACCGCGGCTCGTTCTTCCGCGCGTGTTCTTCGATAAAACCAAAGATGACTGAAGCCGCCTCTTTGTACTCCGGCCGCGGATCGAACGTGTTGTAGAGCCGGGCGAACATCCACGCGCCCCGGCCCTGCATCCACACGTGCTTCCGCGTGTCGTAGACCTCACCGGCCGCGTCCAGGCAGTTGTAATACCCGCCGTTCTTGCGGTCGAGCGCGTGCCGCAGCCAAAACGGCAGCACGCGCCCGGTGAGCTCTTCGCGGTATTTGCTGAGTAGTCCGTCGACCACCAGAGCTATACCTTCGATTGCGGACGGCCCGGCTCGGGCCAATCCAAGTGGTACGCTTCGCCGCGCGGCTTATCGGTACGCTCGTAGGTGTGCGCGCCGAAGTAGTCACGCTGCGCCTGCAGCAGGTTCGCCGGCACCGTCGCCGCGCGATAGCCATCGTAGTAGGAGAGCGCCGAATAGAACGTCGGCGCCGGAATCCCGTTCGTCGCCGCCAGCGCGATCACCTGCCGCCAGTTGGCCTGCGCGGCGTCGATCTCGGCCTTGAAGAATGGATCCAGCAACAGATTCGCCAGCGACGGATTCAACGTGTACGCTTCGGTAATCTTCTGCAGGAACGCCGCGCGGATGATGCAGCCGCCGCGCCAGATCTTGGCGATATCGCCGAAGTCGAGCGACCACTTGTACTCAATCTGCGCCGCGCTCATCAGTTGGAAGCCCTGCGCATACGAGCAGATCTTCGAGCAATACAACGCGTCATGCACCGCCTGCACCAGCTGCGCCTTGTCGGCTGACAACGTCACTGCCGGCCCCGTCAACTGCTTCGACGCCGCCACGCGCTCTTCCTTCACCGCGCTCAAGCAGCGCGCAAACACGGCTTCCGCCACCGTCGGCGCCGGCACGCCCATGTCGAGCGCGTTCACGCTCGTCCACTTGCCCGTGCCCTTCTGGCCCGCGGCATCGAGCACGATGTCCACAAACGGCGCGCCCGTCTCCGGGTCCTTCTGCTGCAGAATATCGGTGGTGATTTCAATCAGGAACGAGTCCAGCTTGCCCTTGTTCCAGGTGCCAAAAATCTCGCTCAGTTCGGCCGGCGTGAACCCGCCCAGCTTGCGCAAAATATCGTACGATTCGCAGATCATCTGCATATCGCCGTATTCAATGGCGTTGTGCACCATCTTCACGTAGTGGCCCGCGCCGTTCGGCCCGATGTGCGTGGTGCAGGGAACCCCGCCCACCACCGGATTGCCCGGCGTGGCGCCCATCAACGGCTTGCCCGTCACCGCGTCCACCTTGGCCGCGATCGCCTGCCAGATGGCCTTGATCTCTTCGTACGACGACGGGTCGCCGCCCGGCATCAACGACGGGCCGAACCGCGCGCCCTCTTCGCCGCCGCTCACACCGGAGCCGACGAACCGGAAGCCCTTGGCCGCCAGATCTTTTTCGCGCCGGATCGTGTCCGTCCACAGCGCGTTGCCGCCGTCGATGACAATGTCGCCGGCTTCCAGCAACGGCAACAGACTGTTGATCACCGCGTCCGTCGGACCGCCGGCCTTCACCAGGATGATCACCTTGCGCGGCCGCGACAGCGACTGCACAAACTCCTCGAGCGACTTCGCGCCCACCACGCCGCCCGGCGTGTTCGGATTCTCGGCGACGAACTTCTCCATCGTCTCCGTGGTGCGGTTATAAACAGAAATCTGGAAGCCGTGGTCGGCGATGTTAAGAGCGAGGTTCTGGCCCATGACGGCCAGCCCCACCAGCCCGATATCAGACAAGGGTTTCGGCATAAATTTGCTCCTTCAGTGTAACTTTTCTGCGCGCGCCAGCGCGCGGTACAATTCCGCCTGCACCATTCCAATGCGGTCCCAGCCGTAGTGTTCGACCGCCGCCTCCCGCGCCCGCCCCTCCAGCGCCTTGCGCTCCCCCGGGTTGTCGATCAGCTGTGCGATCGCCGCCGCCATCTCCGCGCCCGTATTGGCCACCAGCACTTCTCGCCCGTCCGTCAGGTCCAATCCGTTGATCCCCGCCGGCGTCGTCACGATGGCCTTCCGCATCGCCATCGCCTCCATAATCTTGATATTCGTCCCCGCACTCGCCACCAGCGGCGCAATGATCACCGCGGCCCGATTATACGCCGTCCGCACGTCACTCACAAACCCGTCACATGTAATATGCGGATGGCTCAAATCCAGCTGCACCCGCCCCGCGTAACGGTTCAAATAATACTCGTGCCGCTGCCCCGCAATCACATGCAGCCGCGCCTTCCCGCCCAGAAGCGGCCAGGCCTCCCGCAGGAAAAACTCGAGAGCCATCACATTCGGCAAATGCGCGAACGAGCCAATAAACAGGATCCGATTCGCCTCCGGCTCTTCCTCCGAAGGCACGAACCGCGCCAGGTCCACGCCGTTCAAAATCGCATGCGCATTGCCCGTGCCAACGGTGCGCCGGTCTTTCTCACTCATCGCCACAACCGCGTCCACGCGCCGCCACGCCTCCCGCTCAAACGTCACCCACTTCTCATACTGCTGCCGCGTGTCCCACTCTTCTTTATCCGCCAGCAACTGCCCATACAAATCGAGCGTGATATCGTGCTCCACCAGAATCGTCTTCGCCGGCCGGCACGCCTCCGCATACAGCCCCATCTGCGTAAACTCCAACTGCACAATTGCCGGCCGCCATTTGGCCATCACCGCCGCCAGCGCCGCCCGGAACTCCGGTCGATCATGCTCTTCCACGACGTCCGGCCGCGCGCTCGATGGCAGCAGATGCGAACCCTCCCGCCGCACCAGCACGATCTCGCAGCAAATCGCCAATAGCTCCGCCGCCGGCGCGGCCAACTCATCGACAAACACCAGCAGCACCTGATCGAACTCCCGCGCCGCCTCGCGCATCAGATTGAACATCCGCACCGCGCCCCCGTGCGAAAGAGGGAAGGGAAGGTACGGCGCGGCCACCAGCACCCGCGTCCGCCCCGTCGCCGCCACCCCCGGGAACACCGCCACCGCCCCGCCGCACAGTGCCAATGGCGCCTCGTCCCCCGCCGTCGCCAGCGGCTGCCGCCACGGTTGCCGCCACGCGCCGAACAGCGCCCGCTCCGCCGCCTTCACCGGCTCCAGTCGCGCCGCCAACAGGTTCGCGCGGTCAATCGCCTCCCGCCAAACAACTTCCGAATTCGCCCCGGCGGCGAACTGCAAGTAGTTCCGCTCCAGCGCGTCATCCAAATCCTGCGCCGAATAGTACTTCGACGTCGTCGACCGGTGCAGATGCAGCAACCGCGCCCCCGCCGCGAACACCGTCGGCCACCCCTGCCGCCACGCCCGCCAGCCAATGTCCAGGTCTTCCACATACGCCGGCGTGTACTGCTCCCCAATCCCGCCCAGCGCCCGCAGTTTCACCGTGTCATAGAGCGTGCACCCCCCGCTCCCATACAGCACCCACGTCCCGTCCTCCCCCGCATACGGCGTCTCGCACCACAACGGAAACTGTCCCGTTTTGTTGCGATGATACATCGCCTTGCCCGTCTCCTCCCTCCTGACACCGGAAGGAAAAAAGATCTGCGCCGTCGCCGCAAACAACCCAGGATTCGAATCAAACGGCCGCGACAACGCCGCAAAAAATCCCGCCTCCAAAACCATATCGTTGTTCAACAAACATGTGTGCGCATACCGCGAACGCGCTATCCCCCGGTTCACCGCCGCCGCGAACGACAACGGTTCCGCGCACTCCTCCACCTCCACCCCCTGCCCCCGCAACCACTCGGCCGACCCATCCGTCGACCCGTTATCCACCACCACAATCTGCTCCGGCCTCTGTGGCAGCAACGATGCAAACAGCCGCTCCAACAGCTCCCGCCCGTTCCGCGACGGAATCACCACGCATACGCCCGGCGCCATCGCCGCACCCAACGTAACCGCAGCCACAGCCCGCCCGCCAGCCAGCCGCCCGCTCACCCGCGCCATCCAATACGCCACCGGCCGCCGGAACGCCGACGGATGCAGCAGCCGCCAGAAGAACGTATACACCCCGCCCCCCGGCCGCGTCTCCCACCGCACAAAATTCTTCGTCCGCCAGAAGAAATGCTTCGCCATCACCGGCAGGCTCCGCGGCCGCAGCATGAAGTGGTCCAGGTTCTCGTTGAACACCATCAACTGCCATGGCCACCGCCGCGCCGCCGCCCACCGCATCGCCCAATACGGCATGTTCGGCTGCAGAATAATTCCCGCCAGCACCACCTCGCGCCCCGCCACCGCCGCCTCAATCCGCGCCACGTTATCGGCCAGATCCTTCGCCGGAAACCACCGCACCCACTCCAAGCCCTTCTCCGGCGGTACAAATTCCGACACCACCACCAGCTCCAGCTCCGGATAGATCCCCGCCATCTTCTCCAGCAACGTCGGGATCAGGTCGTCAGACCCGGAAGCGAACGCGAGCTTGATCCGTGCGCCCACGTCCCTAGATCAACTCAGCCAGCCGGCCGCTAAATCTACCTGCAATAAAATCCGCCCACCACTGCATCGCCTGCATGCAGAACGCGGTCGAAACCGGATTCATATACGGCAACGGCGCCCCGTCGCGTGTGCCAAACCCATAACCGCCATCAATCATCGCCGGCCCGCCAAAGCGCTGATGGCTCCCGCAATGCGCGGCTTCATACTCGGCCGCCTCCCGGTCCAACGGCACCGCCCCCAACGCATCGGCCAGCAACCGTACTCGCAACAACTGCCCGCACACGTCGGACCGTTCAAACCGCGGCCCAATCTCGCGCAGGTAATGACCCACCCGGCCAATCCCGACTTCCAACGCCATCCGCGCCTCCGCCCGCCCCGTCCGCGCCAGCAGCGCCTCCAGGAAATACGAATACGCGTGCAGCCGGTCCATCACTTTCAATTCGTCCGCATTCCCCGGCAAAAACGAATCGTGCGTGTCCAGCGAATACCGCAACGCCCGCTCAAACCACCCCGCAAACGCCTCGCCCGGAAAATACACCGCCAAATCGTTCCACGCCAGTGCCGACTTCAACTGCAAACACCCCGGCTCCCGCGACCAGCGCTTCTCGTACGGCCACGCCTGCTTCGACGGCAATTCCAGAATCGGATGCAGCTCACCCGCCTCCGACCAGAAGTCCCGGCCCATATGCAGCCCGATCTCCCGCGCCGTCAGCAAGTACCGCAACTCCCCCAACTCCCGGTACGCCGCCAACAACCCCCGAACAATAATTCCGCAGTCAAAGAAGTACGCCGGCGGCAACGGTTCGGCCACCTCAAACGGCATCGCCCGCAACCCCGGCTGCCACGCCGTATCCACCAGCCAATCAGCCGCCCGCCGGGCATCACGAAAAGCCCCGCCCCAAATCAACGCGCTCACCGCATACCCGGTGATCTCGGTCGACAGCGGCAAATTCCGCCCCTCGGCCAGCAAATGGTATCGCGCCACGCCGCCGCTGGGCTCCTGGATGCCCGATTGGGCAAACCACGCCATGGCGCGGGAAGTTGCATTGGTAAGATCGTTGAGCCGCAAAACGGTCATTGTACCAAGGCAGTAGAATAGGGACCATGTGGAACCGTGTTTTTTGGCTCCTCCCGCTCCTCCTCGCCGCCGAAGACGTCCCCGTCGGCATCGTCTCCGGCTACATCAGCGACATCCAATCCACCACCTTCCTCCTCAAAACCACCACCAATAAAGAGTTCCGCTGCAGCTTCGACCAACGCACCTGGTTCGAACAAAGCCGCCTCCGCGTCTCCGTCTCCGCCTTCCAACCCGCCGATCTCGTCGAACTCATCGCCGACCGTCGCCTCATCGACGGCGCCCCCTGCTACGCCCGCACCGTCAAACTCGCCGACCTCGCCACGCCCCCAAACACCCGCCTCCGCACCCCCTACCGCGCCGTCACCGAATCCATCATCCCCCGCGGCGAATACCAGTGGGCCGGCACCGTCAGCGAACTCACCGCCGAAAAACTCGTCCTCCGCACCCGCGCCGATGGCTACAAAACCCTCGTCATCCGCCCCGACACCCGTTTCTTCGAAGATGGCGCCGTTTCCGAGTTCGCTCGCCTCCAACCCAATACCCTCATTTCCATCCGCGCCGGCCGCTCCATCACCGGGGAAACGGAGGTCTATCAGATCATCTGGGGCTCCGTGACGCCGAAACGGGTTCGGTAACGTGTAAAAAAGAGAGGGAATCGGTACCCTTCCTAGGGTTTCCGCGCATCGCTGTTATACTGAAAGTTTGCGTAATGACGAACCTCCACGTGAAGTATCTATTGTTGTGGCTCGCCAGCGTGGCCATTGCTCCCTCGGCTGAATTTTACAGCGGGCAGGCCGCCCGGCTGCTAATCGGTCAGAAGACGTTTACGGAACAGGATCCGACGTCGACCCAGGGAGTCTTGGGCGGCGTTGGCGGCTTGGCGATTGCCAATAATATGCTGTTCGTGGCGGACGCGAACCCAGTCGGCGCCGCGCCGCTGAACAACCGCGTCTTGATTTATCGCGGCCTCGATCAGATCACCCTCCCCGTCAACGCCCTCGTTCCCCAGGTCAATCGCTGCCCCGCCTGCCGCGGCGCCGCCAGCACCGTCCTCGGCCAAACGGACTTCGTCAAAAACGAACTCAAAACCGTTCCCGCTGCCAACTCCATGCGCAGCCCCTCCTCCGTAGCCTCCGATGGCACCCGCCTCGTCGTCGCCGATACCGACAACAATCGCGTCCTCATCTGGAATTCCATCCCGAACAACAACGCCCAGCCCGCCGACATCGTCCTCGGCCAGGAAAACTTCACCACCGGTATCGCCCCCCGCGGCACCCCCGGCCAGCGCATGCGCGGCCCCCAAGGTGTGTGGATCCAGGGCCAGCGTCTCTTCATCTGCGATTCCGGCCACAGCCGCGTCCTCATCTGGAACTCCTTCCCCACTCGCAATGGACAAGCGGCGGACCTCGTCCTCGGCCAAGCCGATTTCAACACCGCCATCGAGCTCGACCTTTCCCGCACCAAAATCGACCCCAAAGCGGAAAACCTCGTCAACCCCGTCTCGGTTTCCTCCGACGGCCAGCGCCTCTTCGTCGCCGACCTCGGCCAGAACCGCATCCTCATTTGGAACTCCATCCCCACCCGTAACGCCCAGCCCGCGGACATGGTTCTCGGCCAGCCCGATTTCACCTCCGCCGTCGCCAATAATAGCGAAAAGCTCTGCGCCTCCAACGGAATCAATACCGATGGGAAACCCGCCTACCCCGTCACCTGCCTTGCCACCATGGACTTCCCCCGCTCCGTCATCAGCGACGGCCAGCGCCTGTTCGTCGCCGATGGCGGCAACGATCGCGTTCTCGTCTACAACACCATGCCCACCAAGAACGGGCAAGCCGCCGACGTCGTTCTCGGCCAATCCACGCCGGACATCAACCGTTCTTCCGACGGACCGTTCCCGAACCTCCGCTCCTCGGCCGATCTCCTCCGCACCCCCATGTCCCTCGCCTGGGACGGCACGAATCTCTTCGTCAGCGACACCTTCAATCGCCGCATCCTTGTCTTCTCCCTCCACGATCAGCCCCTCCCCTTCACTGCTGTGCGCAACCTCGCCAGCCGCGACGTCTTCGCCACTGCTGCCGTCACCTTCGACGGCACCATTAAGGAAGGCGATGAAGCGACCGTCACCATCAGCGGCCGCGCCTACAAATACAAGTTCATCCGCGACGATACCTTCGCCAACATCCTGCTGCAGTTCGCGACGTTGATCAATTCCGATACGCAGGGCACTGTCACCGCCAGCGTCATTAACGATCTCCGCGCCCTCCTCATCACCGCCCGCTCCGGCGGCGAAGAGGGCAACAAAATCGAATACAGCACGTCGAAGACGCCCGACACCTCGACCATCAGTCTCACCACCACCGGCGCCACTCTCGCCGGCGGCCAGAACGCGGCCCAGGTCGCTGCCGGCACGCTCGTCACCATTCTCGGTGACAATCTCGCCGCCACCACCGTCTCCGTTCCCGAAGATACCAAGGTCCTGCCCCGCACCCTCGGCGGCGTCCGCGTTTACTTCGACGGCATCGAAGCCCCGCTCAGCATGGTCTCGCCCACGCAGATCAACGCGCAGCTCCCCTGGGAGGTTGGCGACGCCAATAGCTCCAACGCTTACGTGCGCATCGAACGCGCCGGCGGCCGTGTGACCACCACCTCGCCCGTCGCCGTCCCGCTCATCCCGCAGAACCCCGGCATCTTCGCCGTCGACGGCATCGATCCGCGCCCCGGCATCATCACCCACTTCTCCGATCGCGCCACCGGCACGGTCTCCGTCGATGGCACCGCCAACGCCGGAGACATCGCCACCGTCACCATCGAAGACCGCAACTACGAATATACCGTCAAGTCCGGTGATACGCTCGCCAGCATCCGCGATGGCGTCATCGCCCTCATCAATGCCGCGGCCGATGAGAAGGTGGAAGCCTTCCCGGCTGGCGTCTTCACCCGTATCCGCCTTCGCTCCAAAGTCGCTGGCGCGTCGGGCAATGGCATCACCTACACCGCCAAGTCCAACGACGGCGGCCAGGTGATCATGACGCCCACCACGCCCGCCCTCTGCTGCGCCAACACCGCCGGTTCGCTGATCACCGAAGCCAACCCGGCCCTGCCCGGCGAAACGATCGTCGTCACCGCCACCGGCCTCGGCAAGTTGAAGGACAACGACTCCCAGGCGCTGGTCCGCACCGGCTTCGCCTACGACGGCCCGGCCACCAACGAGCCCAACGAATTCGTCTCCTCGCTCGCTGGCGGCAAAACGGCCAACGTCCTGTACGCTGCCCTGAAGCCCGGCTTCATCGGCATCTACGAAGTGCACTTGGAACTGAACTCGGATCTCCCGACGAACTCCAAGACCCAGGTGACCATCGCCCAGGACATCTACGTGTCCAACGTCGTCACCTTCGCCATCAAGAACCCGAAGGACGACGTCCCGCAACCCTAATGCTCACGCGGCGGGCCTTCTTCTCGGCGTCCCTGGCGGCTGCCAACAAGAAAGCCCGTCCCAACATCCTGGTCTTCATGACAGACCAGGAAACCGCCCTCCTCCCGGGCCCCGCGGAATTACCCCAGCGCCGTCGCGTCAGCAATGGCGCTGCTGTCTTCACCCACGCCTTCTGCAATACCCCGCAGTGCTCGCCGGCCCGCTCCAGCCTCCTCACCGGCCTCGAACCGCATAACACCGGCGTCCGCACCAACGTCGATAGCGCCTCCCTCGGCGGATCCCTGGATCCCAAACTCCCCAACGTCGGCAACGTCTTCCGCAACGCCGGCTGGGCCACCGGCTACTTCGGCAAGTGGCACCTCACCCCCGGCGCCGCCAAGGACCTGAACGCCTTCGGCTTCACCGCCCGCGGCGAAGGCGCCGATGCCAAAGTCGCCACCGCCGCCGCCAACTGGATCAAGCAGCAGTCAGGCCCCTGGCTCGCCTGGGTCAGCGTTCTCAATCCGCACGACATCTACCACATCCGCGAGGAGATGGAGCGCACCGCCATCCGCCCCGGCGTGAAGCCACCCGCGACCGCTCTCGGTAATCTCCAATCCAAACCCGCCGAACAGCGCGAATACGTCGCCAAGGACCAAGGCAAAATCACCGCCGATTTCGACGCCGATCACTGGCTCCGCTACCGAAGCTACTACCTCAACCTGCTGGAAAAGACGGATACTCTCCTCGGCCAAGTCCTCGACGCCGTCGGCGACCTCTCCAACACCATCGTCGTCTATACCGCCGATCACGGCGATCAGCTCGGAGGCCACGGTCTGCCCTTCAAAGGCCCGTTCATGTACGAGCCCCTTGTCCGCATCCCGCTCCTCATCCGCGCCCCCGGCCGCCTGCGGCCCGGCCAGCGCCCGGAGTTGGTCACGCAGGCTGACATCGCCCCCACGCTCGCCGAACTCGCCGGCGTGCCCTGGCCTGCCCCGGTCGACGGCAAGAGCCTCGCGCGCCCAATAAAGCGGGAGGCGGTGTATCTGGAATACTACGCCAAGCAAAAGTGGGTGAATCCAATCCGCACCATTCGCAGGCGCCGTTGGAAGTTAAACGTCTACGACAGCGGCAACCGCGAACTCTACGATCTGCAGTCGGACCCCGACGAGCGTACCGACCTCTCCCGAGACCCCCGCCAGCAGTCCACCCGTACCAACCTCGAATCCCAGCTCAACCGCTGGCACCCCCGCTAACAAAAGCAATATTGTGGTGTCAGACAGTGCGCCGGGATAAACCGGCATGTAGTAGGGAATGAAAGAGTCCTACAGGAAAGGAGTAGCAAACCATCTTGGCCTCGAGTTTTGCGGGTGTCGTCGCGAGGCGGCAGTCGAAGCGTAAACAGAGGTATCAGCGGGCTGGGTATTGAGCTTCGTAAAACCAGTATGGGA
>JBIKOG010000037.1:0-43511 GCA_044358225.1 Bryobacteraceae bacterium | reverse complement strand
ATCGCATTGACCACCCTTAGTGAGCCTTGGAAAAACGGGGCGGCACATCGTAGTTCTCGTTAGTACATCTTCGAACGTCAATTCAGCGCACAAACTTTGCGCAGGCCTATACAGAGGTAGAGAATGACGGCAACGTGGACGGAATTCGAGACGCAATGCGATGCAGCCGCCCCGTTACTAATTTAGTGGTGTTACGATGCGTTCATGTTTAACCGGCGATGGTTTTTTTCGGCACTTTCTTCGATGGGGTTGGCGGGGGCGAAACCTCACAGGGTATATGGGGACTTGGGGCTGCGGCCGGTCCTGAATTTTATGGGTCCGGTGACGACCGTGGGCGCGTCGAAGATGTGGCCGGAGATCCAGGCGGTGATGGCGGAGGCGGCGAAGGATTTCGCGGTGTTGGAGGAGGTGAAGGACGCCGTTGGGGAACGGTTGGCGAAGCTGTGCGGGACGGAGGCGGCGCTGGTGACGTCGGGCACGTGCGGGGCGATTTCGTTGGGCACATATGCGTGCCTGACGGGGACCGATACGGCGAAGGTGCGGCGGCTGCCGGACCTGACGGGGATGAAAACGGAGGTGGTGATTCAGAAGCCGCATCGGAATGGGTATGACCATGCGGTGCGGAGCGCGGGCGTGAAAATTGTGGACGTCGATTCGCGGGACACGTTTGTGAACGCGTTGGGGCCGCAGACGGCGATGATTTACTACCTGGGCGGGACGCGCGGGGATTGGGCGTGGGAGACGCCGGTGCCGCTGGCGGAATGCGTTGCGATTGCGAAGAAGGCAGGGGTGCCGGTGCTGATTGACGCGGCGAATTTGCTGCCGTCGTGGGATAACATTCCACGCGTGGCGGCGACGGGCGTGGACCTGATTGCGTTCAGCGGGGGGAAGCATATTCGCGGGCCGCAGAGCACGGGGGTGCTGGCGGGGCGGAAGGATTTGTTGCAGGCGGCATGGCTGAACTCGAGTCCGCATTCGGATTCGAACGGGCGGGCGATGAAGGTGAATAAAGAAGAGATGATCGGGCTGTTGGCGGCGATGGAGAAGTACGCCAAGTTGGACTTTGCGGCGATGGACAGGGAGTATGCGCGGCAGGCGGATTGGGTGATGGGGGAGTTGAAGAAGGTGGGGTTGCGGGTGGAGAAGGCGCGGTTTGAACGGGGGCGGAAGGTGCACCGGGTGATTGCGAATTGGGACGAGAGTGGGCGTGGGTTGACGTCGGCGGCGGTGGTGAAGAAGTTGATGGAGGGGGAACCGCGGATTGCGGCGTTGAGCGGACCGGAGGGGAAGGGAATTGAGCTGACGTTTATGATGAATGACCCGGGGGAGGAGAAGATTGTGGCGCGGCGGATGCGGGAGATCTTCAGTTAACGGCGGCTTCGCCGCGGAGGGTGATCTGGACTTTGTCGTCCACCTTCAAGAAGAAACTACTAGGGCTTTTCATGCCCCAGGCGACGTAGGGGACTGTGAACGTCGCGGTGAATTTCCGTGCATCTTCCACTTTGGCGGGGATCGTGATTTCGTGTGTCGCGCCGTGGATCTGGATGTCGCCGATGAGCTTGATTTCGGAGATTCCGGCGGGGTTTATTTTGCCGTCGATTCGCTTCGGCGTGAAGACGATTTCGGGATACTTGGCGCTCTCGAGCACTGTCTTGTGCATTTTCTCGTCGCGCCCGGAGTTACCGGATTGGCCACTGGTGGCGTCGATGACGATCTGGCCGGATTGCGAGGCAACGCTTTTCAGGCGGAAGGTGCCGTGAACGGTGTGGAGCGCGGCGCCGAGGGACCAGGTGACTTCGGTCTTGGCGGCGTCCACGGCGAAGAGCGTCGCGGCGAGCAGTAGTAGGGGTGTCATTGGCGGACGGCGATGGTGACGCCGGCGGGGCTATCGACGTTGTTGATGCGAACCACGATGGGCACAGCGGCGCCGATGGGGGCGGTGGCTGGGACGCGGGCGTTAATCTGGATGAGGCCCTGGATCAGGCCGGGGGCGGCGCCGGAGTAGACGACAGGGGCGTCCACGTTATTGATGCGAACGGTGACGCGGCCGGCGGGGTACTGCGGGAGCGGGGTGCCGGCGAGCTTGCCGGTCTGGCCAGGGGGCGTGGTCTGGCCGCCGCCGGTGGCGAAGATCTGGATGATGGAGTTGCGCTGGGCGGCGTTGGTGGCGCCGTTGAGCGAGTTGTCCTGATTGAGCACGGCGCCGAGGCCGGTGCCGCTGGCGTTTTGGGTGAAGATGGCAGGGGCGGTGGGGGCGACGGCGACATCGACTTCGTCCGATTGCGCGCCCTGATACTCCACTTTCAGCTTGGCCGTGGTTTTGCCTTGGAGTTCGTACGGGACGATGGCGGAGATTTGTTTTTCAGTCGTGTAGATCATGGGCGAGGGTTGGCCATCGAAGAGGACACGGGTGTTGGCGAGTGAATCGGTGATGCCCGTGCGGTCGGCGGTGAGCTCTAACGTCTTGATGTCGGCTGGGCCCATGAGTATTCCATAGATCGTGATAATTTCTCCGGGGGCGACGGGGCCGCCGCGGAAGCTGGCGGCGTTGAGGATGCCGTTGGCGACGATGGAGGGTTTGGCGGTGGACTGGACGACGGTGAAAGACACGTCGTTGGTGAGCTTGATGGTGCCGGTGCGTTCGGCGCCGGTGAAGTTGGCGGTGGTGGCGAAATCGACGGCGCCGGAGCCGTTGATGGAGGAGAAGCCGGCGATGGTGATCCAAAGATCAGTGGTGGAGGGGGTCCACTGGCAGCCGAGGGAGCCGTTGACGGTGAAGCGGCCGTTCGAGTTTCCGCCGGGGAGAGTGGCGCGTTGGGGGGCGATGGAGAGCGTGCAGCCGCCGCCGGACTGGCTGACGTTGAACGTGAGATTGCCGATGCGGATTGTGCCGGTGCGGGTGGTGGCGGAGGGGTTGGCGGGGATCGAGTAATCGACCTGACCGTTGCCGGTGCCGCTGGCGCCGGTGGTGATGGTGATCCAGGGGACGGAGGACTGGGCGGTCCACTGGCAGGTGGAGGTGATGGCGATGGTGCCCTGGAAGGCGTTGGAGGGGATGTTGGTATTCGACGTGGGGGCGATAGAGAGTTCGCAGGCGGCGCCGGGCTGGGTGACGGTGAAGGTGCGGTTGCCGACAGTGATGACACCGGTGCGGGTGCCGGGGGTGGTGTTGGGGGCGGCGGTGAAGCTGAGGGTGGCGTTGGCGTTGCCGCTGGCGCCCGAGACGATGGTGATCCAGGGGACGTTGGCGACGGCGGTCCAGTTGCAGCCGGTGGTCGAGGAGACTTCAAAGCTGCCGCCGCCGCCAGCGGAGGGGACTTCGACGGCGCTGGAGGAGATTTCGAGCACGCAGCCGGTGGCATCCTGGGTGACCAGGAAGGCGGTGCCGCCGATGGTGATGGAGCCGGTGCGTTGGGCGGGGCTGGGGTTGGGTTCCGCGCGGAAACTGAGGGTGGCGGTGCCGGTGCCGGAGGCGGCGCTGGTGATGGTGAGCCACGGGGCGGTGGTAGCGGCGGCCCATTGGCAGGCGGTGGTTATGGTGAACGACCCGGTGCCGCCGATGGCGGCGACGTTTTGCGTGGACGGGGAAAGGGAGAAGGTGCAGGCGCCGCCCTCCTGTTGGATGGAGAAGGTGGCGTCGCCGACGGTGATGCGGCCGGTGCGGGGGCTGGCGGTGGTGTTGGCGGCGGCGGACCAGGAGAGTGTGCCGTTGCCGGTGCCGGAGGAGCCGACGGGGATGGTGAGCCAGGTGGAATCGCTGATGGCGGTGCGGGCGCAACTGGAGACGTTGGCGGTGATGGTGACCGAGCCGGATTCGGCGGAGGCGCGGATCTGCTGGAAGCTGGGGGCGAGGGTGAAGCCGCAGGCGGGATTCTGATTGATGGTGAGTGTGTCGTTGCCGACGGTGATGGTGGCGGAGCGGGCGTCCTTTGTGGTGTTGGGGGCGACGACGTAGGAGAACGTCCCGTTCCCGGTGGCGGCGCCGCTGGTGATGGTGACCCAGGAGGCGGAGGAGGCCGGCGTCCAGGCGCATTCGGAGGAGGTAGTAACGGTGGCGGTGCCGGAGCCGCCATCGGCGGGGATGGTGGCGGAGGCGGGGGCGACGCTGTACGTGCAGGCGATGCCGGCCTGGGTGACGGAGAATGTGGCGAGGCCGCCATTGACGGAGATAGTGCCAACACGTTGATTTGGCGAGGGATTCGCCTGAACGGAGTAGCCAACGGTGGTGGGGTTGGATCCACTCGGAGAGCCGAAACTGATAGTAATCCAAGGGACGTTGCTAACAGCCTTGCTTACCGCGCATGTGACCGTAAAAGTCCCGTTGCTAGCTCCAGCGCTCGCAAAAGCCCCTGAGTTGTTCAAGGTACAGGTCTGGGCCTGGAGGCCGAAAGCAAAGAACAGCGCCGCGAACGCGACCCGGAAAGTCATAACCGATTTTAAACCCCGAAACAGAGATCAAGTTGTGCCCGGATGGTCCACTTTTCCGGCGAAGCGGCGATAGAGGAAGGCCGCGTAGGCGCAGGCGAGGAGAAATGCGGGAATCCACCATACTAGCCCGATTTGGAGGCCGTAGAGGGGCGCGGCGCTGTTATGGATGGTTAATCCGGGGTTGCCAATGCCGGGGAGGATGCTGGGGAAGACGCTGAAGACGACGCTGAGCAGCATGCCCAGGAGGAAGGCGCAGGAGCCGAGGAACTTGCGGTTGCCGCGGGAGGCGGTGAGGCCGAAGATGGCGAGGATAGGGAAGGCGACGCCGATGGGGTAGCGCCCGAAGTTATCGAAGAGGCCGGGGCGGACGTAGTGGCTGACCAGGGTGACGATAGGGAGCAGAACGGTGAGGGCGACCCAGAGGTGTTTCGCGGCTTCAAGAGCTCTGTTTTCAATGGGTTGGTGGGTGCGGTAGGCGACCCAGAGGGCGCCGTGGTGGAGCAAGGCGACGGTGGCGAGGACGGCGACCAGGACGGTGTACCAATCCAGAATGCCGGGGTTGGCTCCGGGTGTGAAAGTGGTCCACAAAGGGAGGAAAAACTCGCCATTCGAGTCGAGCGGGACGCCGCGGACGATGTTGCCGAGGGCTGCGCCAAAGAAGATGCACAGGAGGGCGGAGGAGCCGCAAAAGACGACGTCCCAGAAGGGGTTCCAGAGGGCGTTGTGGAGCAGATGGCGGATTTCGATGGCGATTCCGCGCAGCAAAAGTAGCCATAAAACGACCATTAATGGCAGATAAAACCCCGAAAATGCAGCAGAAAACGGCGAAGGAAAGGCGAAGAAAAACGTGCCGCCGCCGGCGAGGAGCCAGACCTCGTTGCCATCCCAGAAGGGGCCGATGGAGGCGAGGATCTGTTCGCGTTCCTTGTCGGTTTTGGCGAGGTAGAGGTGGAGGGCGCCGGCGCCGAGATCGAAGCCGTCGAGCAATACATAGATAGCTAGGGATAAGGCGATGAGCCAGAACCAGAGGGCTTCCATTTATTCGGGACCTTTGGCGAGTTCGCGTTGGATGAGGAAGAGGAAGAGCATGCTGAGCAGGGCGTAGAGGCCGAGGAAGCCCAGGAGGGTGAAGAGGGTGTTGCCGGCGGAGACGCGGGTGGAGTAGCCATCGGCGGTTCGGAGGAGGCCGTAGACGAGCCAGGGTTGGCGGCCGAGTTCGGCGGTCATCCAGCCGAAGGTGGTGGCGATGTAGGGGAGGGGGAAGGCGAGCAGGAGTGCCCAGAGGAGGGGTTTCGAGGTGTCGAGTTTTTTGAGGCGGAGGGCGAGGAAGGCGAGGAGGGAGAGGGCGATCATGACGGTGCCGAGGCCGACCATGATGTGGAAGGAGTAGAAGAGCAGGCCGATGTTATCGGGCCATTGGTCGCGGGGGACTTCGTTGAGCCCTTTAACTTCGGCGTTCCAGCGGCCGTAGGATATGAAGCTGAGGACTTTGGGAAGGGTGATAGGGTTATCGATGCGCTGGTTTTCGACGTCGGGTTGCCCGATCACATTCAAGCCGGCGCCGGATTTGGTATCGAAGTGGCCCTCCATGGCGGCAAGAGCGACGGGTTGGTATTGGGCGACCATTTTGCCCTGGATGTCGCCGGTGGGGAAGGCGACGAAGACGGAGGAGAGGGCGAAGGCGGGGACCCCAATGCGGAGGAAGAGGCGGCCGTGTTCGGTGTGCTTGTTGGAGAGGAGATAGAAGGCGCCGACGGCGCACATGACGGCGGAGGCGGTGACGACGGAGGCGGTCATGTTGTGGGCGTATTGGACGAAGGTCCAGGGGTTCAACAGGAGGGCGGAGAGGGAGTCGAGGATGATTTCGCCGTTCGGGCCGATGCGGTGGCCGACGGGATGCTGCATCCAGGAGTCGGTGGCGATGATGAAGAAGCCGCTCAGCCACGAGCCGAGAAAGACGGCCAGGGAGGCGAACCAGTGGATGCGGGGGCCGACCTTCTCGCGACCGTAGAGGAGGATGCCCAGGAACGAGGATTCGAGGAAAAACGAATACATGCCCTCCATGGCGAGGAGCTGGCCGATGACGCCGCCGGTGGCTTTGGAGAAGCGGGACCAGTTGGTGCCGAACTGGAACTCCATGGGAATTCCGGTGACAACACCCATGGCGAAGTTGATGCCGAAGATTTTGGTCCAGAATCGGGCGGCGTTTTCGTAGAGCGGGTTGCCGGTGCGAAGGGCCATCGTCTTCAGGATGAAGATGAGCAGGGCGAGGCCCATCGTCAACTGGGGGAAGAGGTAGTGGTAGGTAATCGTGAAGGCGAAGTGCAGCCTGTGTAGCCCGAGGGCGGAATCCATTAGCCTTGTAATCCCATCTTCCTAAGTATTGTCATCATCGGGCACCAATTGGTGAACGCGGACTGGAAGAGGTTGAGGCCGACGAAGGCGGTGAAGTAGTACCAGTTGGGATTGACGAAGTATCCGAGGGCGACGGTGAGCATGACGACGATACCGGCGACGAGGCGGAGGGCGCGATCTACGTTCATTGTTTTAGGTCTCCTGAGCGATTGGCGATGAAGTACAGAATGGGTACGGTGACCCGGGACAGCATGAGGGAAGCGATCTCGCCTGCCATGAGCGAGATGGCGAGGCCTTGGAAGATCGGGTCGAACAAGATGACGAGGCTGCCGGCGACTACGGCGGCGGCGGTGAGCATCATGGGGCGGAAGCGGACGGCGCCGGCGTCGATTACGGCGAGGTCGAGCGGCATGCCTTCTTTTCGGCGGAGCTCGATGAAGTCGACGAGGATGATGGAGTTGCGGACGACGATGCCCGCGCCGGCAATGAAGCCGATCATGGATGTGGCCGTGAAGAAGGCGCTCAGGGCTCCGTGGGCGGGGAGGATGCCGACGAGCGAGAAGGGAATGGCTGCCATGATTAACAGGGGCGTGAGGAAGCTCTCAAACCATCCGACCACGAGGATGTAGATGAGAATCATGACGGCGCCGAAGGCGATCCCAAGGTCGCGGAAGACCTCTTTGGTGATGAACCATTCGCCGTCCCATTTGACGGTGTAGGCGCCGGCGATTTTGTCGACTTTATCGGAGAGGTCGAAGATGACGTAGACGGGGGATTCGACGACTCCGGCGACGTCGGCGGTGACGTAGGTGACTGGCTGGAGATTTTTTCGGTAGATGGCTTTGTCGGCTATGCCTTCTTCGACGGTGACGAATTCGGAGAGCGCGACGCCGTTGACGCGGAGGCTAAGGAACGTTTCGGGACGGGAGCGGAGAGCGCGGTCGAGCCGTAGCTGGATGGGGATGTCCTCTTTAGCGGCGTCGTCATGGAGGAGGCCGACGGAGTGGCCGGCGGCGGCGAGTTCGAGAGTCCGGGCGAGCATTTCGGCGGTGATGCCGTTGGCGGCTGCCTTCGACTCGTCGAGCTTGTAACGGCGGCGGGGTTGATCGTCTTCGCCGTACCAATCGATGTCGACGACACCGTTGGTGTTTTCGAGGACGGTCATGATCTCTTTCGCGACGCGGTCGCGGCCCTTGGCGTCGGGTCCGTAGACTTCGGCGACGAGGGTTTGGAGGACGGGCGGGCCGGGAGGGACTTCGGCGACCTGGATGCGGGCGTTGTATTGCTTCGCAATTGGCAGGAGGCGCTGGCGCATCTGGCGGGCGATGGCGTGGGAGTCACTCTTGCGTTCGTGTTTGTTTTTGAGGTTGACCTGGAGGTCGGCCATGTTGGGGGCCGAGCGTAGGAAGTAGTGGCGGACGAGGCCGTTGAAATTATAGGGGCTGGCGGTGCCGGAGTACGTCTGGACGTCGGTGACCTCGGGTTGGTCGAGAGCGGCGTCGGCTAACGCCCGGGCGGCCCGGGCGGTCTCTTCGAGCGGCGTGCCTTCGGGCATGTTGACGATGACCTGGAACTCGCTCTTGTTGTCGAAGGGCAACATCTTGACCTGGACGAACTTGATGTAGATGAGGCCGCAGGCGGCGAGGAGCATGAATGCCACGGCGCCAAGGAAGGACCAGCGGAAGAAGGGCACGTGGATGAGCCTGTCCATCCAGCGGCGGTAGAGGATGGTGAGTTTGTCTTCGTGGCCGTCGTGATGGCCGGAGTTATCGTGCTTGAGCAGGCGAACGGTGGCCCAGGGCGTTACCAGGAACGCGACTAAGAGGGAGAAGACCATGGCGGCGGTGGCGCCGATGGGGATGGGGCGCATGTAGGGGCCCATGAGGCCGCCGACGAAGGCCATGGGGAGGATGGCGGCGATGACGGTGAGGGTGGCGAGGATGGTGGGGTTGCCGACTTCGTCGACGGCTTCGATGGCGATATCGGTGAGGGAGCGGCCGGCGTTCGATTCCATGCGGGCGTGGCGGACGACGTTTTCGACGATGACGATGGCGTCATCGACGAGGATGCCGATGGAGAAGATGAGGGCGAATAATGTGATGCGGTTGAGCGTATAGCCGTAGAGGTAGAAGACCGTGAGCGTGAGGGCGAGGGTGACCGGGATGGCGACGAAGACGATTCCGGATTCGCGGACGCCCAGGGTGAGTGGCGGGTGATGGCGATTTCGACGCCGGCGGGGAGGGTGTCCTTTTTGACGGCTTCGACACGTTCGAGGACGTCGCTGGCGACGGCGATGGCGTTGGTGCTTTTGCGCTTGGCAACGGAGATGGTGACCGCCGATTGGAACTGGCGGTTGGGTGTGGAGTACTGGACGATTTGCGTGGGTTCGGCGGCTTCGTCGGTGACGGTCGCGACCTCTTCGAGGTGGACATTATTGGCGATGACGAGGCGCTTGGCTTCCGCGGCGGTGCGGAAGAGGCGACCGGCTTCGAGCTTGATTTCACGCCGATTTTCGGTGGTCTGGCCGGCGGGGAGAAGCTGGTTCGCCTGGCCGAGGGCGCGTTCCACCTGGAGCGGGCTGAGGTTGCGGGCGGCGAGTTTAGCGGGGTCGAGCGTGATGCGGAGTTCCCGGCGGCGGCCGCCGAGGAGCTTCACTTCCGACACATCCGGGGTTTGGGAGATGGTGTCCTGGAGCTGGGCGGCGATGCGGCGGAGGGTGGCGTCGTCGTACTTGCTGGAGTGCAATGTGAGTGCCAGGATGGGCACGTCGTCAATAGCGCGGGGCTTGACGATGGGCGGCGTGGCGCCGGCGGGGATGCGGTCGAAGTTAGCTTGGAGCTTCTGGTTGAGATTGACGATGGAGCGTTCGTAATCCTCGCCGACTTTGAAGCGGACGATCAACATGGAGCCACCGGACTGCGAGGTGGAGTAGATGTATTCGACGCCGGGGATCTCCCAGAGGAGTTTTTCCATGGGCGTGGTGACGCGTTGTTCGACTTCGGCGGGCGTGGCGCCGGGCATGCCGACGAAGACGTCGACCATGGGGACGATGATTTGGGGTTCTTCTTCGCGGGGGAGCTTCCAGACGGCGAAGGCGCCGGCGGCGAGGGAGGCGGCGATGAAGAGGGGCGTGAGCTTGGAGTGGATCCAGGCGGCGGCGAGGCGACCGGCGATGCCCAAGGGTTTAGCGGGGGCGCTCATTTGGACACCTCAATGGGGGCGCCGTCGTTGAGGGTGGCGGGCGGGGTGAGGATGAGGAGGTCTTTCGCATCGAGGCCGCTTAGGATTTCCACGCGGCCATCGCGGGCGTCACCGACCGTTACCATGACAGCACGGGCGCGGTTGGCGTTGGCGATGAAGACCGTTTGCAGTTGGCCGTTGGAGCGGATGGCGGTGGCGGGGACGGTGATGGCGTCGCGCTCTTCGCCGGGGAGGTGGATGCGTCTGGACATGCCGGTGCGGAGGCCGGGGATAGGCAGGTTGATGCGCACCGTGGCCGTTCGGGTTTGGGCGTTCAAGGACGGCAGAATCTCGCTGATGGGGAGTTCGCGGGTGGAGTCGAGTTCGACGGTGACCCGCTGGCCGGGCTTGAGCCCTTTGAGCAGCGACTCTTCGACGGGGACTTCGAGGCGGTAATCGCCGGCGCGTTCGAGGATGACGACGGGCATACCGGGGCTGGCGAAGGTGCCGGGTTCGGCTTTGCGTTCGAGGACGATGCCGGCAAAGGGGGCGGTGACGGTGGCGTAGGTTTCCTGGAGGCGGGCGCGGCTGACGGCTTCGTCGGCCTGGCGGATGCGTTCGCGGGTTTGGAACTTGCGGGCCTCGGCCATTTTGATTTGGGATTCGGCGAGGCGGAGGCGGGCCTGGGCTTCGTCGAACTCCTGTTCGGTGATGGATTTGGAGGCTTTCAGTTCCTGCATGCGGCGGAACGTCACGCGGGCGAGTTCGGTTTGCGCGGTGGCCGAAGCGATGGCAGCATCGGCTTCGGGGAGGGCGGCGCGGGCTTCGTCGCGGCCGGCTTCGGCTTGTTTGATGGCCGAGTCGGCATCGCGGGCGTCGATGATGGCGATGACCTGGCCGGCTTGGACCGAGTCGCCTTCGCGGACGCGGATTTCCCGGATGTGGCCGGGGAGGCGGGCGCTGACGGCGCCGGTGGTGCGGGCGGTGACGGTGCCGGAGAGGATGCGTTCGCTGGGGAGGCGCCGGGTTTCGACGGCGGCGGTGGAGACGCGGATGGCTGGCGCCTCTTTCTCCTTTTCGCGGGCGGCTTCGGGCTTGGGCCCGCAGGCGGCGATCAGCAGCAGGGCGGGGAGGTATTTAGCGAAGGACATTGGAATCTCCAGTGAGGTTGCCGGCGGCGGCTTCGCGTTCGATGCGAGCGATGCGTTGATCGTGCAGAGCGGCGAGGCGGCGGGTCTCGGCTTCAAGCAGGGCGGCTTCGGCGCGGAGGACTTCGGTGACATTGGCGAGTCCGGCGCCGTAGCGATTTCTTAGAATTCGGATGGTTTCTTTGGCCTGGGCGATGGTCGCCTGGGTGACGGCTTCGCGGGCGGCGGCGGATTTGATGGCCGAGTCCGCCTGGCGGATTTGGAGGTCGACGGCGCTGGTTAGAGCCCGGGTTTCGGAGGCGGCGGAGGCGGCGGCGTGGCCGGCTTCGGCGCGCATGTGGCGGGCGAGTCCGCCATCGAAGAGGTTCCACTTGAAGGTTCCCATGGCGACCCAGTTGACGCCGCCTTTGTTGACGAAGTTCTGGCGGTCGGCTTCGAGCATGAAGCGGAGGCCGATTTCGGGGCGGAGCATGGCGGAGGCCTGTTCGCCCTTGGATTTGGCTAGCTCCTCTTGCAGGGCGGCCATTTTGACTTCGGGGCGGTTGGCGGGTGCGTCAGTCTTTTCGGATAGCGGGGCGGTGAGCGGTGTGGTGAGTGTGTAGGCGGTTTCGAAGGGTTGGCCGAGGGATTGGTTGAGGGCGGCGCGGGCGACGTCGGCCTGTTGGCGGCGGCGGATGATCTCTTCTTTGGCGGTGGCGAGATGGACTTCGACGGAGAGGACGTCGGCATCGGTGGCCATTTGGGCGTTGCGGAGGGCGATGGCGCGGTCGCGCGTGGCCTCGACGGATTTCAAGGCCTGTTCGGCGGCGGTGGCGGCGGCTTCGGCGAGCTGGATGCTGTAGTAGAGGCGGGCGGTTTGGGTGAGGATATCGAGTTCGCGGCGGCGGCTTTCGGCGGCGGAGAGTTGGATGCCGGTTTGGGCTTCGCGGCGGCGGGCGTTGGTGCGGCCGAAGTCATAGACCGTTTGTTCGGCGGCGAGTTGGGATTGGAAGTTTTGCAGGGGATCGGGACGGACGAGGGCGGGGACGGCGAAGTTGGCCGCGGAGAACTGGCGCTGGGTGAGGAGGGAACTGAAGACGTAGACGGGGTTGTTGCCGCCCTGGACGCTTTCCTGGAACTGGACGCGGGGGCGGCGGGCGGTTTCAACCTGTTGGACGCGGGTGGCGGCGGCCTTTTCCATGTGGCGGGAGGCGGCGAGGGAGGGGTTGCCGGAGATGGCGAGTTTGGCGGCGTCTAATAGGGATAAGTCGGCGGCCGCCAGTGGCAAGGTTAACAACGCCGCTAGTAGATGTTTCTGCATTCCACTGGCGAAGATACAGTTGGGCTTAAATTGGTGACAGTTGTCACCGTTTCTTTTGTGGGGCATCTTAGTAGGCATGGAAGTCAACATCCAGTTTTTGAGCGGCACCAAATATGAGGTGGACGCGCGCGGGCATAAGGTGATCTGCGATCAGCCGGTAGACGGCGGCGGAGAAGACGCGGGTATGACGCCTCCGGAGTTCCTGCTGGCTTCGCTAGGCACGTGTGCGATGTATTATGCGGCGAACTATTTGAAGATCCATCAGGTGTCGGCCGAGGGGATGAAGGTCCGCGTGGAGGCCGATAAGGCGACCGGGCCGGCGCGATTGTCGGCATTTCGGATTGTGATCGACATGCCGGAAGGGGTGTCGGAGAAGGACATGGAAGGGGCGCGGCGGAGTGCCGAGAAGTGTCTGGTGAAGAACACGATGCTGATGACGCCGGAGATCGAGTTGACGGTACGGAGTGCAGTCGCCGTAGCATAGAGGGGTGGACACCCCCGAAGTTGAATTGGCGCGAAAGCTGTTGGCCGGCGACAAGTCGGCGATGCAACCGTTTGTGGAGGCGTTTCAGCGGAAGGTGTTCAACTACACCTGGCTGATGTGCGGGCAACGCGAGGACGCCGAAGAAGTGGCGCAGGACACGTTGCTGAAGGTGTTTGAGAGCTGGGAGCAGCTACGGAATCCGGAACAGGTGAAGCCGTGGGTGTTCCAGATTGCGCGGAACTGCTGTTTGATGAAGCGGCGCAAGAGTGTGTTTGCGCCGGTGGCGGAAGTGCCGGTGGACGACGTGCCGTTGGAGTCCCACGACGAGGCGGCCGATGAGCGGGTGATCCGGCACGAGTTGAACGCCGAGCTGGAAAAGGCGTTACGGGCGATTCCGGAGATGTATCGTTCAGTAGTTTTGCTGCGGGACGCCGAGGAGATGTCGACGTCGGAGACCGCGGCGCTGTTGGAGATCAGTGAGTCCAACGTGAAGCAGCGGCTGCACCGGGGGCGGGCGATGCTGCGGAAGTTGCTAGTGGCGGCCTAGACGGCGGGCTGCTCGTCGGGCTTCTTAGGGAAGACGAGCGAGAGCACGATGGAGGCGCCGATGACGCCCAGGATGATGCCGAGCGAGAGCAGGATGGGGAAGTGGCCGTTGAAGAGGCTGTTGAGCCACGCCATTTTCAGGCCCACGAAGATGAGGACGACCGAGAGGCCGTACTTCAGCAGGTGAAAGAGATGCACGGCGCCGGCGAGCAGGAAAAATAGACTGCGCAGGCCGAGGATGGCGAAGATGTTCGATGTGAAGACGATGAGCGGTTCCTGCGTAACGCCGAAGATAGCGGGGACCGAATCGACGGCGAAGAGGATGTCCGTCATTTCGAGGAACACGAGGCAGAGCAGCAGCGGGGTGCCGTAGCGCTTGCCGTTTTCGATGTGGAAAAAGTGGGAGCCGTGGAGGGTGTTGGTGATGGGCAGGAAGCGTTTGACGAGGCGGAGGATTTTGTTGGTCTCCGGGTCGATGGCTTCGTCGCTTGAGAACATCATCTTCAGGCCGGTGACGATGAGGATGCCGCCGAAGACGAGGATCATCCACTGGAAGTGAAGCAGCGCCGAGCCGAGGGCGATGAAGATGGCGCGGAAGAGGAGTGCGCCGATGATGCCGAAGAATAAGACGCGGTGCTGGTACTGTTGCGGGATACCGAAGAAGCCGAAGACGACAACGAAGACGAACATGTTGTCGACGGAGAGCGATTCTTCTAGGACGTAGCCGGTGAGGAATTCGAGCGCCACCTGTTTGGCCGCGGCGGCTGTGTTGAAGCCGGGGATGGCCATGAGGCGCGGGTCCTGCGGGAAGGCCCAGAGGGAATATTGATATAGGCCGAAGCAGAAGGCCATGGCCATGACGGCCCAGACGAAGGTCCACGTGCCGGCTTCGGTGAAGGAGACGGTGTGGGCCTTGCGATGGAAGAGGCCGAGGTCGAGGACGAGCAGTAAGAGAACGGCCGCGGTGAAGGCGAGATAGAACCACCAATAATCGGCGAAGGGGAAGAGAGCGACGCCGGCAGCGATCATGCAGCGGCCCGCAGACCGCGGAGGCGGGCGACGCGATCGGCCGTCGGGGGATGGGTGCTGAAGAGGTTCGCCATGCCGCCGGAGAACGGGTTAGAGATGTACATGTGGGCTGTGGCCGGCGAGCCGGACTCCATCGGGACGCGGTGGCTCCAAGCTTCAATTTTGAGCAGCGCCTGTGCGAGGGCTTCGGGTTTGCCGGAGTATTTGGCGGCGGCTTCGTCGGCAAGGAATTCGCGGGAGCGTGAGATGGCCATCTGTATCAGCATGGCAGCAAACGGGGCGACGATGGCGCTGACGAGCATGGCGGCGGGGTGACCGCCCTCTTCATCGTCGTGGGAGCGGCCGCCGCCGAACATGGCGCCCCACATGGCGATATTGCCGAGGGAGGAGAGAGCGCCGGCGATGGTGGCCGAGACGGTCATGATGAGCGTGTCGCGGTGGGCGATGTGGGCGAGTTCGTGGGCGAGGACGCCTTCGAGTTCGTCCATATTGAGGACGCGAAGGATGCCTTCGGTCATGGCGACGGCGCCTTTGGCGGGGCTGCGGCCGGTGGCGAAGGCGTTGGGCGAATCGTCTGGGATGATGTAGACCTTAGGCATGGGGAGCTGCGCGCGCTGGGCGAGGCGCTGGACCATGGAGAAGATCTCGGGCGAATCGTTGGGGCCGATCTCCTGCGCGTTGTGCATGCGGAGGACGATGGTATCGGAGAACCAATAGGAGCCGACGTTCATGACGACGGCGAAGGTGAGGGCAAGCATCAAGCCGGTGCGGCCGCCCATGGCCTGGCCGGCGACGAGCAGCAGGCTGGTGAGTGCGGCCAGGAGCAGGTAGGTTTTCATGCGGTTCATCGGGATTTGTCTCCTTACGTGCGAAAGACCTTTTGCGTCAGGGGTTCCATTGGGAAACAGAACCACTGGCGCAAAAGGTCTTGATCCGTGAACTGAATGTCACGCCGTGGCCCGGGTTGGCCCTGGTCTTCCGCGAAGTGGGGGCGCACCGTACTGACGAGCCAGCGGAGGGGTGATCTACTCCCCTTTTGCTCTACATTACTAGGATGCACGAAGGGGGCCTTCGGTTGCAATATGATGGGCAGTACGTCCGTGAAGGAACAGGGTACCTATGAGATTTTTGTTTTGCTCGCTTCTGGCCGTTGTGGTGGGATTTGGACAGACCATCAATACGGTGGTGGGTACCGGATACGTGTTCGATGGGGACGGGCGGGCGGCGGTGCAGGCGCCGTTGGGATTGACGATGTCGATCGCGGTGCATCCGCTGACGAACGAGCCGTATTTCTGCGACACCGATAACAACATGGTGATGCGGGTGCGGGCCGATGGTGTTTTGTTTGTGGTGGCGGGGAACGGGCGGCCGGGGTTTTCCGGCGACGGCGGGCCGGCGAAAGAGGCGTCGTTGAACACGCCGCGGCAGGTGGCGATTGACCGGCTGGGGAATGTGTTTATCGCCGATATGGTGAACCAGCGCGTGCGGCGCGTGGCGCCGGATGGGGTGATCACGACGGTGGCGGGGAATGGGGCGATTGGCAAGGCGGTCGATGGGGTGGCGGCGCTGGAAGGGCCGCTGAATTTTCCGCACGGGGTGGCGGTGGATTCGCGCGGGAATATTTTTATTTCGGACCACTTCAATCACCAGATCCGGCGCGTGGATACGAACGGGCGGATGACGGCGTTTGCCGGAACGGGGACAAATAGCTACAGCGGGGACGGTGGCGCGGCGACGAGCGCGACGTTGGGGCTGCCGTTCCAGGTGGTGGTGGACCGGGCCGATAATGTCTTGTTCGTGGATGCGGCGGGGATTCGGATCCGGCGCGTGCGGACAAATGGGGTGATTGAGACGGCGGCGGGGAATGGTTCGATCAACATCTCCGGGGACAACGGGCCGGCGACGCAGGCTGGGCTGGGCGGGATTGGGGCGGTGGGCGTGGATGCGGCGGGGAACATTTACATCAGCAGTGTGACGGGGCATTCGGTGCGGCGGGTGGCGGCTTCGGCGGGGATTATTACGGGTGTGTCGGGCTACGCTGCGGCGGGGTTTGCGGGCGATAACGGGCCGGCGATTTCGGCGTCGTTGTTGTCGCCGGAGGGGTTGGGCGTGGATGCGTCGGGGAACCTGTTTATTGCGGACCGGAACAACCGGCGGATTCGGCGGGTGACGGCGGCGGGGACGATTTCGACGGTGGCCGGAAACGGGTTGAACCGGGCGTTTGTGGAGTTCGGGCCGGTGCGAACGGCGAACCTTTTGCAGCCGTACGCGATGGCTGTGGATGGGCAGGGGAGCCTGTACATTGCCGATACGTTTAACGCGCGGATCCGGAAGGTGACGGTGGATGGGCGGATCAGCACGATTGCCGGGACGGGGACGCCTGGGTATGCGGGCGACGGGGGCGCGGCGGTGCAGGCGCGGATCGACAGGCCGTTGGGGATTGCTGTTGATAAGGCCGGGAATGTGTATTTTACGCAGCCGGGGAACGGGGAGAACGTGGTGCGGCGGATTACGCCGGATGGGCGGATTTCGCTGTTTGCCGGGTCGGTGAAGGCGGGCGGGGTGGTGGACAATGTGCCGGCGCTGGAGGCGACGTTTTTGGGGGTGATTCCGATTGCGGTGGAGGAGAGCGGGTCGATTTTGGTGGGCGATGCGTTGAATCATACGATCCGGCGGATTGGGACGGACGGGCGCGTACGGACGGTGATCGGGACGGGGAGGGCCGGTTTTTCGCCGGACGGGACGCGGGCGGCCGGGGCGTCCATTAACTATCCTGGGTGCGTTCTGCCGGACCGATTGGGGAACATCTATTTTTGCGATTCGGACAATTTACGTATCCGGAAAATCGATACGTCGGGGATTGTGACAACGGTTGTGGGGAGTGGCGCGAACGGGTTTCGCGGGGACGGCGGGCCGGCGGTGGATGCGGCGATCGGACAGCGGACGTCGCCGGTGCTGGGCGCGGATGGCTCCATATATTTTGCGGATACGCTGAACAATCGGGTTCGGAAAGTGGATCCGTTTGGGGTGATCACGACGATTGCCGGGACGGGAGTGGCGGGGTATTCCGGGGATAGCGGCTTGCCGACGGCGGCGCAGTTGAACCTGCCACAGGCGGTGGTGCTGGACGCCACCGGGCGGCTGCTGATTGCCGATACGCAGAACGACAGAATCCGGGCGATTCTGGCCGAGTCGCCGGCGTTTGCGTTGGACAAAGATACGGTGACGTTCCGGGCGTTGCAGGAGCGGGACGGCACGTTGACGATTCCGCAGCAGGAGGCCGGCGTGGGGTTGCAGACGTCGCTCGATGGGGTGCCGTATGAATCGACGTTGACGGCGCTGCTTCCGGGCGGCGATGAGCTGTTGCGGCGCGTGGCACGGGTGACGCCGGCGACGGGCGTGATGCCGGCGCAGGTGAAGATTACGGCGGTGGCGAATGACCTGCCGTTGGGGGCGGCGTTTACGGGGACGGTGGCGGTGGCGCGGCTGACGCTGCGGGCGCCGAACGCCAATCCGCCGGAGCGTGTGGTGACGATCCAATTGGACGTGGCACCGGCGCCGGCGCCGGAGTTGCGGGTGGGTTCGTCGGGGTTGCAGTTTGCCAGCGTGGCGGGCGGCGCGGCGCAGGCCGGGCGGCTGTTGGTGCGGAATACGGGCGGCGGGAAGATTGCGTTTACGGTGGAGTCGACAGTGCCGTGGCTGGTCCCGCAGACGGCGGCGGGCGTGGTGGCCGGGAATGATCCGGAATTGGTGGAAGTGGCGGTGGCGACGGCGGGATTGGCGCCGGGCACCTATAGCGGCGGGGTGACGGTGAAAGGCGACACCGGGCAGACGGTGACGTTGCCGGCGTCGTTGGCCGTTTCCGACCGGAGTTCGGCGATTTTGCTTACGCCATCGGCGCTGAGCTTTGTGGCGATTCAGGGCGGCGGGAATCCGCCGGCGCAGGGCGTTTCCGTGGTGAATTCGGGGAATGGGGCGATGAGCTGGTCGGTGGTTTCGCGCACGCTGGCGGGCGGGAATTGGTTGACGATTCCGAGTGACTCCGCTTCGGGGACAAGCACGGGCGGGCAGAAGGCGCCGGAGATTTCGGTGGGCGTGGATGCGTCGCGATTGGCGCCGGGGGACTATTCGGCGCTGGCGACTGTGTCGTCGGCGAACTCGGCGAACCGGCAGCAGTTGGCGACCGTTTCACTGCGCGTGTTGCCGCCCAATAGCGACGCGGTGCCGGAGGTTGCGCCGACGGGTGTGGTGTTCACGGCGGTGGCCGGGGACGAGCCGGGGTCGGCCACGTTGACGCTGACCGTGAATGGCGGAGCGCCAATTGACTATACGTCGGTGCGGGCGACGCTCGATGGCGTGAACTGGTTTGAAGCGGTGCCGTCGACGGGCACGTTGTCGCCGTCGCAGCCGGCGCGCATTCGATTGTTCCCGGCGCTGGCGAAGCTGCCGGTGGGGATTCGGCAGGGCGCGGTGACCATCGTGTTCAGCGACCGGGCTCGGACGGCGCGGACGGTTTCGATCCTGAGCATCGTGGCGCCGCAGGGCTCGGCCGGGGCAGGGAAGGCGGGAGAGCGGGAGACCTCGTCGTGCGGGTCGGGTGACCTGTTTGCCGAAATTACTTCGCTGCAGAAGCCGCGGTTTTCGGTGCGGCCGGGGGAGGCGGTGCGGGTGCGTTCGAAGATCGTCGATGGCTGCGGCCGGGCGCATGTGCCGGAGGCGGCTGGGACGGCGAGCGCGAATCTGACGGTGCTGAACACGCAGACGGTGATCAAGATGACGCACGTTGCCAATGGAGAGTGGGAGGGCGCCTACACGCCGCCGGCGAACCAAACGGGCGACATTTCGGTGCGTGTAGTGGCGGCGTTCACGCAGGGCACGCGAGTGCAGTTGGGCGTGAGCGAGACGGCCACGGGCGCGGTGCAGACGGCGACGGGGCCGCGGAGCCCGCAGGTGGCGGCCGGGGCGATTGTGAACGGCGCGAGCTTCGTGGCGCAGCCGCTGGTGGCGCCGGGGCAGCTGATTTCGATCTACGGCACGGACCTGGCCGACCAGGCGCTGGCGGCGAGTTCGGTGCCGCTGTCGACGACGTTGGCGGGGACGGAGGTGCTGCTGGGCGGGGAATCATTGCCGCTGTTGTTTGTGAGCAGCGGGCAGATTAACGCGCAGGTGCCGTTCGGGTTGGCGCTGAATTCCGAGCAGCAGATTGTGGTGCGGAAGCAGCAGGCGCTGGGCACGCCGGAGCGGATTGTGGTGGGCAACGCGCAGCCGGGCATATTCTCCAAGAACAACAATGGCGTGGGGCAGGGCGTGGTGCTGGCGGTGCGGACGGGCGGGGCGCAGACCTACGCCGAGCCGGGTGCGCCGGCCAGGCGCGGGGACACGATTGTGATTTACTGTAGCGGCCTGGGGCCGACGAATCCGGTGGTGGCTGCCGGCGTGGCGGCGCCGTTGTCGCCGTTGTCCCGAGTGGTGAGCCCGGTGCGGGTGATCATCGGCGGGGCGGAGGCGGCGGTGCAGTTCGCCGGGTTGACGCCGGGTTCGGCGGGGTTGTACCAGGTGAACGCGGTGATCCCGCAGGACGCGCCGTTGGGCGACCAAGTGCCGATTGTGTTGAATGTCGGCGGACTGGACAGCCCGGCGGTAACCATGGCGGTGCAGCAGTAAACAATTTTTAGCACCGTTTACTTTCGCGGGAACATCCGAACCTCTATTATGGTGAGCACCGCCGTAGTCATGGACTTAGAAGCTGAGAGGTTAATCGTCGATGTGGCGCTCCGCGAAGTGCTTCGGGGCGTACATTGCTCCGGCGCGTCTTGTGTGGCCAATGCGATGGAGTATTCGGTTCTTGGCGGCGGGCAACGGTTGCGGCCGTTGTTGGCGTTGCGGGTGGGGAAGGTGATAGGGTCCGATCGGGAGTTGGTGATACGGGGGGCGGTGGCGGTGGAGTTGCTGCATTGCGCGTCGCTGATTGTGGACGACTTGCCTTGCATGGATGATGAAGAGTTCCGGCGCGGGCATGCGACGGTGCACCGGGAGTTTGGCGAATCGACCGCAGTTCTGGCGGCGTTTAGCCTGGTGGCTTTGGCGGCCCGGCAGACGGTGGAGGGGATTAGCGACCCGTTTGTTTTGGAACAGATGGTGGCGTTCCAGCTCAAGGTTCTACAGGTATTGGATTGCAATAATCTGGTGGGCGGGCAGGCGATGGATCTGGCCGGCGGGGGCTCGTCGCGGCAATTGGCGGAAAAGAAAACGGCGCCATTGTTTGCGCTGGCGGCGCGGGCTGGGGTGATCGGGGCGGGTGTGGATCCGGTGGAGCGGCAGGCGGCGTTGCGGTTCGGCCACGAGTTCGGTGTGGCATATCAGTTGATGGATGATTTGGCGGACGGCGAACTGCGACTGCGCGCGCCGTTTGAAGTACAGATGGAACGCACGCGCGGGATTCTGGACGTGTTCGGTTCGCGCGGCGCAGGGTTGAAGGAGATGTTAGATAACCTCTATGGCAAATCGCTCGCGTAAGGTTGCCGTGATCGGCAGTGGATTTGGCGGGCTTGGCACCGCAGTGCGATTGGCTTCGCGGGGATATGATGTGGAGCTGTTGGAGGCGCGCGATATGCTGGGGGGCCGCGCGTATGTGTACCGTCAGGATGGGTTCACGTTCGACGCTGGACCCACGGTGATTACGGCGCCGTTTATGTTGGACGAGTTGTTTGCCGGGGCGGGGAAGAAGACGTCGGACTACGTGAAGATTGTGCCGGTGGATCCGTTCTACCGGATTGAGTTTCCGGATGGGCGCCACTTTGAATACAACGGCGACGAGAGGGAAACGGAGCGGAAGGTGGCAGCGTTTTCGCCCGGGGACGTGGAAGGCTATAAGGCCATGATCCTGGCGGCGAAGGACATTTTTCAGAAGGGCTTTGTCGAATTGAGCGACGTGCCGTTTCTGAAGTTCATGGACATGATCAAGATTGCGCCGGACCTGATTCGGTTGCAATCGCACAAGACCGTTTTCCAGTTCGTGAAGAGCTATGTGAAAGACCCGATGTTGCAGCGGGTGTTCAGTTTTCATCCGTTGTTGGTGGGTGGGAATCCGTTTCAGACGACTTCCATTTATGCGCTGATTCACCATTTGGAGCGCCAGTGGGGCGTGCACTATGCGATGGGCGGGACGGGTGCCGTGGTGGACGGCTTGGGCCGTCTGTTCCGCGAGTTGGGCGGCAGGGTTCGATTGAACACGCCGGTGAAACGCATCGTGACGGAAGGCGGGCGCGCAGTGGGTGTGGTGACGGAAGCCGGTGAAACGATTACCGCGGACGCCGTGGTGTCGAACGCCGATGTGGCGAACACGTATCGCAAGATGGTGCCGGCCGCCGATCGGCGCCGTTGGACCGATTCGAAGCTGGATAGCATGCGCTACAGTATGGGGTTGTTTGTCATTTATTTCGGCACGAAGGGTTCGTATTCCGACATCAAGCACCACACGATTTTGTTGGGCGAACGGTACGAGGGATTGCTGACCGATATCTTCCAGAAGAAGATTCTGGGCGAGGATTTCTCGATCTATCTGCATCGGCCGACGGCGACGGATCCATCGATGGCGCCCGAGGGACACGACTGTTTTTACGCCCTGGTTCCGGTTCCGAATCAGCTGAGCGGGATCGATTGGAAGACCGAGGCGAAGCCGTTCCGCGACCGGGTGATGGCCTACATGGAGAAGCAGTATCTGCCGGGCCTGCAGTCGCGACTGGTGACGGAGCGCTTATTCACGCCGCTCGATTTTGAGACGACACTGAACACGTATCGCGGTTCTGGGTTTTCGTTTGAGCCCATCTTTACGCAGTCGGCGTGGTTCCGGCCGCATAACGAGAGCGAGGACGTGAAGGGACTCTACTTCGTCGGCGCGGGCACGCATCCGGGCGCGGGAGTGCCGGGCGTGCTGTCATCGGCTAAGATCGTGGAAAAGCTGATATGCGACCGGTTGCCCGTATAGACGCCGAGTGGAACCGCCAGGCGGCGGAAGCGACGGCGCGCGGGTCGAAGAGTTTTTATTTCGCGACGCGGTTTTTTCCGCCGGAGTTGGCCGCGTCGGCTTATGCGGTTTACTGGTTTTGCCGGACGACGGATGACATTGTGGATGAGAATCCCGATGTGGCCGCGGCGCGGCGGGAGTTGGACGAGTGGCGCGAGGGGTTGAAGCGGGCGCTATTGGGGAGCACCGATTGCCCGGTGATTTTGCGGCACTTCGCGTGGGCCTGTGCCCGCCACGCGATTCCGGCCGAATATGCGTGCGAACTGATCGAAGGCATGCGGATGGATTTGGAAGGCGTGCGGTATCGGAACTTCGATGAGTTGCGCGTGTTCTGCTATCGGGTGGCGAGCACGGTGGGCCTGATGATGTCGCACGTGATCGGGTTTGAGGGCGATGCGCTGCCGTATGCCGAGGACCTGGGCGTGGCGATGCAGTTGACCAATATTCTGCGCGATGTGGGCGAGGATCTGGGGCGCGGGCGGATCTACCTGCCGTCGGAAGAGATCGCGCAGTTCGGGTATTCCGAGGCCGCGTTGCGACGGGGGGAGCGGACGCCGGAATTCGTGCAATTGATGCGATTTCAGGCCGAGCGGGCGCGGTTCTACTACGGGAAATCGATGCCGGGTGTTCCGATGCTCCGGCCCGAGGGGCGGTTCGCTGTGGAGATCGCGGCACGTGTGTATAGTGGGATTCTGACGCGGATTGAAGAGATGGACTACGACGTGTTCGCGCAGCGGGCCGTGGTGCCGGCGTGGCGGAAATACGGCATCACGGCGCGGGCGTTGGCCCGGCCGGCGTTGGGAAGGCTGAAGTTTTGGCGGAGTTGATTCGGCGGGCGATTGAACGCGGTTCGCTGGCGACGGCGGTGGGGCTGTTGGTTCACTATGCGGCGTTCTACGCGTGGGGCATCCCTTTGTGGACCGAGGTGATTGGCGAGTGGATCATGGCGCGGACGCCGAATACCTATTCGGTGTGGCTGCTGGCCCAGATGGGCGCGTGGGCGAAGCCGTTCGCGCTGACCGGCGGGTTGGCGGCGTTGGGGTTTGTGATGTCGCTGGCGGCGTGTTTCACAGGGATGCGGGCGGGTCTTGTGGTTTTGGGCGGCGCGTTGGCGTACGGGTATCTATTTGGGTATACCCCGGGCTGGGAGACGTTCACGTTTTGGTTCCCGGCTTTGACGATGTTGGAGTGGCTGGAGCGAAAGGCTGTGGCGCCGGTCGGCGGGCGGCGTATGGCGTTGCAAGCCTTGATGGGTGGGGCAACATTGGCGGTGGCGGGCGAGAGTTTCTTGCGGGATGAACGGTTGGCGCGCGGGGCGGTGAAGCCGGTGAGGCTTTGGTCCTTTGGAATGCCGGAAGAGCGGTTTGGCGTGGGGTGGGTGCGCAAGGCGGTGACGCAGATCGGGCAGCACTACACGATGTCGAAGAACAGCGTGGACCCGGCGATCGATCCGGCTTCCTGGACTCTGCGCGTGACGGTAGACGGCGCGCAAATCGCGTCGTTACGCTACACGCAGTTGCTGCAGGTGCCGCGGCAGCAGCGGTACGTGACGCTGCGGTGCGTGTCGAACACATTGAAGAGCGACCTGATGGGGACGGCGGAGTGGAGCGGGTTTTTGTTGAGTCAAATCGTCGACCGGGCGAAGATCCCCGCGGGGATTCGCGAGGTGGCGTTTATCGGCGTCGATGGGCACGGCGATTCGCTACCGATTGAGTATGCGTTTAGCGACGAGGTGATGCTGGCCGTTGGCATGAACGGGGAGACGTTGAACCGCGCGCATGGCTTCCCGGTGCGGCTGTTGTGTCCGCGCTATTACGGGTTCAAGAACGTGAAATGGATGGGCGAGATCGCGTTCGTGACGCAGCCGTATTTCGGCACTTGGCCGAAGATGGGGTACACGAAGGAGCCGTTGGTGAAGGTCGCGTCGTTCATCGATAAGGCGCGGCATGAGGGGACCAAAGTGACCGTGGGTGGTGTCTCCTATGCGGGGAGCCGCGGCATTAAAGCGGTGGAAGTCCGGCTGGATGGTGGCCCGTGGATGCCGGCGGAAATGGAGAATCCGTTGTCGCTGTACTCGTGGACGCGGTGGATGGTTGAGCTGGACGCGCCGGGTGGGGCCGCTGTTGTGGAGGCCCGGGCGCAAGATGGGAACGGGGCGTGGCAGTTGGATGTGGAGACTCCGCTCTTCCCCAGCGGCGTGGGCGGCCCAACCGTGCGTAAATTAAGTATCTAGCTCTTATGCCGGTTCTCACTATTGCCATCGCCGTTGCACTCGGAATTGTTGTCTATTTGCGCAAGGCCCGCTTCCACTACGAGCGGCTGCCGAAGATCCCCTACGTCGCCGGGGCGTTCTTGCCGGAGGTGGCCGTCATTGTGCCCGCGCGCAATGAGGAAGCCAATATTGGGAAACTGCTCGCGTCATTTCCGCCTGATATGGTGACGGTGGTCGATGACCACTCCGAGGACCGTACGGCGGAGATTGCGCGCGACTGCGACGTGCGTGTGATCACGGCGCCCGCGTTGGCCGATGGGAAGATGGGCAAGCCCAACGCTTGCATGGCCGGGGCGGAGGCGACTGAATCGGAATGGTTGCTGTTCGTCGATGCCGATACGCACTACGCGCGCGTGTTCCTGCCGTCACTGGTGCAGTATGCGGTGGAGCAGGAACTCGATATGGTGAGCGTGTTCCTGCAACAGGAGACCGTGACGCTGGCGGAGAAGATTCTGCTGCCGTACGCGTTTGCGCTCTATTTCACGGGTGTCAACAGCGCGCGCGTCAATGGCCGTTCGCCGAGCGAATGGCTGGCCAACGGGCAGTGCCTGTTGATCACGCGCAAGGCGTACGTGAAGATGGGCGGGCACGCCGCCGTGGATGCATCGGTGATTGAAGATGTGGCGCTGGCGAAACTGGCCGCGTCGAAGGGCCTTCGCACTCGCGTCACGCGGGCCGAGCACATGGGCTTCGTGCGCATGTACGATTCGTTCGGCGCGATTCTGCGCGGGTTTGAAAAGAACTCCTTCCGCTTCCTGCGAGAGAACGTTTTCACCGGCGTGCAGGTGGTGATTGCTTCCATTTTGCTGACGTCGTGGCTGCCGGTGCTGGCGCTGCTGATCGGACAAGGATACACGCGGCAGGCGGTGCTGTTCGCGCTGGTGCCATCGGTGGTGCTGTTCCCGTGGTATCGGAGCGCCGCGGCTCTTATGGCGCCGGTGGCCATTTATCTCTTCCAATTCGTGGCGCTGAACTCGATGTTCAAAACGCTGACCGGCCGGAAGTCCGTGTGGAAGGGCCGCGAGGTTTGAAGCAGTATCCGGTGGCGTGGGGCCCGGTGTTGGCGTTGACGCCGCACATCGGCCAGCGCACGCGATACTCGGTACGGCGGTTTACGGAGGAGTCGGTTAAGGTGCTGACGCCCGAGCCAGAGGTGTGCGGACTGGAGCTGTTGCCGGCCTCCCCGAAGTTCGTGCTGGCGGCCAATCACTACCAGCGTAAGGGCCTGTGGATCCTGCATCCGTGCAGCGTGATTACGGTCGCCCTGCAGCGCCACTACGGTTTGGAAGACCCGCCGGTGCGCTGGGTGGTGACGGCCAATTGGCCGCCGTGGAAGCTGGGGCCGTTGACCATTCCATCGCCCGGCGATTGGCTGCTCCCGCGCGTGGCGCACGCGCTGCACTGCTATCCGGTGAGCTTCGCCGGCACCGATCCGGCGATGACGGCGCGCAGCTATCGGGCTCTGTTGAAAGACCTCGACCGGCCACTGGGCCTGTTCCCGGAAGGCGTCGCGGGCACCGCGTTTCACGAGGCCGATCCGCTCCCGGGCGTCGAGCGCCTACTGCTGCTGTTGGCGAAGAAAAACTGGCCCGTCGTCCCCTGCCGCATCTCCGAAAACGAAAGCCGGCTGGACGTCCAATTTCGGGAGACGATCCAGCCGGCTGAACTGCTGCGCGCCGGGGAATCCGCGGCGCGCCTGGTAATGCAGCGAATTAGAACGTGAGCGTGAAGACGCCGTTGTAGATGGCTTCGGCCTGGTTCCAGTTGACCACGCTCCAGAAGCTGTCCACGTAGTTCGGACGCAGATTCTGATACTTCAGGTAGTAGGCGTGCTCCCACACGTCCAGGCCGATGATGGCGGTCTTGCCTTCCATCAGCGGGGTGTCCTGGTTGGCGGTCGAGTAGATCTCGAGCGTGCCGTCGGCCTTCTTGGCCAGCCACGCCCAACCGGAGCCGAAGCGGCCGATGGCGGCGGCTTTGAACTGCGCCTTGAAGTTGTCGAAGCTGCCGAAGGTGGCATCAATCGCCGCGGCCAACTGGCCGATCGGCGCGCCGCCGCCGCCCGCGTTTTCCGGCGCCATGATCTGCCAGAACAGCGAGTGGTTCAGGTGGCCGCCGCCGTTATTGCGCACGGCGCCTTTCTTGGCGTCCGGCACGATGGCCAGGTTGTTGGCCAGCAGCTCTTCGAGCGTCTTGCCTTCGAGCGCCGCATCGCCAGTCACCGCGTTGTTCAGGTTGGTGACGTAGGCGTTGTGGTGCTTGGTCCGGTGGATGACCATCGTCGCTTCGTCAATATACGGTTCCAACGCGTTGTCCGCGTAGGGCAGGGCAGGAAGTGTAAATGCCATATTCGTTTTCTCCTTCGAACTCGTTAGATGCGCGATCAGGCCGAAAAGCCGCCGCTCATTTCGTATTGATGGGCAATTCGGAACATCAGGTCTTCCGAAAAATGTTTGGTCAGAATCTGCATGCCGACGGGCAGGCCTTCGGCCGTTGTGCCGCAAGGAACGTTCATGCAGGGGATACCGGCCAGACTGCCGGTGATGGTGTAGATATCGCTCAAATACATCTGCAGCGGGTCGTTCACCTTCTCGCCCAACTTGAACGCGGGGAAGGGGGACACCGGCGTGATGAGCGCGTCGACTTTCTCAAACGCCTGAGCGAAGTCCCGGGTGATTAGCGACCGCACCCGTTGCGCCTTGATGTAATAGGCGTCGTAGTAGCCGTGGCTCAACACATACGCGCCCAGCATAATGCGCCGCTTCGCCTCCGCGCCGAAGCCCTCGCCGCGGGAGTTTTTGTACATGTCGATCAACGTCTCGGCCTTCGCAGAACGCGTCGTGAACCGCACGCCGTCGAACCGCGAAAGATTGGCGCTCACCTCGGCCGTGCAAATGATGTAGTAGGCCTCGATCGCGTATTCCGTATGGGGCAGGGAGACGTCGACAATCTCGCAGCCCTTCTTCTTCAATACCTCGATGCCGGCCTGAATCCGGTCGCCAGTCTCATTCGCCAACCCGGCGAAGTACTCCTTCGGAAGCCCGATTTTCAGGCCCTGCAAGGGCTGCTGCATCGCCGCGGCGTAGTCCTGCACCTCGTGCAACGCGCTGGTCGCATCGCGCGAATCGCGCCCGGCAATCGCCGTCAACACCGTCGCCGAATCGGCCACCGTGCGCGAGAACGGCCCAATGTGATCGAGCGACGAAGCAAACGCCACAAGTCCATACCGAGACACGCGCCCATACGTCGGCGTCACGCCCACGCAGCCGCAGAACGACGCCGGCTGACGGATCGATCCACCGGTGTCCGAACCCAACGAAACCACGGCCGTACCCTGCGCAACCATCGCCGCCGAACCACCGCTCGACCCGCCCGGCACACGGTCCAACGCCACCGGATTCCGCACCGGCCCGTACGCCGAATTCTCATTCGACGACCCCATCGCGAACTCGTCGCAATTGGCCTTGCCGATCATCACACCGCCGGCCGCCTCCAGCCGTTCCATCGCCGTCGCGTCGTACGGCGGAATGTAATGTTCCAACAGCTTAGACCCGCACGTCGTCCGCACGCCGCGCGTCGAGATGACGTCCTTGACGCCCACCGGCACGCCGGCCAGCACGCCCGGATCCTCCCCCGCCGCAAGCTTCGCGTCCACGGCCCGCGCCGCGGCCAACGCGCGTTCGTCGCTGAACGTCAAATACGCATTGGTCTTCGGGTTCTCGGCCTTGGCAAACGCCAACGCCTCCTGCGCCAGTTCCACCGCGCTGAAAGTCCGATCCGCCAACCCTTTGCGAACCGAGGAAATTGTAAGAGACGGGATGTTCATACTAACGCTCAATCACTCGCGGCACTTTGTAATAGCCCTGGCCCGACACCGGCGCATTCGCCAGCGCCTCGGCGTTGGTCAAACACGGCCGCGGCTCGTCCTCGCGCAGCGTCGCGGTCTCTTCGGCCGCGAACAGCACCTGCGCCATCGGCTCCACGCCATCGGTGTTCAGCTCGTTGAGCTTATCGATGTGCGTCAGAATATCGCTCAAATCATGGGCGTATTGATGAATCTCGGCTTCAGTCAAAGTCAGATTCGCCAGGCCGGCCACATACCGTACCTGCTCTTCAGTTAGCTTCACGCGGAAATCCTCATCCGTTTGGCCTCCACGCGCTCATGCTCCGCGCGCGAGGCAAGATATAAGTGCCGGAAAATCGGATCAGTGATCCCATCGGCCCGGTCGTCCTTGCTGTCAAATGCCAACGCAATCTTCGGCGCCCGCCGCGGCGTGCCGATGCGAAACTCCACCGACTCAATCAGCCCCGGCCCGGCCATCCCCTGCAATTTCACCAGTATCTGGCTGGTCATAGTCGACAACTGCTTCTGCCACATGGCGTCTTCGACGTCCACCACCATCCGGCGCCCATACAGCTTCACCGGTCCGGTCCGTTGCGCCAATCGCCGTCCCACCGCCACCGGCCACATGGCTTCGGCAAACTCCTCAGGCGCGAGTCTGGCGTTTTGCAACTTGATCTTCGATAGAAGTCTGGCGGCGCGTTGCATGGCAGGGAAGTCGAATCCTAAATTTTAGCACTGGCGGAACTGTAAGCCGGTTTCTGTGTCTTTCCGAAAAAAGATGGCAATCATTCCTCTGGGCGAGTCATTACTGACAAGCTCTAGCAACCTACCCGGGTGTCGATCAGGACGAGCCGCCCCTCCACCCCTATTTGGTCTTGCTCCGCGTGGGGTTTGCCTTGCTGCCCGCATTACTGCTGGCACGGTGCGCTCTTACCGCACCTTTTCACCCTTACCTCCAGGCCGAAACCCAGCGGCGGTATATTCTCTGTGGCACTTTCCGTGAAACCCGTTTTGAACGAGCCCCCCCGGCCGTTAGCCGGCACACTGCTCTACGGAGACCGGACTTTCCTCCAGCAAATCCCTTGCGAGACTCACCAGCGATTGCCCGTTCCGCCAGTACAATATCCAGTATCCCATGCGCTGGCTCATTTGTATTCTCGCCCTGCCATTATTTGCGGCCGACCCTCTTCCCGAAGACCGCGGCGCCGCCGGCCTTTGGCGCTCCCTTCTCCAACTCCAAACCACCGCCCGCGTCCTCCACATCGCCGCCCACCCCGACGATGAAGACGGCCCCACCATCACCTGGCTCACCCGCGGCCGCGGTGCCGAAGTCACCATGCTCTCCCTCACTCGCGGCGAATCGGGCGCCAATCTCGTCACCGGCGATTTCTTCGATCGCCTCGGCGCCCTCCGCACCGTCGAGTTCCTGCGCGCCGCCCAATACTACGGCGCCAGCGTCATGTTCACCCGCGCCGTCGATTACGGCTACTCCAAAAACGTCGCCGAAACCTTCCGCCAGTGGGACCGCGCGGCCGTGCTGAAGGACGTCGTCCGCGTCATCCGCATCACCAAACCGCACATCATCCTCTCCCGCTGGTCCGGCACGCCCCGCGACGGCCACGGCAACCACGAAGCCGCAGGTATCCTCGCCCAGGAGGCCTTCACCCTAGCCGCCGATCCGAAATACATCACCGAAGATCTCCCCGCCTGGCGCACCGAAAAACTCTACATCGGCAACCGCAACCCGCTCGACGAATCCACCGTGAAAGTGGACCACGGCGCCGTCGATCCGCTCCTCGGCCGCAGCTATTCCCAGTTCGCCCGCGAAGGCCTACGTTGGCAACGCAGCCAGGGCGCCGGCGCCGCCACCGCCCGCCCCGGCGCGACCAGCTCCCTCTATCGCCGAATTGGCGCCACCGCCAAAGAAGCCAGCTTCTTCGACAACCTCGACACGTCTCTATCCCAATATCCCGAACTCGTCAAACACATCGAAGCCGCCGTCAAATCCTTCCGCATCGACCATCTGCCAGCCACCGCGCCCCACCTCGCCGCGGCACTGAAGACCGCCAAATCGCTCAACGAAAAAGACCCCGTCATCGCCCAGAAAATCCGCCAGTTGAACACCGCCCTCGCCCTCGCCAACAACCTCCAAGTCGAAGCCCGCGTCGATCCCAAAGTCGCCATCACCGGCCCCTTCTCCGCCTTCCGCCCCGCCGAAACCTTCTCCGTCGCCACCCCCGGCCAAACGTTCAACGTCACCGTCAAACTCCATGGCTCCGAAGCGCAAAAGGTAGAATTCCTCGGCGCCCTGGAAACGAAGCAACTCGAACCCACCCGCTACCAAATCACCGTCCCCGCCAACGCTCCCCAAACGCAAGCCCACTGGCGTCGCGACAACGTTCGCGAAACCGCCTACCAAATCGGAAACGCCCCGTTCCACCAACCCAACGCCGCCGCGCCTTTAGTCGCCCGCATCACCTACAAAGATGGCGAAATCGAAACGCCCGTGCTCGTCAGCCCGCTCGATACGCTCGGCGTCGAAAAGCTGAAACCGCTCGCCGTCGGGCCCCCCATCGCCATCAAATTCGCCACCGAAGCCGGCATCCTCCCACTCTCCCAAAACACCTACGAACTGCAAACCACCGTCACCACCAACGTCGACGCCCGCGCCACCGGGACCGTCAAACTCACCCTCCCTCCCGGCTGGCGCAGTGAACCAGCCGAACACAAGTTCGCCTTCGAAAAGGAGCGTGAAGAAGCGGTTCTGAAGTTCCGCCTCACCGCCCCCGCCGCCCGCCCCGCCGGCGAAGCAAAGATCGAAGCCATCGCCACCTACAACGGCCAAAACTACACGCAAAGCTTCGACGAAATCACCCAGCCCGGCTACGATTCGGTCTACCTCTCCACGCCCGCCCGCCACGCCGTCCGCTCCATCGACGTCAAGGTGAAGCCCGGCCTCAAGGTCGGCTACGTCACCGGAACGGGCGACGATGTCCCCGAAGGCCTGCGCCAGTTGGGCGTTCCCACCGAACTGCTCGACACCGCCAAGCTCGCCTCCGCCAACATCAACCAGTTCACCACCATCATCCTAGGCATTCGCGCCTACGCCGTCCGCGCCGACGTCCGCACCTACAACCAGCGCCTGCTCGATTTCGTCAATAACGGCGGCACGCTCATCGTCCAATACAACACCCCCGAGTTCGACAAAAACTACGGGCCCTACCCGTACTCCATGGGCCGCAATCCCGAAGAGGTCAGCGAAGAGGATTCCCCCGTCGCCATCCTCGAACCGCAGGACCCGGTCTTCAACGCCCCCAACAAAATCACTGCCAAGGATTTCGAGGGCTGGGTGGAACAACGCGGTTCCAAATTCCTAACCACCTGGGACCCGCGCTACAAGGCGCTTCTGGAAACCCACGACACCGGCCAACCCCCGCAAAAGGGCGGCTGGCTCGTCGCCCGCCACGGCAAGGGGCTCTATATCTACTGTGCGTACGCCTGGTACCGGCAGCTCCCCTATGCCGTCCCCGGCGGCGTGCGGCTGTTCGCGAACCTCATCAGTCAGTAAGCCGCCGCGCCGTCGCCAAATCTTTCATCAACCGCTCCGCAATCCGCTCCGGCAACTCCTGCCGTTGCCCATGCGAACTGCCTGACGACCCGAAGTACGCGGCGGTCGCCTGAATCGTCTTCCGCCAAATCACCACGCCTTTGCGCGTGTCCGTCATCGTGAATTCGAACCGGGCGCTGGCCCGCCCCGCCCCCATCCCCACTGTCGCCCGCAACGCCGCATTGCCCGGTTTGAACTTCACCAGCCGGGCGCCAATCTCAACCCCGTCGAACCCCGCCGTCCGCTCCGTCAAAACGGAATCAAACAGCCCCTTCCCCCGCCGGTGCTCCCGCAGAAACGCAACAACGGTAGTCCTTGTAGCATCCAGGAACCCCGGCGTCACCTGCACTTCGGCGGTAAACGGCACCACCACCGCCTCCCGCCGCGGAGCCGCCTGCCCGCTCAAAGCCACACCCAACAAGGCCAGTAAAATCACCCGCATACTTGCAACGTACCATCCTCCAATAGCCCCCATCAATATCTTCAATTTGACACCCCGCCGCCCCGCCGCTACCGTGGTTCTTTCCCCCAATGGCGTTCCCGGCCCCATTCCAAAACTACTCGCTCGGCGATGCCTACGACGAAATGTTCGCCGGCCCCGCGGCCCCGCGCGAACAGTTCCAGGCCCTCTACGATCGCCTGCAGGAACTCCCCCTCGCCGAACTTCGCCGCCGCAAACACACCGCCGATCAGGCCTTTCTCAACCAGGGCATCACCTTCACCCTCTCCGGCCGAGACGAAGGGATGGAGCGCATCATCCCCCACGATCTGCTCCCCCGCATCATCACCGGCGCCGAATGGGCCGTCATCGAAACCGGCCTCACCCAGCGCATCCAGGCCCTCAACGAATTCCTCCGCGACATCTACACCGACGGCCATATCCTCAACGATAAAATCGTCCCCCGCGACATCATCTTCAGTTGCAAACATTTCCGTCGTGAAATGCGTGGCGTCCAAGTCCCCAAAAATATCTACGTCACCGTCGTCGGCACCGACCTCATCCGCACCCCCGACGGCCGCTTCGTCGTCCTCGAAGACAATCTCCGCGTCCCCAGCGGCGTCAGCTACATGCTCACCAGCCGCCAGGTCATGAAACGCGCCTTCCCGGAGCTATTCCAAACCTGCGACGTCCGCCCCATCGATCACTACGGCCAGGCCCTCCTGGCCACCCTCCGCGAACAGGCCCCCGATAATCGCAGCGATCCCACCGTCGTTCTCCTCTCCCCCGGCGTCTACAATTCGGCCTATTTCGAACACTCCTATCTCGCCCGCCAAATGGGCGTCCAGCTTGTCGAAGGCCGCGATCTCGTCGTCCACGACAACATTGTCCACATGCGAACCACCGGCGGCCTCCGCCGCGTCGACGTCATCTACCGCCGCATCGACGACGACTTCATCGACCCTCTCTCCTTCCGTCCCGATTCCATCCTCGGTGTCCCCGGCCTCTTCAACGCCTACCGCACCGGCAACGTCACCCTCGCCAACGCCATCGGCAGCGGCGTCGCCGACGACAAAGCCCTCTACGCCTACGTCCCCCAAATCATCCGCTATTACACCGGTCGCGACCCCATTCTCGATCAGGTCGAAACCTTCCTCTGCTCCAAGCCCAAACAGCTCCAGCACGTCAAAGAAAACATGAGCCGCCTCGTCGTCAAAGCGGTGGGCGAATCCGGCGGCTACGGCATGTTGATCGGCCCCCACTCCACCAAGGCCGAGCGCGAAGACTTCCTCGCTCTCATCCAGGCCGACCCCCGCAACTACATCGCCCAGCCCACCATCGCCATCTCGACGGCCCCGTGTTTCATCGGCGGCACCGGCGTCGAACCGCGCCACGTCGATCTCCGCCCCTACATCCTCCACGGCGAAAAAACGATGATCGTCCCCGGCGGCCTCACCCGCGTCGCGCTCCGCAAAGGGTCGCTCGTGGTTAACTCCTCGCAAGGCGGCGGCAGCAAGGACACCTGGGTCTTGAACTAGGAATCAACCATGGACATGCTCTCCCGCGTCGCCGACAGTCTGTATTGGATGAGCCGCTATTTGGAGCGCGCCGAACACATCGCCCGCGTTCTCGACGTCTATCTGTCGGAGCAACTCGAAGAGTACACGCCCAATGACGATGACCAGCGCTGGCGCACCGTGATCGAAAGCATCGGCCTGGAAGTCCCCGACGATCTGACCGAAGAAAACGTCGGCCTGTGGATGGCCTTTGATCTGTCCAATCAATCCTCCATCGTCGCCTGCGTCATGAGCGCCCGCGATAACGCCCGCCAGGTCCGCGAACAGATCAGCTCGGAAATGTGGGAGCATCTGAACCGCCTGTTCCACCGTGTTCGCGCCGCCAGCACCACCGACGATTGGTCGGCCGATCAGCACGAATTCCTCACCGAAGTGAAGGAGGGCGCGCACCTCTTCCAGGGCATCACGGACTCCACCATGAACCACGGCGAAGGCTGGCACTTCATCCAGCTCGGTCGCTTCATGGAGCGCGCCGTCTCCGTCAGCGAACTGGTCAAAGTCTACTTCCGCGACCACATCCCCGAAGACAACGAAGAGCATCACGAAGGCAGCAACCTGCTCAAATCCTGCACCGCCTTCGAAGCCTATTGCAAGGTGTACACGGCTGACTTCAAGCCCCTCCGCATCTCGGAGTTCCTGTTGCTCAATCGCGAATTCCCCCACTCGGTCTGCTTCGCCATCGACCAGGTCGAGCTCTCTCTAAAAGCTCTCCCCCAATCAGCCGACCGCCGCGTCGGCGACCGCGCCCTCCGCCTCGTCGGCAAGTTGAAGGCCCTGCTCTCCTTCAGCCAAATCGACGAAATCATGGCCATCGGCCTGCCCGTTTTCCTGGCCGAAATCGACCGCCAGTGCAGCCACATCCACGTCGCCCTGCACCAGATCTATATCGATTACCCCGTAGAGTCCGCCATTCAATTCTGATGTTCTTTTCCATCCGTCACGTCACCCGGTTTCAATACAGCGCGCCCGTCAGCGAAAGCAACATGGAGGTGCGCATGCGCCCCCGCAGCGACGGCAACCAGCGCTGCATCAAGTTCGACCTGCAGGTCACCCCGCGCTCGAAGCCCAATAGCTACAAGGATCACAACGCCAACACCGTTCATTATTTCGACGTGCCCGCGCAGCACTCGAAGCTCACCCTCGTGGCGTCCTCGGTCACCGAAGTCGACGAACCCGACGTGCTGCCAGCCGCTCTTCCCATGTCCGCCTGGGACGAAGTGGATGAGGTCAACGAGGGCGCCGAACACTGGGAAATGCAGAACCCCAGCCTCTTCGCCAAACCGACGCCGCTGCTCCTGGAACTCGCCAAAGAACTAAACGTGGACCGCCGCGAAGACCCTCTCACCATCCTCCGCCAGCTCAACGGCGATCTCTTCAAAGCCATCGAATACAGCCAAAAAGCCACCCGCGTCGATTCGCCCATCGATGACGCCATCCGCTCCCGCAAAGGCGTCTGTCAGGACTTCTCGCACGTCATGATCGCCCTCGTGCGCAACCTCGGCATCCCCTGCCGGTATGTGAGCGGCTATCTCTTTCCCAAAACAAAACTGGAAGAGCGCAGCGCCCTGGGCGCCACCCACGCCTGGCTGGAGGCGTACCTCCACAATCACGGCTGGATCGGTTTCGACCCGACCAACAACGAACTCTGCGGCGTCCGCCACATCCGCACCGCCGTCGGCACGGACTACGCCGACGTCCCGCCCACGAAGGGCGTCTTCAAGGGCCGCGCCTCCAGCCAGCTAAGCGTCGCCGTGCGCATCCATCCCACTGACTCGCCAACCGACGAAGAGGACGATTTCATCTCCGTCGCCGCCGCGACGAACGACATTCAGGAAGTCGAAATCCCCACTTGGGACGCGCTCCAACAGCAGCAACAACAGCAGCAGTGACAGCTCTTCAGGTACACGTCCCAACTGCACGGCTGAAGCTGTTGGCGCGGCCGTTCCCAGCGATTCGGTCGCTAGCTATATTGGTAAGAGCGGGCGTTGTGCTTGGCATACTCCCTGCCCAAATGCTGCTGTTCGGTCTCGGTTCCAACTATGCCTGCTGATTTCAAGAAAACGCCTGTTGCATCTCCGGCCGAAATCGAAGACGTCGTGTGGTTGCAAGCGCCATTTTCCGAGCGCCCGGATGGATTGGATGCCGCTGTCGATCAAGGCTTAGTTGAATATAAGGAACGGTTGCGGAGAGAGTTGATAGAACGGTCAAGTGGTTTCCCGACCGCCATAAAGGGAGATTCCGGCGAAGGCGGCGATGAACGAGATGACTCCGCTTAACGTGCCAGCCGAGTTGGCTGAAATGACGGAGCTCTTGGAAAGCCTCGCCGCCAACGAAACCCCACAGTCGCCCTCGGTCGAACGGTTCATCGAAACGCTGACCGCACTCGTAATGCAGTATGAAGAAGAGATAGAGCCCTCGCCCAAGGTTGCGCCAGCCGAACTCCTCCAATACCTGATGGAAGAGCACAATCTGCGCCAAGCCGATCTGGTTCCCATCTTCGGCAGCAAGTCCTACGTCAGCCAGGTCCTCTCCGGCCACCGCCCCATCAGCCGCGCCGCCGCCGCGAAACTCGCAGCCCATTTCCGCGTCGCCCCCCACACGTTTCTATAGCGTGCTTAACTCCCCCCGCCCATCCGGCGCTGAAACGTCTCGTCGTCAGAGGCGTGCAGATCCACCCACTCCTCGTCCGTCATGCTCTTCCGCCACGCGATCAATGGCACCGAGTCCGGCCCAACCGGATGCCGCAACTGCCAACTATCGCTAACCGCGATCTCCAGAATCTTCTCCGCCACCAGTGTCGGCGGCGTGGGCGCGTTCGTCAGCGTGGCCGTAAACAGCGCGGCAACCCGGGCCGCGTGCGGATACAGCGGGCTCTCGTTATTGCGAATGCGTTGCGCCATCGCTGTGTCGATAATCCCCGGCTCCACCAGCGCCACACGGACTCCGAAAGACTTCATCTCGCTCGCCAGCCCCTCCGTCAGTGCCTCCAGCGCCCACTTCGAGGCACAATACGGCGTCGCAGGTGGATGGCAAAACGTGCCCGCCACCGAACTCACATTAATGATCGTGCCCGCCCGCCGCTCCCGCATCCCCGCCACAATGGCCTTGATGCAACGCAACGGGCCGAAGTAATTCGTCTCCATCACGGCCCGGAAATCCGCCAAAGGCATTTCTTCCACAGACCCAAAACACTCAATCCCGGCGTTGTTCACCAACACGTCCACTGGCCCATGCGCCGCCTGAATGGCCGCGATCCCATCCCGAACCGATTCGTCGTTGTCCACATCCATCGCCGTCACATGAATCGGCAACTTCTCCGCCGCCGCCACCGCTGCCAGCCCCGGCGAAGCCGCCGGATTTCGCATCGTCGCATACACCCGGAACCCGGCCCGCGCAAACGCCAGCGCCGTTTCGTATCCGATGCCCTTGCTCGCGGATCTATCCTTCGATTGAATTCTAACAACCTACCGCCACCGCAGCGTCTCCAAAAAGAAACCCGTAAATCGGTACCGCCGCCCCAACTCCCCCCGCGGAATCACCATCATCCCATGCAGCGGATCCATCACCGTCACCTCCTCCGGCGTCTGCCGCAAAACGGCAATAAAATGGCCCGCATTCCCAGGTAGAACCACGCCCGCAATGGATGGCGCCACAATCTCCCCGGGCGCAATCCGCGCCACCGCGTCCACCCCTCTCGCCCGCAACGCCCGCGCCAGATACCAAATCTCCGTCCCGCTCGCCGAACTCCGCGCCTCCATCGCCAACTCCCGCTCCGTCGCCGCAATCCCCAATCGCCGCGCTCGCCGGCCCGCACGTCGACGGCGTGCTCTGCAAACAAACCTCCCCCTCGCACCGGTCCCGCAATCGCGAAACGTCCTACGGCGCCAGCAGCGGCTTCAAGTGCGGCACCAGGATCAGCAACAACGCGCCCGCCGGTACCGCCACCCGGCCCTGCAAAACCCCGGCCAGCAACCCAGCCCCGGCCCCCGCCAGCTCTACATACGGCAACGCCCGCAAGTTATAAAACCACGCCGTGTTGTCCAACAAGCGCAGATAGTAACTGGCAAACAGCACTGCCGGCGCAGCCGCCAAAATGCCAACCGCGATGGCCGCCCGGCCGCGCCCCCACGCCCGGCCCATTGCGTACAGCCCAACCGCCAAACTCACGATCAACGCGTAGAATCCAATGTCCAACGGCAATCCAGAAAAGTATACCCTGCCCCCACTACCCCCCGCCGTGCAGTATAGTCTCTAACATCGGTTCCCATCCCATGACTCGCCGAGACCTCCTGGCCACCGCCGCCACAGCCACCACCACCATGAGCGCCGCACCCAACTACCGCATCCTCGACCCCCACGTCCACGTTTATAAGAAGGATCCCCGCTTCCCCTACTGGAAGGGCAACCCCTCCCACCCCCAGGACGACAAGTCCCCCGAAATGCTGATCGAACTGATGAAGGCCAACGGCGTCGCCAAAACCGTCATCATCCAGGTCCGCCACTACATGTTCGACAATTCGTTTCTGCTCCACACGCTGAAACAATACCCTCAGTATTTCCAGGGCGTCTGCCGCGTCAATCCCGAAAATCCTGACGCTCCCGAACACCTGGCCGAACTCACGCAGGCCGGTTGCCGCGGCGTCCGCCTGAGTCCCGCCGCCAACGCCAGCGGGGATTGGATCAACGGCCCCCTGATGAAGCCGCTCTTCAAGCGCTGCGACGAGTTGAAGGTGCCCATGACGCTGTTGGCCCCCATCTCCCGCATGCCCGACATCGGTAAGCTCATCGATCAGTTTCCCGATCTCACCATCGTCATCGACCACATGGCCGACACTCCCGTCGACCAGCCCGCCGAGCTCGAGAAACTGATCGCCCTGAAGCGCCACCCCAAACTGTTCGTAAAGGTCTCCCACACCTGGGCCCTGTCCAAGCAAGCCTTTCCCTGGACGGACTCCCAAGCCCACGTCAAACGCCTCCACCAGGCCTTCGGGCCCCAGCGCCTCATGTGGGCCACCGACTGGCCCGTCTGTCTCCCCCATGCGACGTATGCCCAAACGCTCGCTGTCGTTCGCGATGAAATGAAATTCCTGAACGAAGAGGACAAGATGTGGATGCTGTCCAAAACCATCGAGCGCGTCTGGCCCCTGTAAACCAGCCCAGATCGCCCCATGCCCGAATACCCAGACATCTCGGTATACATTGAAGCCATTGAGCGCCACGCGCTCGGCCACGTCCTACAACAGGTCAAACTCACCACCCCCTTCCTCCTCCGGACCGTCCAGCCGCCGATCGGGTCTTTCGAACGCCAGACGCTGATCGGTGTCCGGCGCGTCGGGAAGCGAATCGCCCTCGGTTTTTCGAACGGCCAGTGGATGGTGGTGCATCTGATGATCGCCGGGCGTCTCCACTGGAACAACAAGCGCCAGGCGCTGGCCAGTTGGGTGTTCGACAACGGCTCGATGACCATCACCGAAGCCGGTTCGAAGCGCCAGGCCTCGTTGCATCTATTTGAAAAAGAAGCGGATATCGATTCCGTCGATCCGGGCGGGTTGGAGGTTTTCACTACGACCGAAGCCGAGTTCGCCGCCCGCTTCACCGCCGAAAACCACACCTTAAAGCGGGCCCTCACCGATCCCCATATCCTTTCCGGGATCGGCAACGCCTTTAGCGACGAGATCCTCCACCACGCCGGACTGAGCCCGGTGGCGCTCTCGCAAAAGCTCACGCCCGCCGAACTGGCCCGCCTCCGCGAGGCGATCTTGAATCGGCTCAACTACTTCACCGACCTCCTCCGCCAACAAGCGGGCGCCGGATTCCCGGAAAAGGTCACCGCCTTCCGCCCGGAGATGGCCGTCCACGGCAAGTTCAAACAGCCCTGTCCGCGCTGCTCGACACCGGTCCAAAGAATTGTGTATGGCGCACACGAAACCAACTGTTGCCCCACCTGCCAGACCGGCGGAAAGCTGCTCGCCGACCGGGCTTTGTCCCGTCTGCTGGGCAAGGATTGGCCCAAGACCTTGAAAGAAGCGTGAAAAAAGCATGCAAAATTGCATCAAATGTGGGGCAAAAGGTACACAAAATGCGTCATTTTGCAGCGTTTGCGGCGCTGTTTTTGGCCCGCTGACCGCCATTCCTGATAATCCGAAATCATTTGTCGCCATCGCGCTGGCCGCCATGGGCTTCATGATCTGCGGTCCGTTTACCGGAATCCCGGCCTTTCTGATGGCCCGATCCCTCCTCGCCGGCCCGGTTTCGCCCCGCGACGCGGTACTAGGTAGGCTGGCCTGGTGGCTCAGTTTGGCGGCCTGCGTCATCTGGTTTTTGATGATCGCTTTCTTCGCTCTTGTCACCGGTTCCGGGTGGAGTTTGGTCTAAGTCCCGAATTCCGAACATGTTAACGGAAAAACGTAAACGGGAGTGTGCAATTGCACCGTTCGTACCCCTCCCCTAGAGAGAAAACCTTAAGTTCAATCTTTCCAATCACCTACGCCATGTTGTGGATTAATTGAGGAAAACCACAATTAGTAGTTGACCGGGTTCGAAGGACCGCAGTATCCTGTAGTTCGTTGGCGAGATACCGCAGTTGTTGGTAGTTCGTCCCGGGTAGTCTCCCCCCCGGTTCCTCTCGTTGACACGTTTTTTGGTATCTCCAGCCTCTAGATAGCGACAAAGGTTGGAGGCCGAAACTGTTTTTTGTGTTCCAAATCCTCCCCCCCTTTAGGTGAATTCAGATGGCGACGACGGCACAGCAGATGACGATGGGTACTACGCCGACAGCGCAACAATTATTTCCGGACGTCCGGCCGCAGGTGCCGGAGGCCGCAATGCGCGTGAAAAAGCGCAATGGAGCTTTGGAACCGGTTGATGTTTCCAAGATCATCCGCGCGGTGCAGCTTTGCGCCGCGGGCTTAAGCCAGGTCGACCCGATGCGGATCGCGGTCAAGACCATCGGTGGCCTCTACGATGGGTCCACTACACGGGAACTGGATCAGCTGAATATCCAGACCGCGGCGTCGTTGATCGCCGAAGAGCCGGAATACTCGCGCCTGGCGGGCCGGTTGCTTGCGAATTTTGTGGCCAAGGAAGTGGCGGCGCAGAACATTTATTCGTTCTCGCAGTCGATTGAAGCCGGTTATCAAGGTGGTCTTATCGGTGAGGAGTGCTACGAGTTTGTGAAGGCGAATGCCCGCAAACTGAACAGCGCCATCGACGACCGGAATACCGATCTGTTCGAGTATTTCGGGATTCGCACGGTCTACGACCGCTACCTGTTGAAAAACCCGGAATCGCGCGATGTGATCGAGACGCCGCAGTACTTCTTCCTGCGCGTGGCGTGCGGGCTGAGCGTGAACGTCCAGGAAGCGATTGAGTTCTATAAGCTGATCTCGGCGCACGACTATATGCCGAGCTCGCCGACGCTGTTCAACTCCGGCACCAAGCATCCGCAGATGTCCAGTTGCTACCTGCTCGATTCGCCCGAGGACAACCTGGAAGGCATCTACGAGCGGTATAAAGACGTCGCGATGTTGTCGAAGTTCGCCGGCGGGATTGGGTTGGCGTACCACCGGATTCGCGCCCGCGGCTCGCTGATTCGCGGGACGAATGGGCGTTCGAACGGGATTGTGCCGTGGTTGAAGACGCTCGATAGCTCGGTCTGCGCGGTGAACCAGGGCGGCAAGCGGAAGGGTGCGGCGTGCGTCTATCTTGAGCCGTGGCATGCGGATATCGAGGAATTCCTCGAGTTGCGCGATAACACCGGTGACGAGGCGCGGCGCACGTATAACCTGAACCTGTCGAACTGGATTCCGGACATCTTCATGAAGCGGGTGGACGAGGACGGCGTCTGGTCGCTGTTCGATCCGAAGATCACGCCGCACTTCACCGATCTGTATGGCCCGGCCTTTGAGGCCGCCTACATTGAGGCGGAGGAGAAGGGTCTGTTCGTGCGCCAGATGAAGGCGCGCGACATGTACGCCCGGATGATGAAGACGCTGGCCGAGACGGGCAACGGCTGGATGACCTTCAAAGATGCCTGCAATCTGAAGAACAACCAGACGGGGCAGGACAACAACGTCATTCACCTTTCGAACCTGTGCACGGAGATCACCGAGATCACCAATCAGGGCGAGACGGCGGTGTGCAATCTGGGTTCGGTGAATCTGGCCCGGTATGTGAACGAAGGCGAGTTCGACTTCGACAAGTTGGCCTACACGGTCCAATTGGCGGTGCGATTCCTGGACAAGGTGATCGACATCAACTACTACCCGACGAAGGAAGCCGGCGTTTCGAACGCCAAATGGCGTCCCGTCGGTCTGGGCATCATGGGTCTGCAGGACGTCTTCTTCCAGATGCGGCTGGCGTTCGACAGCGAGAAGGCGAAGGCCCTTTCGCGGCAGATCCAGGAAGAGATCTACTACTCGGCGATGGTGACGACGATTGAGCTGGCCGAACAGAGCGGCCCGTTCGCGGCGTTCGAAAAGACGCGGGCGGCCAAGGGCGCCTTCCAGTTCGACCTGTGGGGTGTGACGCCGTCGAAGCCCGAGCGCTGGGAAGCCTTGCGGCCGCGGATGATGAAGTCCGGCATGCGGAATTCGTTGATGATCGCGATTGCGCCGACGGCGACGATCGCCTCCATCGTTGGCTCCTACGAGTGCATCGAACCGCAGATTTCGAACCTGTTCAAACGCGAGACGCTGTCGGGCGATTTCATTCAGATCAACCGTTATCTGGTGAATGAGCTGAAGGCGTTGGGGCTGTGGAACGAAGACCTGCGCAACCGGGTGAAGATGGGCGAGGGTTCGGTGCAGAACATCGACGAGATCCCCGCTGACATCAAGGACATCTACCGGACGGTGTGGGAAGTGCCGATGCGGGCGTTGATCGACATGGGCGCCGAGCGCGGCCCCTACATTGATCAGAGCCAATCGTTGAACCTATTTATTGAGAGCCCGACGATTGGCAAAGTGTCATCTATGTACATGTACGCCTGGAAGAAAGGGTTGAAGACGACCTATTATCTTCGGTCCCGTCCGGCGTCGAAGATTTCCAAGGCGACCGTGCCGGTGCCGGCGTCGGTGTCCGCCCCGGTTCCGGTGGCGCAGGCGATTGCCTGTTCGCTGGAGAACCCTGAGAGCTGCGAGGCCTGCCAGTAGGCAGAAAGAAAGAAAATGATTCTCGATCCTGGTTTTAATCTGACCCTTCGGCCGATGAAGTACCCGGGCTTTTACGAAATGTACAAGACCGGCATTAAGAACACGTGGACGGTGGAAGAGGTTG